>DAITMW010000268.1:0-10615 GCA_036834945.1 Steroidobacteraceae bacterium
TGCAGCGCCTCCACATGTTGGAGCACATCACGCGCGCCATCGGCGAGCGCCAGGATCTCGCCAGCATTCTGCAGGTCATGATCCGCATGGTCGAGGAGGAGCTGCCACTCGATTTCGGCTGCGTCTGCCTCTACGAGCCGACGCAACGGACACTCACCGTGATCGCCGTAGGCCTCGCCAGTACAGAGTTGGCAGGCCGGATGTCCATGACCGAGCAGGCACGCATCCCGATCGATCAGAACGGGCTGTCACGTTGTGTCCGCGGCCAGCTCGTTTACGAGCCCGACATCGAGGGACTGGACTTTCCATTCCCGAAACGCCTGGCGGGTGGCGGCCTGCGCTCGCTCGTGGCCGCACCTCTGCAGATCGAGAGCCAGGTGTTCGGCGTACTCATCAGCGCGCGCCGCCAACCCAACAGCTTCAGCAGCGGTGAATGCGAGTTTCTACGACAGCTGAGCGAGCACGTGGCACTGGCCGCTCACCAGGCGCAGCTGCACGGAGCCCTGCAGACTGCTTACGAGGAGCTGCGCAACACCCAGCAGTCGGTCATGCAACAGGAGCGACTGCGAGTGCTCGGCCAGATGGCCAGCGGCATCGCGCACGACATCAACAACGCCATCTCGCCAATCGCTCTCTATACGGACTCGATGCTGGAGCGGGAGCCGGGACTGAGCGAGCGCGCCCGTGGCTATCTGCACACGATACAACAGGCAGCCGCCGACGTTGCTGAGACCGTTGCGCGCATGCGGGAGTTCTACCGGCAGCGGGTCGGCCAAAGTCAACTCGCCGTGCTGGATATCAATACCCTCGTTCCGGAGGTCGTCGAGCTGACTCGAGCCCGCTGGGAATCCATGCCGCAGCAACGTGGCATCGTCATCGAGGTGCAGACCTCACTTGCTCCCGACCTGCCCATGTTCATGGGGACCAAGAGTGAGATCCGCGAGGCACTGACCAACCTCATCTTCAATGCGGTCGACGCCATGCCCCAGGGCGGCACGATGACCCTGCGCACGCGGCGCGAGGGCGCGGAGCATGTTGTCGTCGAGGTCGCCGATACCGGAGTTGGTATGGATGAGGAGACTCGCCGCCGTTGCCTCGAGCCCTTCTTCACCACGAAGGGTGAGCGCGGCACTGGACTCGGCCTTGCCATGGTCTACGGAGTGACGCAACGGCACGGGGCGGAGCTCGAGATCGAGAGCGCGCCCGGATCGGGCACTACCGTCCGGTTATCCTTCACCGCGGCCTCCGAGATCGCAGCCCCGGCGCCAGAGGTGCCGCTCACACCGCCGGCCGGACTGCGCATCTTGCTGGTCGACGATGACCCCATCTTGTTGAAATCCGTGCGCGAGACACTCGAGCAGGACGGGCACAGCATCCTGACCGCCAACGGTGGCAAACAAGGACTGGACCTGTTCAAGGCGTCAGTCTCCGAAAGTGGAGAATCGACGATCTCGGTGGTGATCACCGATCTGGGAATGCCACACGTCGACGGACGAGTTGTCGCTCGTGGCGTGAAGCAATCTTCGCCTGACACGCCGATCATCTTGCTGACGGGTTGGGGCGAGCGCCTGTTATCCGAGGGTGAGGCACCAGCGAATGTCGACCGTGTTCTCAGCAAGCCGCCGCGGTTGCGGGAGCTGCGCAAAGCGCTCGCGGAGTTGACGGCCTCCCGGGGGAGCTACGAGTTGGCGTCCTTGATCACCTCGCAAGGCAGGTGATCGCGCTTCAGTTTCGCGCAGGCGTTGTTCGCCTCGCCCTGCCCCATGGAGGCCGAACGCAGAACGAGCACGTCTTGCGCCGAGCCCGGGACGATGTCCACGCTACCCAGGACGTCGCCGTACTTCCCCTGTAGACGGTCCCGGGCTTTCTCGGCCTGCTTCTCGGAGCGGACTGTCGCGAGCTGCACCCGGTAGCCCGTCAGTTGCGCGAGCCTCGCTTTCGCCTGGTCAGCCTCCGGCCCCTGAGGATACCTCTGCAAAAACGCTTCGAGCGCATCCGGGGTATCCGTCATGGATGCGGCGGTCCACGCAATGGAGCGCTCGCTGGAGGCAATGTGGTCGTTCGCCTCGGCCAGGTGGATGCCCGACGGCTCGTTCTGAATGTAATCCTGATAGGACTGTATCGTATTGACCTGTTGCGCCCGGGCCCACGCCTGCTCGTCACGCATCGCGACGATGCTGTTGTTGCGTACCGCGAGCGACTGCGGCGTGTTGGGTTCCTCCCCACAGGCGGAGAGCCCGACGAGGGACAGCAAAGCCAGGCTGAGCAATCTTTTCATCGTGAGCTTCACCCCGACACCAACCGCTCCGAAGAGAGAATGCCCTGGTCGCGGAAACGCGCGGCCAGGAATTCGATGAACGCATGCACCTTGTGAGGCGGAGGACCACGAGTCGGCAAGACTGCGTGTACCGGCGTCCGTGGCCGTTCGAATTCCGCCAGCACCCTGACCAGGCGACCGTCCTCCAGCGCGTCCTTCACCAGCCAGACGGGCAGGACAGCAAGTCCGGTGCCCGCCAGCACCGCATCGCGCAGGGCTTCCTGGTTGTTGGTCCGCAGCCGGCCGCGCACCTTCACCGCCAGGGGCCGGCCCTGCTCCTGAAAACTCCAATCCTCGGCGCGCAGGTAGTGTGTGAAGTGCAGGCAATTGTGCCGGCGCAGGTCGCGCGGGTGGGCCGGTGGCGTGTGGCTGTTGAAATACGCTGGTGAGCCAACGACCACCCGCTGCACGTACCCCAGGCGTGCCGCTGTAAGGTTCTGATCGTGCAACACGGCCACCCTGATGGCCAGGTCCAGCCGCTGGTCGGTGAATGACTCGCAGTGATCGGAAAGCGACAGGTAAAGGGAAACGCGTGGATGGCGCTCCAGGAACTCCGCCAGCGCCGGCGCGACGTGATAGCGCCCGAATGTCACGGGTGCCGTAACTCGAAGCTCGCCCGCCGGCGACTTCGAATGATCCTGCACGGCCGCATCCGCTTCACGCAGCTCCTCGAAGATCCTCTGACAACGCTCGTAGTAGAGGCGGCCGCCGTCGGTCTGGCTCAGACCCCGCGTCGTGCGGGCCACCAGCCGGACCCCGAGCTCGCGCTCGAGCTTCGCCAGGATCCGGCTCACGGTCGGTAACGACAATCCGAGACTACTTGCAGCGGATGAAAGACTGCCCCGGTCCACGACAGTCAGGAATACCCGCATCGCCTGCAATCGATCCACGTGATTTCTCCGCGAAAATGCCTTGAATTTTATTTCATCAATGTGCCGGCCAACCCTGTCGTCCCGCAATTAAAAAACAAGATACTTTTGTTTTGCGAAACACTGGCCGACGCACATGGAACCATGTCCACGCCCGGGACGTCTATTGTTTCGTTATGTACAAGGTTCGGCAGTTGGTGCTCGCGAGCGTGTTGTTGGTTGTAACAGCGCTGGCGGGCACGCCGGGTTCGGCCGCCCCCGCAGCGGTCGGTCACCCGGCGCAGTGGACACCACATGATCTCATCGTCAGTTTCGATCACCTTCCCCGGATCTATTCGTGTGATGATCTGTGGTACAAGTTCCGTGACGTGCTGCGCGCCATCGGGGCGCGGCCCGACATAAGAATATTGGCGTACCAATGCGGGGCGAACCTGGGCCGGGTGGCCTACTCCCCGCAAGTCCAACTGCACTTTTTCATTCCGCAATCCCTGGAGCGCTCCCAGGTACGCTGGGCCGACGTCAACGCGGAGCCGCGGACCATCCGTCTCGAGCCCGGGCATCCCGCATCGATCAAGCCCTCCGACTGCGAGCTGCTGCGGCAGATGAAGGACGGCCTGCTCGCCGCACTTCCCGATCGCATACTCAACTTCAATCTTGCGTGTGAGGCTCCGGCGACCCGCAGGCACTTCAGCGTGTCAGTCGAGGCCCTTACACCGGTCGACGGGCAGGCACGCGTGGCCGCGACAGGCGCCGCGGCCGCCAAGCCCTACTGAGGTGGATTCATCATGGCACTGGAACACAAATCCCGTCTGATATTGACCGCATTGACCGCCGGCCTGCTCACGTTGTCCTGCGCGGCAGCGCTGGCCGATGCGGATCTCGACCAGAAGATCAAGGATCCTGACAACTGGGCGGCGCAATCGGGCGACGATGCCGGACATCGTTGGAGTGACCTGAAGCAGATCAACGCCGGGAATGTGGGCAAGCTGCAGGTGGCCTGGACAATGTCCACCGGCGTGTTGCGCGGTCACGAGGGCTCACCGCTGGTGATCGGCGATACGCTGTACCTGCAGACGCCGTTTCCCAACAACGTCTACGCGGTCAATCTCAGGGACCAGACCTTCCGCTGGAAATACGAGCCGCGGCAGTCGGCGGACGTCGTGCCCGTCATGTGTTGCGATACCGTGAATCGCGGGCTCGCCTACGGCGACGGCAAGATCTTCCTGCAGCAGGCCGACACCACCCTGGTTGCCCTGGATGCCAAGACCGGCAAGGTCGTCTGGTCCGTCAAGAACGGCAACCCCAAGATCGGCGAGACCAACACGAACGCGCCGCACGTCTTCAAGGACAAGGTGATCACCGGCATCTCGGGCGGTGAGTTCGGTGTGCGCGGGCGTCTCGAGGCCTACGACATCAAGACGGGCAGACGCGTATGGACCGCCTGGAGCACGGGACCGGACCACGACCTGCTCGTGGACCCGAAGAAGACCATGACCTGGACCAACGGCAAGATGGCCCCGATCGGCGCCAACTCCTCCCTGAAGACCTGGCAGGGAGACCAGTGGAAGCTCGGCGGCGGCACGACGTGGGGTTGGTATTCCTACGACCCGGAGCTGAACCTCCTCTACTACGGCACGGGTAACCCGGGTACGTGGAACCCCTCGCAACGTCCGGGCGACAACAAGTGGTCGATGAGCCTGTTCGCGCGCGACCTCGACACCGGCATGGCCAGGTGGGTGTACCAGATGACACCGCACGACGAGTGGGACTTCGACGGGGTGAACGAAGTGCCGCTGGTGGACTTGACGATCGATGGGAAGAAGGTTCCCGCCCTGGTGCATTTCGATCGCAACGGCTTTGCCTACACCTTGAACCGCGCGACCGGGCAGCTCCTGAGCGCGCAGAAATATGATCCGGCGGTGAACTGGGCCACCCAGGTCGACATGAAGACGGGTCGCCCGGTGGTGAACAAAAAGTACTCACCGCAGTCGACCGGACCCGACGTCGACGTGAAAGGGATCTGTCCGGCGGCCCTGGGCTCGAAGGACGAGCAACCCTCGAGCTACGACGAGCACACCGGCCTGTTCATGGTCCCGACGAACCACGTCTGCATGACCTACGAGCCCTTCCAGATCGAGTACACGGCAGGACAGCCCTATGTCGGCGCGACGCTGACGATGTTTCCGGGACCCAACGAGAACGGCGACATGGGTAACTTCATCGCGTGGGATCCGGTGCATGCCCGCATCGCGTGGTCGAAGCCCGAGCGCTTCTCCGTTTGGTCTGGAGCTCTGACGACCGCGGGTGATGTTGTGTTTTACGGCACGCTCGAGGGTTATCTCAAGGCCGTGGATCCGCACAACGGCAAGGAGCTGTGGAAGTTCAAGATGCCCTCCGGAATCATCGGCAACGTTTTCACCTATGAGTACGGTGGCAAGCAGTATGTCGGGGTCTACTCGGGAATCGGCGGGTGGGCGGGTATCGGCATGGCAGCCGGCCTGACCGAGGGTACGGCAGGATTGGGCGCGGTGGGTGGCTACAAGGACCTGGCGAAATATACCAACCTCGGCGGGACGCTCTTCGTATTCGCGCTACCTGACAATCTCACCCATACGGCCGGCCTGACCCGGACGTCGATGCATCACTGATCAGGACGGGGGGTCCTGTAGCGATCGCGCGAGCCTGAGGAACGGGCTCGCGCGATTCGCAGTTGTCCGGATGATTGGCCCGGTTATTGCTGATAACGCGCGGCGGCGTGCTCGTTGGCATAATTTGGCAGCATTGCCTGGCGAGCCGCTTCGAACGCGGTCCACTGACTCACATCGGGAAGCGAAGGCAGGGTTACCAGCTCCCGGCGATCAAACCCCACCAGCGCCGCATCGACCAACTCGTTCACGTCCATCACGCCATTCAGTGTGTTGACATCACGGCCGCCACGCTCCCAGATCTCGGTGCGGGTTGCGGCTGGTAATACAGCCTGCACATAGATACCGCGCGATCCGAGCTCGGCCTGCATGGCCTGGGAGAGCGCCAACACATAGGCCTTGGTTGCACCGTACATCCCGAGTGGGAACTCGGGAGCGAGTCCGACGACGGAGGAGAGATTGACGATGGCGCCGCCACCGCTATCGAGGAACCGCGGAATGACCGCGCCCGCCAGTTGAGTCACCGCTGTGACGTTGAGACGGATGATGCGGTCGAAGGCCTCGAGGTCGGGCTTGGTAAAGGTGCCCTCCGCGGCGGCCCCTGCATTGTTGACCAGGATGCCGATCCGGCTGTCCTCCCGCAGGCGTGTCGCGATGCGCTCCAGATCCGCCTGCGCCGTCAGGTCGGCCACGAGCACCTCGACTTCGACTCGCGCTTCGGCGCGCAGACGGGTCGCCAGGGCGTCCAATCGAGCCTTGTCGCGAGCAACGAGCACCAGGTTGTGGCCGCGACGCGCGAACCGGTCAGCATAAGTGGCACCAATGCCAGTCGAAGCGCCGGTAATCAGAACTGTGGGAACGGGGGTTTGCATGTGAAGTCTCCCTTATTGATGATGTTCATCATTAATATAATGATGACGACCATCATGTATAATGTCAAGGGGGAGGGACTAAATGGAGAGACTGCGATGAAAGTGAGTCGGGAACAGGTGGCGGAAAACCGCCAGCGGATTCTGGATGCGGCAGCGAAGCTGTTCCGGGAGCGAGGGTTCGAAAACGTGACGGTCGCGGAGGTGATGAGCGCCGCCGGCCTGACCCATGGCGGCTTCTATGGGCACTTCGACTCGAAGGACGCGCTGATCGAGGCGGCAATGGCCCGCCTGACTGGCCTTCACGGCCAGGAGGAGTCCGCGCCGCCGCGCCAGCTAACCCTCGAGAATCCGGGTGCCTACGCCGACACCTACCTCAGTCGCCAACATCGTGACAATGTCGGCTCCGGGTGTCCTTTCGCGGCGCTGGGGACAGAAGCCTCGCGCGCCTCGGAGCAGGTCCGGCACACGCTGACCGAGTCTCTGAGCTCGCAGATCGACACCCTCACCACCTCATTGCCAGGGGCCACACCGGAGGACCGCCGCCGCAACGCCATTGCATACCTTTCAACAATGATCGGCGGCATGATGCTGGCCCGCCTCGTCGATGACGCGTCGCTTTCGGATGAAATCCTCGCCGCGGCGCGCGCCTCGATGCCGGTTTCCTGAGCGGTCAGTTCAAGCTCAAGCGGGCCTCCCTGACAGTGCATGGGGGTGGTGACCTCGCTAAAATTTCGGCGCTCATGCAAAAGAACACCACCACCCTCGGCTGGTTCGATTCGGCGCTGTCAGAGCACGAAGGGATCCTGGCGGTGGCACTGCGTGCAGGCCGCGTTGGACTGTGGAGCCGCAACCTCCTGACTGATCGCGCCGACTGGAGCGCGCAGATCCACGAGATTTTCGGGACGGACCCGGAGACGTTCGACAGCTCGACCGCGGGACTCATGTCGATCATCGATCCGGAGGATCGCGACGCTGTCAGCCAGGCGGTGCAGGACTCCATTGTCAACCACACGGATGTCGTCACCGAGTTCCGCATCAAACTCCGTAGTGGTGAGGTGCGTTGGATCTGGACGCAAGGACACGCCGTCTACGATGAGGACGGCACGGCGACGCACATGCTCGGTGTCGCCGCCGATATTACTGAGCGCAAACGCGCCGAGACCGCCCGCTCACACCTTGCCGCGATCGTGGAGTCTTCCGATGACGCGATCATCAGCGAGCGCCTCGATCAGACCATCATTTCCTGGAATGCCGCGGCAACCCGCTTGTTCGGCTACAGCGCGGAGGAAATGATCGGCGGCTCTATCATCGTCATCGTGCCGCCGGAGGACGTGCAGCACGAGGAGATGCACATCCTGCCAAAGATCCGGCGTGGAGAGCGCATCGACCATTACGAGACGGTGCGGATTGCCAAGAACGGACGCCGGATCGATGTCTCACTCAGCGTCTCGCCCGTGCGCGATGAGCAAGGTCGCATCATTGGCGCATCGAAAATCGCTCGGGATGTCAGTGCACTGCGCGAAGCGCAACGAGCGCTGCGAGCTGCCCTGGTCGAGCGTGAGCAATTGCTCGAGTCCGAGCGCTCCGCCCGCTCCGAAGCCGAGCGCCTCGGGCATATGAAGGACGAGTTCCTCGCGACCCTGTCGCACGAATTGCGCACCCCGTTGAATGCGATCCAGGGTTGGGCGACGCTGTTGAAGCAACCGCAACTGAGCGATGCCGATCGCAGGCCCGGACTGGATGCGATCGAGCGTAACGCACGCGCGCAGGCGCAGATCATCAACGACCTCCTCGACATGAACCGGATCGTCGCCGGCAAGTTCCACCTCGACGTGCAGAGTGTTCAGCTCCAGGAGATCATTCAGGCCGCGATCGAGGCGGTGCGCCCTTCCGCCGAAGCGAAGCGCCTGCGGATCCGCACCCTCCTGGATTCGACGATCGGTGCCTCGCGGGGTGATCCCAACCGCCTGCAACAGGTGATGTGGAATCTGCTGACCAACGCCGTGAAGTTCACTCCGGCGGGTGGCTATATCCAGGTCGTCCTGGAGCGCGTCAACTCCCAGGTAGAGATCACCGTCCAGGATAACGGCGCAGGCATCTCCGCCGAATTCCTGCCTCACGTGTTCGACCGGTTCCGGCAAGCCGATGCCTCGACGTCCAGACGGCATGGAGGACTTGGCCTGGGACTGTCGATCGTGAAGAATCTCATCGAGTTGCATGGCGGCTCGGTCCGGGCACGCAGTTCCGGCGAGCGACAAGGCTCCACGTTCATCGTGTCCTTGCCCATAGTGGCGGTCGATCCGGGACACGGCCAGCACTTCGCGACACGGACGGAGGATATCGAGCAGGATGGGGAAGCCTTCGAGCTACCCCGATTGGAAAACATGCGTATCCTCGTTGTCGACGACGAGCCCGATGGGCGTGCCCTGTTGGCCCGTATACTGCAGGAGCGCGGGGCCATTGCGGTGTGCACCGGTAACGCGCAGGTGGCCCTGGAATCCCTGCAGAATCAGAAGTTCGACTTGCTGTTGAGTGATATCGGGATGCCGGAGATGGACGGCTACGCATTGATCCGACGCGTCCGCGGACTGTCTTCGCCAATGAGGAGCATCCCGGCCATCGCCGTCACCGCGTACGCGCGGGCGGAGGACCGGCAGCGCTCGCTGCTCGCCGGCTACCAGATGCACATTTCCAAGCCTGTCGAAACACCCGAGCTCATCGCAGCCATCGCGAGTCTGCTCAAAGTCTGGCGCACCTGACCTGGAGTTATTATTTTGCAAATCGATCTTTCGGGACAAAACGTTCTGGTGACCGGCGCGAGCCGGGGAATTGGCGCGGCGATCGCTCGCCGCCTCGCTGCGTCGGGGGCACGTGTCGGCGTTCACTACGGCAAGGGGAGACAGGTTGCCGAAGAGCTGGCGCAGGCGATCGGCAATGGGGCGCGCGTGTTCGGAGCCGACCTTGCTTCCGCGAACGCCTGCTCATCGCTGTGGCAGGAAGTTGAAAGCGCCTTTGGAACGGTGCATGCACTGGTCAACAACGCGGGCATCGCCATCGGCTCGCCGCTCGCGGCGCCTACGGACTCGTGGCTTGCTGATTGGAACCACACGATGGCCGTGAATCTCACGGCGACCGGACTGCTCAGTCGCTTCGCCATCGCCCACTTCGAAAAGCAACACAGCGGGAGGATCGTGAACATCGCATCGCGCGCCGCATTCCGCGGTGACACGCCCGACTATCTCGCTTACGCCGCATCCAAGGGCGGCATGGTCGCCCTCACCCGCTCCATCGCACGGGGTTTTGGAAAGAAAGGCATCAAGGCGTTCCTGCTCGCGCCCGGATTCACGCGCACCGAGATGGCTCAGCTCTTCATCGACCAATACGGGGAAACGTTCGCCTCCAGCGATATCGCCCTCGAGCGCCTCACGGAGCCTGACGATATCGCACCGTCGGTTGCATTTTTGCTCAGCGGCTTTGCCGATCACGCCACGGGGTCGACTATCGACCTCAACGCCGGCTCCTACGTGCGGTGAGCGGGGTTATGTAACAGAATTCTGTGACCCGTATCGCCCCTATTGACCCCAGGGGCTCAGTAAACTGCGCAGATTCCGCCCGTGGCGCGCGCATCGCGCGCTCACGTGCGTCATAGGTCATCAAAGGCTCTCAGGTTTGTGCCATTAAACAATCGCACAGTGAGATTTGCAGGACGCGCCGCTTTGGCCATGACGGGAGCTCTCGTCTGGTCCGCCGCCGCCCCGACGCTGGCCGACCAGGTCTACAAGTCCGTCGACGCGCAAGGACATGTCATCTTCTCGGACCGGCCCATCGCCGCCGGCGCTCAGAAAACCGACATCGCCGTCCAGCAGGCCGACCCGAAGGAAGCCGAGCGCCTCGCGAAGGAGCGCCTGTTGC
>DAITMW010000269.1:0-10613 GCA_036834945.1 Steroidobacteraceae bacterium
CCTTCGTTGAAAAGCAGATAGATCATCGTCGACACGGCGGAGAGCCGCGTCGCACGCTCCGGCGCTCCAGGCGTGTCAAAAGGAACATCGGCGGCCGTAATCCGCGCCTTCGCGCGCGTGATGCGCTGCTCCATCGCGCTCTCGCTCACGAGAAAGGCACGAGCGATCTCCTTCACTGTCAGTCCCGACACGATGCGCAATGCCAATGCAACCTGTTGAGTCGCTGGCAGATCGGGATGGCAACAGACAAACAGCAAGCGCAGGATGTCATCACGATAGTGCGAGGCATCGAGCCGCTCGGCCAGCTCCGTTTGCGTATCTTCAGGCTCGTCACTCATGACCTCATCGTCCGCGGGAAGCTCGGTCTGTTTGCTGCGGCGCCTGACCTCGTCGAGCGCGAAATTGCGTCCGACGAAAATGAGCCAGGCAGCCGGATCCCGCGGCGGCCCCTTCACGGGCCACGTTTTCAAAGCACGCAGACAAGCTTCCTGAAAGGCGTCTTCCGCGGCGTCCAGAACACGGAAGTAACGCAACAAGGCGCCGAGGACCTGGGGCCGCGCGGCGGTGAGCGTCGCATCGATCCAGGCCATGTCCGTCATTTCGACGAGCCCACAGGACTGAAGACAGCAATCGGACGGATCTCGAGAGTCCCATGAGGTTTCTCGGCCGCCAGGAGCTTGGCCGCCGCGATCGCCTCCTCGAGCGAGGCACAGTCCAGGACATAAAACCCGAGTAACTGCTCCTTGGTCTCGGCGAAGGGACCGTCCACAACCAAAGGATCCTTACCCGAACGGATGTGCGTGGCGGTGGTCGTCGGCATGAGGCGGGCGACGGGACCGAGTTTCCCCTCGGCCTTCAGCTTCTGCTGCACATTCCTGAGCCGGACCATCATCGCGTCGTCCTCCTGCTTTGTCCGGCCCGCGGCCATGACCTCGGACTCGTAGCAAAGAATGGAATACAGCATGCGAAATCCTCGTACTGCGCAGGCACTGCCTCACCCAAGGACGCGGAAGTATGCGCCATCCCGACACCCTCGCCGAAAAGGGTTCCCCGACCCGACCGCCTCCGATTGCCCGGAACGACCGCCGGCTGCGCCGAAACAGCCCGCCTTTGCGCCGAAAATGAGGCGACCCTCCCCAGAAACGGTCGCCGGCGCAGCCCACCCGTATCCATGGGCGCAAGCCCGCTGGAACACAGACATAATGAGGACCTCATCGGTGCTCCCTCGTGAGCGCTTCACCGAGGGGCGATCGAATTGCCGCGCTTTTCCGCGAACCTGGGATTGCTTTGGGCCGACCGGCCATTGCTGCAAAGGATCGACGCCGCCGCCAATGCGGGTTTCCGAGCCATCGAGATGCATTTCCCCTACGACGTGCCCGCAGCGGACGTAGCCGCGGCTGCGCGCCGCCACGGACTCGAACTACTGGGGATCAACACATCCCCGGGCGATTTCCCGCGCGGAGAGCGAGGGCTCGGCGCCGTGCCCGGTCGCGAGCGCGACTTCGAGGCAGCCGTCGATCAATCCATCGAGTACTGCGTCGCCTCTGGCGCCAGCGCCATTCACCTCATGGCGGGCAACGTCGCCGCGGCTGACCGGCCCCACGCGCGAGCCGTATTTGCAGACAACCTCCGTATGGCCTCCACGAAGGCTGCCTCACACGGCCTGAAGCTGCTGCTCGAGCCCCTCAATCCGCGTGACAACCCCGGCTATTTCTATTCCACTGTCGCCGAAGCGGCAACGTTGATCGAGGAGCTCGCTCTTCCCAACATCAAGCTTCAGTTCGACGTCTATCACGTCGCCATCGGCGAAGGAGACGTGCTGACCAAACTGAAGCGATATAGGCCCATCATCGGCAACGTGCAGATCGCCGCGGTCCCGAGTCGCGCCGAGCCGGATGAAGGCGAAATCGCGTACCCCGCCATCTTCGCCGCAATAGATGCGCTCGGGTACGACGGGTGGGTAGGCTGCGAATACCGCCCACGCGGCGACACCGATGAGGGTTTGCGATGGACCCGATCGCTGGATGTCACGCTTTGAATCGGTTTGTTCAGTTGAACGTATGAGTTGCAAGGTCCGGAGATGAGTATGACGCGTAAGGTCGCTGTGGTCACGGGTGCGGGATCTGGAATTGGCAAAGGAGTCGCATTAGCCCTCGCCAAGGCAGGCTATGCGGTTGCATTGGCGGGCCGCCGCCAGGAAGCCTTGGAGGAAACGGCGCGCGCAGCCGGCCCAGAGGCGCTTCCGGTTGCGACTGATGTAACCGACCCTGAGTCGGTTGCCACGCTGTTCGCCCGCACCGCCGAGCGTTTCGGCCGGGTCGATCTTCTCTTCAATAATGCCGGCACCGGCGCGCCCCCGTCCCCTCTCGAAGACGTCCCGTTCGATCAATGGAAGCGGGTCATCGACACCAACCTGACAGGTGTCTTTCTGTGTACCCAGGCCGCCTTCCGTCACATGAAAATGCAGAGCCCGCGCGGCGGACGCATCATCAACAACGGCTCCATCTCGGCCACGACGCCTCGCCCGCACATGGCCGCCTACACGGCATCCAAACATGCTGTCTCCGGTCTGACGAAAACGACCTCCCTCGAAGGGCGGCAATACGACATCGCCTGCGGCCAGATTGACATCGGAAACGCCGCGACGTCACTCGCTTCCTCGTTCTCGCAAGGCACCTTGCAGGCCGATCTGTCCCTGAAGCCCGAGCCGACCTTCGATGTCAGATACGTCGCCGAAGCCGTGTTGTACATGGCCGGACTGCCCCTGGAAGCCAACGTCCTGTTCATGACCGTCATGGCCACCAAAATGCCCTACGCGGGCCGGGGCTGAGAACGTTCGAGCAGAGTAGAGGAGAGCAGAGCACGATGATCTCCGCTGAGCAGCTTCACGACTGGCGCTCCCGGGCGCTGCGCCTGGAAGATGAGGTAGGTAAAGCGATCCTCGGTCAAGCCGAGACTATAAGGCTGATCAACGTCGCTCTGTTTGCCCGAGGCCATGTGCTACTCGAAGGTGATGTAGGCGTCGGAAAGACGACGATCCTGCGCGCGTTCGCTCGTGCCATTGGCGGGGAGTTCGAGCGAATTGAAGGCACCGTGGACCTCATGCCCGGTGATCTCATCTATCACACCTACGTAGATGCCGAAGGCAAGCCTCGCATCGAGCCCGGCCCGCTCTTACGTCACGAAGAGCGACTGACTACGTTCTTTTTCAACGAGATCAACAGGGCGCGCCCGCAGGTGCAGTCGCTCCTGTTGCGTGCCATGGCCGAGCGAACGGTCTCGGCCTTCAATCGTGAATACCGCTTCCCGTACATGAGCGTATTCGCGGACCGCAATCGCGTCGAAAAGGAAGAGACCTTCGAGCTGGCCTCCGCCGCTCGCGATCGCTTCATGTTCGAGCTCCGCATGCCCACTCCGTCCGATGCGGGTGTGCGGCGCGCGTTGGTGTTTGACCCTGACTACCACGACGTCGACGCACTGCTCGAACGGGTCTCACCCGAAATTCTTCCCTGGCGCGAGCTGAACAACGTAGGTGCCGCGATCCAGCGAAGTGTGGTCGCAAGTGAAGCGCTCGAGCGCTACGTGCTGGATCTGTGGGAAGCGACGCGAACACCGGAGAAACTCGGCGTGGCCATCGAGGGAGTGGACGTGAGTAAACTCATACTCGCGGGAGCTAGCCCACGTGGAGTCATGTCTCTCACGCGCGCCGCCCGGGTCGTCGCCTGGTTTGCGGGCCGGGACTACCTGACACCGGACGATGTTCGAGCTGTCGCACCGTCGGTGTTGGGACACCGCGTATTCTTCACACCGGTCTACGAGTTGCGCCGTGCCCAGATTGCGGACGCGCTGGTCGCGCAAATCCTGGACAAGGTGCCGACGCCGCGCTGACGATGGACGCTCCACAGGAGTTTCACTACCGTCTCCCGGGCCGCGTAAGCGGGCAGCGGCCCGGCTCGCATTCCGGCTCGAGTGTCGGATCGGGGCAAGAGTTCGTGACCCACATGAGCCTCTTCAATCGCCCCGATCCTCGCCGTCTCGATTTGCGTGCAAGCCTGCGGACGTTGAATGAAGATTGGCTCGTGCGCGTCAACCGTCAGCGAGCTGGCGTAGCTGTGCGCGCGATCGTTGATGTGTCAGCGTCCATGAGTTTCGGTGGCGAACGCCCGAAGGGGCATGTGGTCGCCGATTTTGTCGAGGCTCTCGGCCTTAGCGCTTTCCGTGTCGGCGACGCCGTAGGAATGATGGCCTTCGACGAGACCGAGCGCTCCGACCTGTTCATGCCTGCGCGCGTGGGTCGCGGCATGGGTAGCATCATGGCCTCGGCCCTCCGCGATGCGGTCGGTGCCCCCGTTTTGCACAGTACCCGGCGCCACGTAGCCGGCGCACATACTCCCCTGGATGGCCTGGAGGAGGCGGCGTCGCATCTGGCGGGCCAACAAGGCCTTGTCTTCCTGGTGTCTGACTTTCACTGGGACCTGAACAGGCTGAACGCCGTGTTGGACCTGCTGGCGCACGCGAGCGTTGTGCCTGTCGTGGTGTGGGATCCAGCTGAGATAGAGCCACCCGACAGCAACGCACTGGCCTCGCTTCGCGATGCCGAGTCCGGCGCGCGGCGCACTCTGTGGGTGCGGCCCAAGTTGCGCCAGGACTGGCGCCAGGCGGTAGCGCGGCGTCGGTCAGAGATCAACGGCTTGTTCGCCGCCCGGGGCGTTCGCCCCTTCTACATCGAGGGCGCCTTCGACGCGGACGCACTGTCGCGCTACTTCTTTGAGTTCGAGGCGACCGCATGAGGAGCCGAGCACAGCCAGGAGGCCAGCTACGCAGCGAATCCAACTCTGTGCTCGCCGCCGCGACTACTTTTTTCCTGGCGTGCGCAGCGTTGTTTGGCGTAATGCCGGCAAGTGCCCAGGCTCCAGAGGAGGCGCCCGCCCCGGTCGCAGCCCCTGATAACACCCGTTCACCTCCAAGCATCGGGCGTAAGGCCCCGCCCCCCGCAACCATCGCCGTGGTCGATCAACCGCGCGGCACAGGCTATTTCGTAGGCGACAAAGTCATCCAACGTGTGCTCCTCGAGACAAACGGCAAGACACTGACACCCGCCATGCTCCCCAAGGCGGGTCGCGCGAGCGCGTGGTTCGAGCGCCGGGCCGTCAACATCCAGACAGACGCCTCTCGTCGCCGTTGGCTGGTCGTCGAGTATCAAATACTCAACGCTCCACCAAAACTGATCACCGCCAGGCTGCCCTCCTGGTCGCTACCGATCAAAGGAGACGCCGGCGCAGCGCCTGCCGCACTGACGGTTCCTGAAGCCAGAGTCAACGTCGCACCGTTGAGCCTCCCGGGCTCACCAGCCCAAGTAGGCACTGCCGATCTGCGCCCCGATCATCTGCCACCCCTCGTTGAAACCGCGCCCCTGAGACGCGCAATTGAGACGTCAGTTGGCTCGCTGCTCCTGACGCTGATCGCCTGGTTCGTGTGGATCATCTGGCGCAATCACCGGGCGCAGGCGACGCAACCATTCGCCAACGCCCTGCGCGAAATGCGTGCGATGGATGACCGCGAGCCGCGTGCGTGGCAAGCCCTGCATCGCGCCTTCGATCGGACAGCTGGCCGCGTAATCCAAAGCGCGACGCTACCGGTATTATTCGAGCGCGCTCCGCAACTAATCCCGGTCCGTGGGCAGATAGAGCAGTTCTTCGCGCACTCGAGCCAACTATTCTTCGGCAGCGCACCGGCCACTTCGATCCCGGAAAGCACCCGGGCGAGCGCACCGAGTCCGCGAAGCGCAAGCGGCCCTTCACCGCGCGCCCTGTGCGTCGAACTCCGAAGTATCGAGAAGCGCCACGAGCGATGAGCATCGACCTTTCTCATCCCTGGGCGCTATTACTTCTGCCACTTGCAGTCTTGCCGCTGCTGCGCGCACGGTCAGATGCGTTATTGTTTTCATATCTGCCGTGGTTGCCTCGAGACCCGGCAGGTCGTGTCTTCGGCTGGCTGCGAACCGCATTGAGTGTCCTGGCGATAGTGAGCGTCGTCGTCGGACTAGCAGGCCCGGGGAAACCCCAGACCCAGGTGATGCGGACGGGCAGGGGCGCCGAGATCGTGGTGCTCATCGACCGCAGCCGGAGCATGGACCAAAAGATGCTCCCGAGCGACTGGCGCAGCATCGACCCCATCATCCGCACGCAACAGGCGTGGCATCGCGGGCCGCAAAAAAGCGCGACCGCCCGGGAGTTGCTGTCCCGTTTTGTCACGCAGCGCCAGGACGACCGTTTTTCGCTGATGTTCTTCAGCGGCGGACCACTACCCGTGGTGCCCTTCACCCAACACGATGACGTCGTACAGGCTGGCATCGTCGCGGGTGGCACCGGACCTGGCCTATCGAGCACAGATGTTGGCAGAGCGCTGCTCGCAGCCATCGCTGAATTTGATGCCAGAGAATACACAGGCAGTCGCGCGATCCTCCTGGTGTCCGATGGTGGCGCGCAACTGGACCCGAATACACGGAGGCGAATCGCCTCCGGATTGATACGGAATCGAGTCGCGCTCTATTGGCTCTACCTACGCTCCATCAACGGCGCAAATCTCGATACGGACGACCCACAAGGAGGCGCGATAGCCGAAGTCGCTATGCACCGCTTCTTCAAAGGCCTGACGACTCCCTACCACGCCTACCAGGCGTCGGAGCCAAAAGACCTGGCACAGGCGGTGGCGGACGTCGGCCGCCAACAGAACTTGCCCCTCGACTACCTGGAGCGCGTCCCCCGACAGGATTACGACCGGCTCTGCTTCGCCGTGGCCGCTTTTGCATGCCTGAGCTTGCTGGCCTTCAGCGCAGCCCAACTACGGAGCTGGAAATGAGGAGGGTACACGGCCATCTTCTCTTCGCCACCGTCGCAGCTGCGCTAGCCATCATGACTACCGTCGAAGTAGTGCGCGTGGAGCACGCCCAAACAGTCAACGCGGCAGTGGCCCGCTGGGCAACAGCGGAACGCTCCATCGAGCCCAATGCCAACCCCGTTCCAGAGGCGAAATTGGCCCGTGCGGTCGCGCTCGCGAAAGCGGACTACGACGGGGCGCTCGGAGCGTACAAGGGAATCATCCAGGGAAGCCGCGAGGACCTGCGACGCATTGCCCTCTACGATCTGGGTAATTTGCACCTGCGCCAAGCACTGCGGGTCGGGCTAGAGGACGAATCGCAGTCACTACCGCTCCTGGAGCTCGCGAAGCAAAGCTATAGAGACCTGCTGCGCAGAGATCCCGGCAATTGGGACGCCCGCTACAACCTAGAGCGCACCTTGCGACTCGCACCGGAAGACGACGACACGGACGAAGACACCGGCCCACCAGACCCTCGCGAGCACGAGCGCTCAACCATCGCAGACCCGAGGATGGACCTGCCGTGACGACCCGCGCCACGCGTTCCACTGCCGCGGCGTTCACCCTCGACCGAAGCACCCGGGCTGCAGCAATAGCATTGCTTCTGCTCCTGATAGCAGTCTTCCTCCCACCGATCGACACGCCCCGCGCGACCTACGACTACCTGGTCGTCTTCGACATCACGCAAAGCATGAATGTGGAGGACTACGAGCTCGACGGCCTGCCCGTAAGCCGTCTAACTTTCGCACGCGAAGCCATACGCCGTACATTACGACAATTACCGTGTGGCTCACGCATCGGCTGGGGCGTCTTCGCCGAGTACCGCACCCTCGTCCTGCTCGCCCCCATCGAAGTCTGTGAAAACTACAACGACCTCCTCTCCTCCCTCGATCGAATCGACGGACGCATGCGATGGGGTAACGCAAGCGAGATCAGTAAAGGAGTGTTCTGGGCGATGCGTGGCGCTCGCGACGTCGGCGGGCACCCGAAGGTGTTGTTCTTGACGGATGGGCAGGAAGCGCCCCCGGTGGAAGGCGAAGGACTCGCGATGTTCGACGACCTCAAGCGCGGTGAAATCACCGGCTCGCTCATCGGCGTGGGAGGTTACGCACCGCGGCCAATTCCTAGAACGGATGCCGACGGGCGACCGATGGGATACTGGCACGCGGATGAAGTAGTGCAGCGCGACCCGAACGCTTCGGGAAAACCTACTGCGGCGAGTCACGAGCAGCTCTCGGAAGTACGGGAGCCTTACCTGCGAAGGCTCGCCCGCCAGATCGGTTTCGACTACACGCACCTCACCACGGTCGAGTCGATCCGCGATGCGATGCTGAACCGCCGGTTGTCCGAAAGCCGCCGGGCACCCACGGATCTGACGTGGATAGCTGCAACGCTGGCGTTGATAGCGCTCCTGATAGGCTTTGGTCCGAAACTCGGACTCGCTGCCCGCACCGTGCGCGCTCACACGCGCCGCGAGTAGCGCCGCTGCGGACAAAGTAAAGCGCAGCCGCCCCCGCCGGCACGTCATCTGCTTCTCTTTCCTCCCCAAACCAACCCGCGGCGCAGCCGCGAGGAGAGCATGACGCCATGGCAACCCTAAACGGCAAAATAGTCGCGATCCTGGTCGCCGAAGGCTTCGAGCAGGTCGAGCTTACAGAACCCAAGAAAGCCCTGGAGGAGGCGGGCGCGCAAACCGTGATCGTGTCGCCCTCCAAGGGCGGCGAAGTGCAAGGTTGGAAACACTTCGACAAGGCCGATAAGTTCAAGGTGGACCTCCCCCTGGAGCAAGCCGACCCCAACCAGTTCGACGCACTGCTGCTCCCCGGCGGTGTAGCCAACCCCGATCAGCTCCGGACCATGCCCGAGGCGGTGCAATTCGTGCGCGCATTCTTCGACGCCGGCAAGCCCGCGGCCGTGATCTGCCACGGACCTTGGACGCTGATCAACGCGGGCGTCGTGAAAGGCCGCACGATCACCTCGTGGCCGTCATTGCAGACCGACCTCATCAACGCCGGAGCAAAATGGGTAGACCAGGAAGTCGTGGTCGACGACGGCCTGGTGACGAGCCGCAAGCCCGCCGACATCCCCGCCTTCAATCGCAAGATGTTGGAAGAGTTCGCAGCAGGCACCAAACCGCAGCGTGCAACGGCGGCCACGCGCCAGCAACGCGGCACCGGAGAGGCACAGCGTCAAACGCACTGACCTGACCTTCTGGTGGCGCACCGCACGCGCCCCCTTGCACTCGGGTGGTGCCTTGCCGCAAGGTAACCCGCCAATGGAGCCTGGCTGACTCATGCTCGCCTCTACACACGGCGACCATCAGTCAGCCGGCCAGGGGGGATACCAATGCAAGAAGCCGCCGGCGTCACCACGCCAGAGTCCACGAGCCGCCCGCTTTTCTCCAAAGGCTACCGCGGCTGGTTACTCTTTGTACTAGCCCTGACCAACGCGTTGAATCTCGCGGACCGCCAGAGCCTGGGCGCCTCCGCGCAAGCGATAAAGCTCGACCTCGGATTGACCGACGCCCAGATGGGCCTCGTACAAGGATTGGCTTTCGCCATTTTCTACTCCGTGCTGGCCCTCCCGATCGCACGTCTCGCCGAGCACGTGAGCCGAACGAAGATCATCGCCGGAGCCGTCGCGATCTTCGGCGTGATGGTCACGCTCTGCAGCAAGGCCAACACCTTCTGGCAGCTGCTCATCTGCCGCATCGGTGTCGGCGTAGGCGACGCCGGCTTCGCTCCCCCGGTGGGCTCGTTGGTCGGGGATCACTACGGCATGACCCGCCGTGCCTCCGCGATGTCCGTCATCTGGCTCGGCGCACCCGCTGGCGTAGTCTTCGGCGCGATGCTCGGCGGCTGGATGGCTGAGCACGTGAGCTGGCGGGCCGCATTTGTCGCCGTCGGCGCACCCGGTATCCTCGTAGCGATCCTCGCTTTCCTCACCTTGCGCGAGCCTCCCCGCGGCATGTCCGACGCCGTCAGCACCAACATCCCCGCGTCCGGACCTCCACCTTCCATGGTGCAGGTGCTGAAGTTCCTCTTATCCAAGCCTTCCGTACGCCACCTGCTGGCCGGCTGTGCCCTCGCCGCCATCTCCATGAACGGGATCGGCCAGTTCTTCGGTCAGTTCATTGTCCGCAACTATCACGTGGGCTTTTCCGAAGCCGGCCGCATCCTGTCATTCGTGGCGGGCGGCTCCATGCCCTGCGGCATGCTCCTGGGAGGTTTCGGCGTCGACTGGGCAGCCCGCTATGACAAGCGCTGGTACGCATGGGGACCGGCCGTGACGCTGCTGCTGGCCGCGCCGGCCTTCATCCTCGGTTTCAACCAACCAACAGTCCTCACCGCTGCGACGGCGCTGGTGCTGGGTCACGTCATGTTGTTCGTTTATTGGACCCCGACGCTGGCCCTGGCGCAGAACATGGTGGGAGCGAGCATGCGCGCCTCGTCCACGTTCGTCTTCAACTTCATTCTCGGCCTGGTCGGCATCGGCTTCGGTCCGACGCTGGTCGGCATCCTGAGCGACCGCTTCGCGCGCAGCGCATTCACGGTTGGCGACTTCGTCGCCTCGTGTCCGAAGGGTCGCCCTGTGACCGGTGCGTTGAACGCACACCTGCAAGCCTGCGCGGATGCCTCGGCAACAGGTCTCCGCAACGCGCTCATGCTGATGTCGCTGACGTTCATATGGGCAAGCATTCACTACTACCTCGCTTCACGCACGCTGCGACGTGA
>DAITMW010000270.1:0-10589 GCA_036834945.1 Steroidobacteraceae bacterium
CGTGGCGAGCGCGCCCGTGCTGTCGGCGAAGGCGTCCGTCGCGATTCCAACTTTGTTGAGCAGGGCTACATGCAGGTTGGCGAGCGGAGTGCGGTCCGCGCAGCGTACGTGGCGGTCGCCAGTCAGCTTGCCGCACGCACCACCCAGGAGCGCGATCGGCAGGTCGCTGTGGTCGTGCAGGTTGCTGTTGCTCATGTTGCTGCCGTACACGATCAGGGAGTGATCGAGCAGGGAGCCGTCGCCGTCGCGGGTCGTGGCGAGCTTGTTCAAGAACCTCGTGAAGCGCTCGGTGTTGTAGGCTTGGACTTTCGCGAGCTTGTCGAGTTTGGACGGGCTGTTCCCGTGATGGGAGAGCGTGTGAAAGGAGTCGGAAATGCCGATGAAGTCGTAGGGCTGGTTACTGACTTCGGCGGCCATCATGAATGAGGCCACGCGTGTCAGGTTCGCCTCGTACGACAGTGCGATGAGGTCGAACATGAGGTCCATGTGGTCGCTGAATCCGGTCGGCGCTTCATTGCGCCGCGTTTCGGCAGCCGAGCCCGGCGTTGGCGGCGGATTGAAGGACTGCACCCGGCGCTCGATAGCTCGGACGTTGGCGAGATAGTCCTCGAGCACTGCCCGATCGCGGGGTCCTAGCTTGCCGGTCAAGTCAGCGGCATCCTGCCGCACCAGGTCCAGCACACTGCCACGGCGCGTGAAGACGGTGTGTTCGAATTCATGGGCGTGGGGCGTCAGGCTGCTGTTACTGTGCCCTTCGTCCGGGCTGAACAACTTCAGGAAGAGCTTGCGAGGATCATGCTCCATCGGCAGCGGTGTCGAAGCCGCAGCGACGGAAATCGTCTTGGCATAGCCGCCGCCGTAGACACTGTCGGACGAACCATCTCCGCCCTCCGCTTCCGTGGCGACCTGGATCGAGTCGAAGCGCGTGTCGTGCTTCACTTTCGCCGCCACCACCTGATCAAGGGTGACTCCCGCGCGCGATTCCTTCCCGACCTGCGGCGTTGTGCAACTCAGCCAGGTCGCGGGCGTGATGGCGTGCACGGGCGGCGCGATAGCTGACTTATTCTCGAGTCCACTGACGACAGTGAGTTGCTTACGGAAACTCGCCAGAGGCGCGAGTATCGACGGAAGCTCGCCGAGGCCCCCTCCCTCGCCGCGCGGCGTCCATTGCTCCATGACGGCGCCATGAGGGAAATAGATGAAGCTCATGCACGGCCTGCCGTAGGCAGCCGTACGACCCAAAGCGGTTCCCGCCGGAATCATCGCGTCCAGGAGCGGAAGCCCAACCGTTGCGCCGAGGGCCTTGAGCACCGTTCGCCGCGGCAGGTGGATCTTGCTGATGAGCATCTCGTCCATTCCCCTCGTTTATTTGGAAAAACAGGCCTGCGACCGTTTTTCGGACACAGCTCCGTTGCCTGCCGCACAAAAGCGCGCTTTTTGCGGCCTGTGAATGTGAGCACGCCGCGGCCGACAGTCAATCAAGTCGCCGACTCGTGTCCACTCTAGAGAAGCGCCGCCTTCCACCTGATGCAAGGCGGAATTTCGCGCTGCGGGGTGAACATACGCCCGCGGCGTGAACGTGAGGCGCAGCCCGACGCGCGGATGCCAAGGTGCGACCCGCGGCTCGATGTGCGCAAGCGAGCCACAGTGCGCTGGGCCAGGCCGACGTGTGAAGGACTAAGTGCGCCCCGCGGCTTGGTGTGTGCGGCCAAGCCATGAATGTACTGGACCAAGCCGACGCGTGGAGGACAAAAGTCCGTCCCGGGGGCTTGCCCAGTAGGGAACTGGGCCAGAGCCGACAGGGACGTACTTGCGGCGTCCCCCGGGACGGACTTTTGTCCGCCGCGCAGCGGCTACCGTGTACAGGCCGACATGGCGGCAACCGCGTGCACGCTCTGTGACGCCCCACCGCGCATGCGCACTGGCGCCCCATCGGGCACGCCTGTGACGACCCACCGTGCACAGCTCATGACGGCCTCACCTTGCACATCCCGTGGCGCTCCACCGCGCACCCCGCAGCACCCCACCGCGCACACCCTCCTGTGCTAACCTACCCCCACGCATACGCAACTGTTTGTTCCGCATAGTGAAACCAACATTCGGACGGTCGCCATGAATGCCCTTTCCGACAGCGATGTCGCTGTCATCCAGCTCGACAATCCGCCGGTCAATGCCCTCTCCCATCCCTGCCGGCAGCGCCTGGCCAGCGAGCTGGCGCAGGCCGAAGCCGATCCCGCGGTCAAAGCCGTCATCTTGAGCGGGGGTCCCGAGTTCTTCTCGGGCGGCGCCGACGTGAAGGAGTTCAATACTCCCCGGATGTCGGCGGAGCCGAACCTCGCCACTCTCATCAAGCTCTTCGAGCGCTCCAGCAAACCGACCATCGCCGCGATCTCGGGCACCGCCCTCGGTGGCGGCTTCGAGCTCGCGCTCGCCTGCCAGTACAGGGTGGCGACCGGTGAGGCTCGCGTTGGTCTGCCCGAAGTGAAGATCGGCTTGATCCCTGGTGGCGGCGGCACGCAACGCCTGCCTCGCGCCGTCGGCCTGGAGGCGGCAATCAACATGATCGTCTCCGGTGAGCCGGTCCGAGCGGCCGATCTTGCCAAGACCGGGCTTTTCGATCGCATTGTTGAAGGGGACCTGGTGGCCGGCGCGAAAGAATTCGCGCGTGGGATCGCCGCCGAAGGCAAACCGCCGCGGCTCCTTCGCGATCGTCCGGTCAATTATCCCAATCACGAGGCGCTCCTGGGTTTCGCACGCACCATGGTGAAAGCGAAGGCCGGTCCCTTTCCCGCTCCGAGCGCCTGCCTCGACGCCATTCAGGCGTGCGTGACGGCCTCGACCTTCGAGGACGGAGCGACGAAGGAGCGTGAAATCTTTTTAACGCTTCTGAATGGTCCTGAATCGCGCGCCATCCGTCACGTGTTCTTTGCCGAGCGTGCTGCCGCGAAAATCCCTGACGTGCCATCGAAGACACCGACGCGCAACGTAGCTTCCGTCGGCATGATCGGCGCCGGCACGATGGGCGGCGGTATTGCGATGAACTTCCTGAACGCGGGGATTCCGGTCACTTTGTTGGAAGTGAGCCAGGAGGCCCTCGACAAAGGGGTGGCGACCATCCGTCGCAACTACGAAGGCTCGGTGAAAAAGAAAAAAATGTCGGCCGCGGACGTCGAAGGCCGGTTGGCCCTTTTGAAGTCGACGACCTCGTACGCGGACCTCGGCGGCGCCGATCTCGTCATCGAGGCTGTCTTCGAGGATCTCGGGGTCAAGGAGAAGGTGTTCCGTCAGCTCGACGATGTCGCCAAGCCTGGCGCGATCCTGGCGACCAACACCTCCACCCTCGACGTGGACAAGATCGCCGCCTTCACCCGTCGTCCCGCTGACGTCATCGGGTTGCATTTCTTCAGCCCGGCAAACGTCATGCGACTGCTCGAAGTCGTGCGGGGTAAGGCCACCGCCAAGGATGTGCTCGCGACCGCCATGCAGCTGGCGAAGAAAATTCGCAAGCTCGCGGTGGTCTCGGGGGTGTGTGATGGCTTCATTGGTAATCGCATGCTCCATCGCTACTCCGCGCAGGCGAACTTCCTTCTCGAGGAAGGTTGCCTCCCCGAGCAGGTCGACCGTGCGATGGAGAAGTTCGGCTTCGCCATGGGGCCGTTCCGGGTGGGAGATCTCGCCGGTAACGACATCGGCTGGGCGATCCGTAAGCGTCGGGCCGCCGAGGGCCATCGTACGGATGAAGGCAAGATCGCGGACCGGCTCTGTGAAATGGGCCGCTTCGGCCAGAAGACCGGTGCCGGTTGGTATGACTACCGCCCGGGCGATCGTACGCCGCGACCGAATGCCGACGTCAATGCCATGATCGAGAAGTATTCGGCCGAGGTTGGGGTCACCCGCCGCAAGATTGACGATCGCGAGATCGTCGAGCGCCTGGTTTACGCACTCGTCAACGAGGGCGCCCGCATTCTCGAGGAGCGGATTGCCCAACGGTCCTCGGACATCGACCTCGTGTATCTCAACGGCTATGGCTTCCCGCTCCTGCGCGGCGGTCCGATGTGCTATGCGGACTCTGTCGGCCTCATGGAAGTGGTGGCTGGGATACGCCGCTATGCGCGCGGCGTACATCCCAAGCAGTGGACGCCTGCACCCTTGTTGGAAAAACTGGCGGCCGAGGGCAGCTCGTTCGCAACCTTCGACTCTCAATCCGCGGATTCACTCTCATGAGCAATGATGCTGTCATCGTCTCCACGGCTCGCACGGGCTTCGGCAAGTCCTGGCGAGGTGCGTTCAACATGACCTACGGGGCCACGCTAGGTGGCCATGTGGTACAGCACGCGGTTGCGCGTGCCGGTATCGATCCAGCTGAGGTCGAGGACGTCCTCATGGGCTGTGCGCTTGCCGAAGGCACTACCGGCGGCAACGTCGGGCGTCAGATTGCCCTCCGCGCTGGCCTCCCTGTGACCACCGCCGGTGTCACGGTCAATCGCTTCTGCTCCTCCGGATTACAGACGATTGCCATGGCCGCGCAACGGGTCATCACTGAAAAGGTTCCGGTGCTCGTGGCTGGCGGGCTCGACTCCATCTCGTGTGTGCAGAACGAGGTGAACCAGCACATGCGTCAGGATCCGTGGCTCGTCGAGCACAAGCCGGGGATCTACTGGACCATGATCCAGACCGCCGAAAAGGTTGCGAAGCACTACGGCATCTCCAAAGAGCGTCAGGATGAGTACGGCGTTCGAAGCCAGCAACGCGCGGCAGCGGCACGCGCGGCGGGTAAGTTTGACGCCGAGATCGTGCCCATGAAGGTAACAATGGGAGTCGTCGACGAGGCGACCAGCCGTCTCAGCACCAAGGAGGTCACGATCAGCGCGGACGAAGGCATTCGTCCGGATACGACCATTGAGGGCGTGTCGAAGATCCGAACAGTTCTGCCGGATGGAGTCATCACGGCCGGCAACGCGAGCCAATTCTCTGACGGCGCCAGCGCATGTGTGGTCATGGATGCGAAGCTCGCCGAGAAACGCAACATTCAACCACTCGGGATCTTCCGCGGGTTCGCGGTAGCCGGGTGTGAGCCGGAGGAAATGGGAATCGGTCCGGTGTTTGCCGTGCCGAGGTTGCTCGAGCGCGCCGGCGTCAAGATGGAAGATGTCGGCCTGTGGGAGCTCAATGAGGCTTTCGCTGTGCAGGTCATCTATTGTCGCGACCGGCTCGGGATTCCCGATGACCGCCTGAACGTCAATGGCGGCGCGATTGCCGTCGGACACCCGTACGGAGCGTCCGGTGCGCGGCTAACGGGGCACGCATTGATCGAAGGCAAGCGCCGTGGCGCAAAATATGTCGTCGTGACGATGTGTGTTGGCGGCGGCCAGGGTGCCGCGGGATTGTTTGAGGTCGTTTGAGGTCACCATCGACGCCCCTAGCATAGGCCCGGTCAATCCACGGCACGCGTTCGACGCGGAGCGTCTACGCGAGTGGTTGCGCTCGCAGGTAACCGATGCCGGTGGGGAGATCGGGCTGGCTCAATTCGAAGGGGGGCAGTCCAATCCAACGTATCTCGTCGATGTAGGAAACCGGAAACTCGTTCTGCGGCGCAAGCCGCCCGGTACGCTGCTGCCATCCGCGCATGCGGTCGACCGGGAGTTCCGGATCATGCGGGCGCTCGCGGGGACCGGAGTTCCGGTTCCCACCTGCCTGGCGCTCTGCGAGGACGCTTCTGTCATCGGCAGTGCGTTCTTTGTCATGGAGTATGTCGAGGGGCGGATCTTCCGCGACCCGACGTTAGCTTCCTTGCCACAGGATGCGCGCAGGCCGATCTATAACGAGATGAACCGCGTGATTGCGGGAATCCACTCGCTCGATCCCAATGAGCTCGGCGTCGGCGATTACGGGCGCCAGGGGGGCTACATCCAACGACAGGTGCAGCGTTGGACGAGTCAGTATCGAGCCTCGCAGACCGAGGATATTCCGGCGATGGAGCGGCTCATAGAATGGCTGCCGCTGCACATTCCGCCGGGGGACGAGACGCGCATCGTGCATGGCGACTTCCGCCTCGATAACCTGATCTTTCATCCACGGGAACCGCGGATACTGGCGGTGCTCGACTGGGAGCTGTCGACCCTGGGGCATCCACTGGCCGACTTTGCATATCACTGCCTCTCCTGGTACCGCAATCCCGACACCAAACAGGGGATGTTGGGATTGGACCTCGGAGCAATTGGTGTGCCGTCGGCGCAAGAGTATCTCGCCGCCTACTGTGCGCGCCTCGGGCGCGACGTGTTGACACGACACGACTGGGAATACTACATCGTGTTCAACATGTTCCGGCTGGTCGGCATCCTGCAGGGTGTGGCCAAGCGAGCCATTCAGGGCAACGCCTCGAGCGTACAGGCCGAACAGATGGGGCGTGGGGCACGACCACTCGCCGAGCAGGCATGGCAGCGCGTCACAGCGCTGGAGTGAGGGAGTATGAGCTTCGAGCCGTCGGCGAAGTCCAAGGCTCTTGCCGAAGCATTGTCCGCCTTCATGGCGGAATTCATCTATCCCAACGAATCGCGGCTGCATGCGCAGCTCGAAGCCAACCGCGAGCGCGGTGAGACCTGGACGCCGCTCGAGCTCCTGGAAGAGCTCAAGCGCCAGGCGCGGGCGCGGCGGCTCTGGAATCTCTTCCTGCCGGAGTCCCCTTTCGGCGCGGGACTCACCAACCTCGAATACGCGCCTTTGTGCGAGATCATGGGGCGCTCGCCGTTCGCGCCCGAGGTCTTCAACTGCTCGGCGCCCGATACAGGCAACATGGAGGTGTTGGCTCGCTACGGCACCCCTGAGCAACAGCAGCGTTGGTTACAGCCCTTGCTGGACGGGACGATCCGCTCCGCGTTTGCGATGACGGAGCCGGACGTGGCCTCTTCCGACGCCACGAACATCCAGATGCGCATCGTGCGCGAAGGGGATCAATACGTCATCAACGGACGTAAGTGGTGGACCAGCGGTGCGCCCGATCCGCGCTGCAGGATTCTCGTCGTCATGGGTCAGACCGCGCCCGACAACCCTGACCTCCATCGCCGGCAGTCCATGATCCTGGTGCCCATGGATACGCCCGGGGTGAGTCGTGTGCGGTCGTTGCGGGTTTTCGGGTATGACCACGCGCCTCATGGACACGGCGAGGTGGACTTTCACGACGTGCGGGTGCCTGTTTCCAACATCCTGCTCGGCGAGGGGCGCGGTTTCGAGATCGCGCAGGGGCGACTCGGACCGGGGCGTATTCATCATTGCATGCGGCTCATCGGGTTGGCGGAGCGGGCGCTCGAGCTCATGTGCCGGCGGACGCTCGATCGGGTTGCGTTCGGGCGTCCTGTCGCGGACCAAGGTGTCACGCGTGAGCGTATTGCCGAGGCGCGCATTCTCATCGACCAGGCGCGGCTGCTGGTGTTGAATGCCGCGGACATGATGGACAGGCTGGGTAACAAGCGGGCACTGAAAGAGATCGCGATGATCAAGGTGGTGGCGCCGAACATGGCATGCCAGGTGATCGACTGGACGATTCAGGCGCATGGCGGTGCCGGCGTGTCGGAGGATTTTCCGCTAGCGGCGGCCTGGGCGGCGGCGCGGACGTTGCGCCTCGCTGATGGGCCGGACGAGGTTCATCGCAATCAGATCGCGAAGCTGGAGTTGGGGCGATATAAGGCGCGCTGAGGTCGCGGGCGCGGCGAGTGTCGCGGGGACGCTGAGCGTCGCAGGGACGCTGAGGGTCGCGGGCGCGGCGACCCTCGAGGGTGCGCTGAGCGTCAAGGGCGCGTTGCGCGCAGAAATTTGGCGCCCGACGGGCATTCGCCACAAAAAAAGTGCGCCGCGGGCGCGGGCCGCGCACTCATCCCAGGTCAGTTGGTTTTGATTGCGCGCGGCGCTGAACGCTTGTTTAATTGGCGCCTTCTCTTGGGGGAGCCAACGAATGAAGAAGCCTTGCGCGGCCTTCGGTGCCGGTGTCCTGTTTGCCTCCGTTTTGCTGGGCCCGGTCGGCCTTGCCGCACCCGCGGCCAGCTCATCGGCTGCCACGGAGGCGGAATTCCGCGATCTCTACAAAGAGCTGGTCGAGACGAACACGAGTCTTTCGGCTGGTAGCTGCACGTTGGCGGCCGAGCGAATGCAGGCGCGGCTGAAGGCGGCGGGTTATCCGGACGACGCGTTCCATCCGTTTTCCGTGCCGGATCATCCGAAGGAAGGCGGATTGGTTTTCATCGCTCCGGGGCGCGATCCGAAGCTCAAGGCCATTCTGTTGCTCGCGCATATCGATGTGGTCGAGGCGAAGCGCGAGGACTGGACCCGCGATCCGTTCAAACTCGTCGAGGAGAACGGTAACTTCTACGCACGCGGCTCGGTCGACGACAAGGCCGAGGCGGCCATGTGGGTGGACACTCTTATCCGCTTCCGTAAGGAGAATTTCCATCCACGGCGTACTCTGAAGCTCGCCCTCACCTGCGGCGAGGAAACGAGCGGTGCTTTCAACGGTGCGCAGTGGCTCACCGAGCATCAGCGTGATCTCATCGACGCGGAGTTCGCTTTGAATGAGGGAGCCAACGGCGAGCTCGACGCCCAAGGACATCCGGTGGCCCTGGAGATCCAGGCCGGCGAGAAGCTCTCGCAGAACTTCCGGCTCGAAGTGACCAATCCCGGGGGGCACAGCTCGCGGCCGGTGAAGGACAATGCCATCTATCACCTCGCCGGCGCTCTGAAGCGGATCGAGGCCTATGACTTCCCTGCGCAGTTCACGGATGGCAACCGCGCCTATTTCAAAGGCATGGCCAAGATCCAGGCGGGCAAAGGCAACACGGAAGTCGCCAACGCCATGAATAACCTGGTGCAGAATCCGGACGACAAGGCCGCTATCGCGTTGGTTTCCAGCAAGGATCCATCGTGGAATGCAACACTGCGGACGACGTGTGTCGCGACGATGCTCGATGCGGGCCATGCCACGAACGCCCTGCCCCAGCGGGCGCGCGCCAACATCAACTGCCGGATTTTTCCGGGCGTGGAGCCTGAAGCTGTCAGAGCCAAGCTGCAGGAGCTCGTCGCCGATCCCGAAGTGAAGGTCACCACGCTCGAAACGCGCGGGCCGAGCTCGCCTCCTCCACCGCTGACACCGCAAGTGATGGCGCCCTTCGAGAAGCTGGCTGCGAAGTTCTGGCCGGGCGTGCCGGTCATTCCGATCCTGCAGCCGGGAGCGACCGACGGTGAATTCACGAATGCCGTGGGCATCCCCACTTACGGAGTCGAGCCGCTGTTCCTCGGGCCGGACCTCGGGCACATCCACGGACTCAACGAGTATGTGAGCGTGAAGTCACTGCTCGAGTCGCGCGACTTCCTCTATCAGCTGGTGAAGGTCTACGCCGATCAGAAATGACCGGCAAAAGCCGGGGAAAATTGCCGCAGTCCAACATTGAAGTGTCACGGACTGCGGCAAGAATGTGGTGCAGCAGATTTGCAGATTGAGACGGCGTGCAACCCGCGCGCATGGCACGCGGCGTAACTTAATGCATGCGTTATTTCTGCACGGTCAAGGTTCAGTCCGCATGCTTTCCGCCGGCCACCCCGGAGAGCACCGCCAGGGTCGAGGTCGCCCGCTCGGCGCGGCTCGGATTAGGACGTTGGTACCAGGGGTGTCGCCAAACGCGGTCATTCAGCTCGCGGACAAAAGTATGTTATGCAGGGCGCTTAACTTTTGAAGCGCCGGACGTATGAGGATTCTTGTCGCAGATCAGAATAGCCTGCTGTTGGCGGCCATTACCGCCACGTTCGGGCAACACTGCGACATCGTTACGGCTACGCGCCGTGATGCCTGCCTGGCCCAGGTCGAACAGCAGCGGTTCGACGTCGTCATTGCCTGCGACAAACTGGCGGATTACACGGGACTGGAGCTGCTCAGCGAGGTCCCGGTGATCTCCCCGGACAGCCTCCTGATCTTTGCGGCCGATCCCAAGCGCTTGAATCAGCTCGGAAAGCGGCTCGCGGTATTCGGGCTGTTCGACACCATCAGCTATCCACTGACGCCGCAGAAACTGGTGGACGTTCTCAAGCGCGCCCGGGAGACGCTGAGCGCCCGGATGCCGACCAAGGTGCGGCACGTGGTGCTGGAGTCGGAGTGGGACACCGGCGAGCGGCTGGGCATGATGGAGCGGGAGCTGCAGGCCGAGGCGGCCTCCGATGATCGGACGGCGACCCAGGAGGAATGGGCCAGGGCCAGTGAGATCGGGAGTGCGCAGGCCGAAAGCTCGCACACCGACGATTCTGATGATTTTGTGTTCGCCGGGCCGCCTCCGGCAGTCCAGGCCATGGCCGCGCCGCCGAGGGCTGATTCGCGGGGTGATGGGCGTGCCCGGACATTCGAGGCCACACCCGTTGCCGCGACCGAGTACGAGGTCAAGCCGGCGATTCCGGCGCTGGGCTGCGAGCGTCCGGCTGCGGGCAATGCGTCGGGTGACGACGAGGCCGACGAATTTGTCTTTGCGGTCGAGCCTGATCCGGTCGAGGCCCTCGAGGAGAGCGCCAGCGAAATGGAGGCTGCGGCGGCGGCTGAGGCGGAGATCGGGGAAACG
>DAITMW010000271.1:0-6550 GCA_036834945.1 Steroidobacteraceae bacterium
GCCAGGATGAGGAAGGTAACCATCAGGAGCGGATGTCCTCTTCGAGAGGCTCGTTGTCTTGGGGCACGAGCTGTGCGCGCTGTTTGATGATGCGCACGGCGACCAACGCACCCACGAGGATGAGTACGCCCGGAGTCAGCCACAGCCATGCGTTCTTCAACGAGGTACGGGGCCGAAACAGGATGAACTCGCCATAGCGGGCAACCATGTAGTTGCGCACGTCGTCATCCGTCTTGCCGGCCAACAGCATCTCCTTCACCTGCCGGCGCAGATCCGCGGCGATGTCGACCGGAGAGTCCGCTATCGATTCGTTCTGGCACTGCACGCAACGCAGCTCATGGGTGAGCGACAGGTAGCGCTCCTGCAGCGCCGGGGTCGGCATCTGGGTCGGATCAACCGCGTGCGCGGCGATTGCGTAGAACACGAGAACCGCGAGAGTCGCGGCTATGAGCCCCTTCGTCATGACTTGGACTGTTGCCTCGGTGGCAGCCGTGACAGGAATTCTTTCTCCCAGACTTCGCGCGTCATCGCGCCGACGTACTTGTAAACCACTATGCCTTTGTCATTGACCAGAAAAGTCTCCGGGGCACCATACACGCCCCAGTCGATGGCCGCGCGCCCGTCCTTGTCGACGGCGATGGCGTCGTAAGGATTGCCGAGCTGCTGCAGGTATCCGAGCGCATCGCTTTCCGCGTCCCTCCAGTCCATGCCGATGAGAGGTACCACGTCCTGGTGTTGTATCTCGAGGAGAGCGCTGTGCTCCTCGCGACAGGCGTAGCACCAGGTACCCCAGACATTGAACACGTACCACTTGCCGCGCAGGTCGCTGGAGGCGACCTTCTGACTGGCGTTCATCAGGTTCGGGAGAGAAAACTCCGGCGCCGGTTTGCCCAGGAGCGGCGAGACGATCGTGCCTTTGTCCGGTGAGTGCGCGATACCGATGGCCAACACGATCACGAGCAGCCCGAAGACACCCAGAGGAATGAGGAAACGATTCATCTGGCGTGCTCTCCGGCGCCTATTCCGGTCAGGGCCGGCTCCTCGGCGGCCCTGGAGAGGCGATAGCGGCGGTCAGTCAGGGCAACGACACCGCCCACTGCCATGATGAATGCACCGAGCCAGACGAGATTGACGAGCGGACGGATCTGGATGCGGATGCTCCACTTGTCGGCTCCGAGATCCTCTCCGAGAGCCACCAGGACATTGCTGCCGTAGTGCATCTCGATCGCGGCTTCGGTCGTCGTGGTGTGCTGCACGTAGTACTGGCGCTTCTCGGGATAAAGCACAGTGAGCGGCTCGCCGTTGCGGGTGACTCTGACCGTGCCGCCAACACCCTGGTAGTTCGGACCTTCGATCGATTTCACACCCTCGAACAGGAACGTGTAGGCGCCCACAGTCGTGCTGGCGCCCCTCGCCAGGGATACATCGTGCTCGCGTGTGAATGACTCGACCGTGGTCAGCGACAGAACGAACACTCCGAGTCCGATATGCGCGACCGTCATTCCGATCACGGAACGGGACAGCGACAGCTTGCGCCTGATGCGATCGATCGGGTCGACGAGCGATGTCAGGATGATCCAGATTCCGAGCGTCGCGGCGACGGGCGTCAGGATTTTTCCGTTCGCATAGATGGCAAATACCGTGATGCACGCCAGTATGGCGGCGCCGGCGAGGGTGAGAAGCAACATGCGCTTCTTGTCCCCGAGGCGTCCGCGCTTCCAGCTGGCATGGACGCCCAGGGCCAGCAATGCCGTCAACGGCAACATGGACAGCATGAAGGTCGGGTTGAAGTACGGCGCGCCGACCGACAGGGTCCCCAGTCCGAGTGAATCGGAAATCAGCGGCGCCATGGTGCCGGCAAACACCGTCGCCGCGGCGATGACCAGCAGGATGTTGTTGAACAGCAGGAACGACTCGCGCGCGCCGAGCTCGAATCCCGCCTGGGACTTGAGCAATGGAGCTCGCCAGGCGTACAGGCTCAGCGCGCCGCCGATCATGATGACCAGGAAGGCGAGGATGAAAATGCCGCGTCTCGGGTCGGCCGCGAAGGAATGCACGGAGACCAGGACGCCCGAGCGTACGAGGAACGTGCCGAGCAGGCTCAAGGAGAACGCCAACACAGCCAACAGCAACGTCCAGCTCTTGAAGAGTCCGCGCTTGTCGGTGACCGCCAGGGAGTGGATCAACGCCGTACCGACCAGCCAGGGCATGAAGGAAGCGTTTTCCACCGGGTCCCAGAACCAGTAGCCGCCCCACCCCAGCTCGTAGTACGCCCACCAACTACCCAACGCGATTCCGCAAGTCAGGAAGGCCCAGGCGGCCGTGGTCCACGGGCGCGTCCATCGGGCCCACTGTTGGTCCATCCGGCCTTCGAGCATGGCCGCGCAGGCAAACGCGAAAGCGACGGCGAAGCCCACATAGCCCGTGTAAAGAATGGGCGGATGGATGGCGAGTGCCGGGTCCTGCAGGACCGGGTTCAGGTCGCGACCGTCCGGCGCCGGCGGGTCCAACCGGGTGAAGGGATTCGAGGTCGCCAGGGTGAAGAGCAGGAAGCCGAAGCTGATGAGGCCCAGCACGCCCAGGACCCGCGCACTGAATCGCGAGGGAAGCCGGCTCGCGCCGACAGAAACCGCCACGGTCCAACAGCTCAGGATGAAAATCCACAGCAGCAGGGAGCCTTCGTGCGCGCCCCACAGGGCCGTGACCCGGTAGAACAACGGCAATGCGGAGTTGGAATTCTCGGCAATGTAGAGCACCGAGAAGTCGTTCGAGATGAAGGAGTAGATGAGGCAGCCCACGGCGGTGCCAAGCATCACGAATTGTCCGGCAACCGCCGGCGTCACCGCGCCGATCCAACGTTCGCGGCCCGCCATGGGGCCGATGATGCCGAAAAATGCCTGCAGTCCTGAGAGCAGCAGAGCGAGGATCAGGGCGAATTGGCCCAGCTCGGGAAGCATTTCAGTGACCTCCGCCGGTCATGGGTTGGGTCGAGGCCAGGCTACGCCGCATCACGCCAGCGGTGATCGAATCGCCAGCCGATGGCCGCGTCATGCCACCGCCTGCGATTGAACCGCCAGCCAGTGGCCGCATCACGCCACTCCCGGTGCTCGAATCTCCCGCCGGCGCTTGCAGGCTCGTCGTCGAGGGCGACGATTGCCCTTGCGAGCTCACGTTGGGTTGGCCTGGCGTCTCTGTCCCGGCAGCGGGCGCTTCGGATAGCGCGTCTTCTCTCGCCTCGCCATGGCGCCGCTTCAGCGAGCGCGCAACCTCTGGCGGCATGTACTTCTCGTCGTGCTTCGCGAGCACTTCGTCGGCGACGAAGGTGCCTTTGCCGTCCATGTGTCCATGCGCAACGACGCCCGTACCCTCGCGGAACAGATCGGGCAACACGCCGGTGTAGCTGACCGGTACGTCGTGCTTGAAATCCGTCACGAGGAAGTGCACTTCCAGGCTGCCAGGTGTGCGTTTCACACTACCCTTGGTCACCATGCCACCGAGCCGGAAGTGCTCACCGGATTTCACCTGTCCCGCGGCGACCGCGGTCGGATCGAAGAAGAACGTGACGTTCGAGCGGAACGCGCTAAGCGCCAACGCGCCGGCGATACCCACGCCCGCGACGATTCCCAATACCAAAGTCATTCGCCTCTGCCGGGGCGTCATGTCACTTCTCCCGCGCCTCGCGGCGCCGCGCTGGCCTCCGTCCCGGTCTTCATCGCGAGCCGGCGGCGGGCTTCCTCGCGCGAACGCGCGAGCAGCCGGCGGGCCCAGACAATATTCAACACGACGACAGCAAAAGTCAGAATGTACGAGGGCCACAGGTAGGCGGCATAGCCGCCCATGTCGAAAAAGTCGCTCAGCGCCTTCATGGCGTCACCGCCTCACGGATCCAGCTCGCCGAGCGCTCGCGGCTGAGAATCTCAGCTCGCAAGCGGACCAGCAGCACCGCCACGAAGAACAGGGTGAACGCCAGGATCATGGTCAGCAGCGGAATCAGCATCGAAACCGCGATGGTAGGCTCACCGAGCTTCATCAGAGACGGCGCCTGGTGGAGGGAGTTCCACCAGATCACCGAGAAGTGAATGATCGGTAGGTTCACGACACCCACCACAGCCAACACGGCACTGATGCGATCCGCGCGTTGCACGTCCTCGGTTGCCGAGCGCAATCCCATGTAGCCGAGGTACAGGAACAAGAGGATCAGCTCGGAAGTCAGCCTGGGGTCCCACTCCCAATAGGTACCCCACATGGGCGCGCCCCACAGGGAGCCCGTCACCAGCGCGCAGAACGTGAAGGACGCACCGACCGGCGCGCAGGCCGCCGCGACGGCGTGGGCCACCTTGATACGCCAGATGAGCCCGACAGCGGCGGATATCGCCATTGTCGAATAAATCATCATCGACATATACGCCGTAGGGACGTGCACGTACATCATGCGGAAGCCATCGCCCTGCTGATAGTCCGGCGGCGCGAGCACGAGCCCGTCAATCAGTCCGCCCACCATCAACAACGCGGCCGGCCACGCAAACCACGGCGTCAGCCTGGCGGCCAGGTTATAGATGTACGGCGGTGAGCCGAGACGGTGAAACCATGTCCAAGCCATTGTCAGATCACTTCACTCCAGATTGACTCGCACTGCCGCCGCGGTCGCCAGGGGGGCGAGCGTGATGCCGAGCACCGCGAGAGCGCCGAGAAGCTCCAGTGGCGGGCCATAGACCTCACCCTTGACTGCCAGCTCCGTGGCGCGCGCACCGAAAATCAACACCGGCATCGCCAGAGGCAGAGTCAATAACGACAACAACGCGCCGCTGCGTTTCACTCCCAGTGTTATCGCGGCTCCCATGGAGCCGATCAAGCTCAACGCGACGCTTCCAACGGCCACCGAGGCGACGATACCCGGCACCGCGGCCACGGGAACACCTAGGGAAAGTCCCGCGAGCGGCGCCATCAACGCGAGCGGCAAGCCCGTCAATAGCCAATGCGCCCCGGTCTTCGCGAACAACAGCCAGCTCAGCGACTGTCCGGACAACGCGTACTGCTCGAGCGTCCCGTCCTGCGCGTCATCGCGAAACAAGAACTCGAGCGCCAGCTGAGAGGATAACAAGGCAGCCACCCACAACACACCGGGCGCGACGTCTCGAAGGCGCGACAATTCAGGCGAAATAGCCAATGGAAACAAGGTCGTAACAATCGCAAAAAATACCAGCGGCTGCACCAGCTGCCCGCGCCTGCGGAACGCCAGCCTCAGGTCCCGCGCCAGCGTCAGTCCCGCCGCGGCCCAAACTGAGGTGCCCTCCTTCATATGTGGCCGCGCGTTCTCACTTTCGTTCAAAGCTGCCGGCCGAGCTGCAGCGTCACCGGCCTTCACACCCGGGCCGACTGCGACCTCACTCCGCTGCAAAGCGCTCCGACCCGCAGCGTCACCTGTGTGTGCTATTTGATCACTCACGCGCGAGTTCGAGCCTCCGCAAGGCGGTCGCCCGCACTGAAAGGTCATGGTGAATCGCCGCGACCGCAAGCCCACCCTGGCTCAAATGATCATCTATGAGAGTCCCCACCAGGTATTGACCCTCTCTGTCGAGATTCGTCGTCGGCTCATCCAGCAGCCACAGGGGCACGCTCATCATCAAACTCAATCCCGCCAGGGCCACCCGCCTCTTCTGCCCCGCCGACAGTGTCCGAACCGGCCGATCGCTCCACCCATGCGCCCCCACCCGATCCAGCGCCGCCTCCATTGCAGAGTGACTGGTGGGCCACCGGATGCCGATCCAATAATGCAGGTTCTCCCTCGCGGTGAGATCCCCCTTTAGCGGTGGTTCGTGCCCGATGTAAGCAAGTTCCGCGTGGAATCCCTGCAGATCGCTACGAATGCTCTGACCTCGCCAGAGCACCTGGCCTTCCTCCGGGTACATCAGGCCACTGAGGGTGCGTAGGAGACTCGTCTTGCCCGCTCCGTTCGAGCCAGTGATCTGGAGGCATTCCCCCTCGCTTACTTCGAGGGTCACACCCTGCAGGACGTGTCGGTCGCCTCTCCACAGATGCAGATTCTCGGCGCGCAATACACTCTCTCGCCCTCGATCGGCACCCTCGTGTGGTGCCCTCTGGCGATGATTCATGGCGCTCTCTGCAGTGACTGTCTCTGGTGACAAGCGCGGCGCGCTTCCGTGGTCCGGTAACTGGCGCGCGAGTCTCGCAAATTCAGTGGCTTAGCGCCATGAATACGAGCACCTATTGCGCACCTTTTCGAAGACATGCCTTACAATCTCACCGCCCGTAGCCCGGGTGGCGAAATAGGTAGACGCAAGGGACTTAAGTAAGTTGAGCACCCGGCTCGGAAACGGCCGGCGTGAATGGGGTCAAATTCGGGGAACCAGCCCCACCGGCGCACTGCGGTGACTGCAATCCCGAGCTAAGCCCTGTGGAGCGCCTCTTACTCCGGTAGGTGGGAGTGAGGGCGTGGCAATTCGGACATAACAGACGAAGGTTTTCGAGCCGGTTGTCCTGGTTATTTCCGTTTACGTGGTCGAGTTCGAGCGGAATTGGCTGACCCAGC
>DAITMW010000271.1:6650-10586 GCA_036834945.1 Steroidobacteraceae bacterium
CAGCACGTCGTAATTGCCGCCATACGGAGCGACGCCAAGTTTGGTTAGAGCTTGCCGCATCGAGGTTGAGGTTCGCACAGCCTCCTGCAGCTGTTCGGCTGAGTACTTTGGTCGTCGCACTTCATGGCTCATGGGGAAAGTGTAGAGACTTGACGGCCCCTGCCTAATGTTCAGTGGCGCACCGCAACTGAACTATGGCAAAGAGAAAGTCCAGACTCCAAATGGGCGGCAGGCCCAGCAGCGAAAGCTGTAGTGAGTACGAAAATCCCTCGGCCGCAAGGCCGTGCCGGTTCGAGTCCGGCTCCGGGCAGACTCCAGGGCGAGCGCGCGGCCAGCCGTTGCACGCCACCATCTTACTGGGTGACGTACATTCCCACGCTGGTTCCAAACACAATCTCCCTCTGCCCATCGCCCCTGAGGTCATAGAAGTTCAGGCTGTTGATGGGCACATAGCCCAGCAGCGCAGGCGATTGCCAGACCAACGCCCCGCTCGTGGGATCTATGACCTGTAGATTGCTCGTTGTGCCGGCCGTGGGCTGGTTGCCGCCCGTGGCGAGTACGATGTTCTTGCGCGCGAACCCTGAGCTCTCCAGGTAGAGGCTGCTTCCGCTCGGGTATACGGACGACACGGAGACTGGATAGGAATTGAGCGGACGTAGCGAGCCGTCGAGCTGGGTGATCGTGACGCTCGGACTCCCGAACCCTGAGCTCACGAAATAGATTTCACACTTGCCGTCCCCATCTGTGTCCGCGACGAGCAGATCGCTGACCGAGAGCGGCAGACTGGTGCCGGCAATGGTGTAACTTGCTGCCTGCACGAGGCCGCTGGAGGTCAGGTTGAAGACCGCAACCTGGGTGCCGGTGAGCGCAACCACTTCGAGCTTGCCATCCCCGTACACGTCTGCGACCGCGACGTCGATACCGTAGCCCGATACCAACATGCTCCAGATGAGAGATTGATGGAGCACGTCCCAAGCATAGAGGTGCCCATCCGAGGTGATACCGATGAGATCGGATACCCCATCGCCATTGACGTCGGCATGGGTTATCGCCACCGGCGAGTTCGTCACCTGGGGACTGGACCATGATTTGAGGCTGGAGGCGAAGTCCAACGCGGCGAAGTACGGGGTATAAATCGATGCGGAGCCGAGCAACACCGAATCGACACCGCTGCCATTGACGTCAGCCACATCGCAGGCCCGGGCGCCGGACCAGTTCGAGTCGACCTCCGCCGTGACGCTGAACAACCCGGTCGCCGGATCGAGGCCGATGACCCGCATTCCTTCGTAGCCGCTTCCGGTTCGCGGCGTCACAAAGATCAGATCGCTCTGGGTCGCGGACACTTTCGCGAGTTGCGCGCACGCGAACGGTCCATCGAGCCCGATGGGTTGAGGCCCAGTCCATTTCAGTGTGGCGGAAGGCGACCACGAGGAAATCGCCACGCTCGGTGAGCCGTTGCTCAAACTGAAGGTCGGAGTCCAGACAATCTCCTGCTGGCCGTCGCCATCCACATCGCCGGCGCCGATGGCGGTCACGCCATCGCCAATGGAGCTGATCTGGGTGAGCAGTTGGGGAGCACCGGAGCTGTAACGGTAGACACTGACGTTGCCCCATTGGCCGTCGGCCGCGATGATCTCGGCGGGTGCGGTCCCATCCAGGTTGGCCACTCTGATCGCGGAGAAGCCGCTGATTCCCGGCGCAATGCTCCATAGGACCGACTTCTGGACCGCATCGTAGGCCGTCAATCCCGTGCTGGCGCTGCCGATGATCTTCCCAACGCCATCGCCCACGACGTCCCCGATATCAACCTGCGCGCCAAACCCGGACGAGTAGGCCCATTGGTTGGCTCCAGTCGCACCGTCGAAAACGTAGCCGCCAGAGGTCACGATCTCCAGTGCCGTATCGGAGTCGACATTGCCCACGGCCATCGAGCTGCCCAGGGGCAGGTCGTCGCTCATCCACTTGACCTGGAGCGTCCGCGCATTGAAGACATAGATGCGGCCCGTGGCCGGGTACCCATAGCTGGAATCCATGCCCAGACAGATGAGCTCCAGGGCGCCGTCGTTATCGACATCGGCCACTTTGAGGGACACGCAATTGGGACTGGCGCTGGTACCCGAGGCGCCTGTGGCAACACTGCCATATCGGTGGATCTCGCGCCGGCTCACACCATCGAGCTCGACGAGGACAGGGCCGGCACTGAAGAAGATCTCGCGATGTCCGTCCCCGTCCACATCGCCCGAGGCGACGGCTGCAATCGAGTTGCCCGAGCCGGCATCGAACGGATACGTCCAGACCTGCACATAGTCCGTGCCGGTTTTCTGCAGGAGAAACACGGACTGCGGGTCGCCAATCAACATCTCATAGTGGCCGTCACCGGCGAAATCCTGGATGTCGAGGCTGCTGCTGCCGGTCGCCAGCCCCACGTTCGTGCGCACGAGCGGGTATTTGCGACTCGAATCGGTCACCGTCATCGTGCCGGTCACCATGTCCGAAGGAGCATCGTGAAGCCTTACACCCCAGTGCACGTCTACCGTACGGTCAAACATCGGCCCCGCGGGCGTCCAACTGACCTGCCCGTTGCTGCTGACCGTCATGCCGGCCGGTCCATAAGCCAGCTCGATCGCACCAATCGGATCGCCATCGGCATCCGATGCGGTCACCTGAAAAGCCTGGGCAGAGCCAAACACGGCAGTGTCCGGGGCGTTGGACGTCAAGGTTGCCGGCGTATCGGCAATCACCACGTTGGCCGTGGAAGTTGTCGCGACCGTACCGTCCGAGGCGGTCACCGAGAGCGAGATGGTGTCATTCTTGACCTGGTTTCCCGGGGGGTAGGCAGTGCCCGTTGCGCCCGGCACGGCCGTTCCGTTGCGGCTCCACACGTAAGTCAGGGTAATCGGGTCGCCGTCAGGGTCCGCTGCATTGACCACCGCCGCAATCGGATCGTTACGGCGCGGACTGGTGGGAGATAGCGCGATGGAATAGACGACGGGCGCCAGATTGATGACGTGGAATGTAATGAAACTGGGTTGGGAGTTGCTCGTACCATCGTTGACGGTGAGCGAAAACGTCAGGTCACCGGTCGCGGCTGGCGCGCTGAAAGTTGCGAATGCGCTGTCGGCGTTCTGAATGGTGACCGGGGCTCCGGAGACCTGCTGCCATTGATACGCGAGCGGATGGTTGTTCGAGTCCGTACCCGAGCCCTGCAAGAGAGCATAAGAGCGCTTCGGGATCGTCTGATCGGAGCCGGCGGATGCCACGGGCAGCGGCGCCGTGGTCACTGTAATCGTGACGGTGGAGGCTTGCGAATCTACCGTACCGTCGTTTACGACCAACGAGAATTGCAGAGTCCCTGGCTGCGTGGGAGCGGTGAACGTAGCCTTACCCCCCGTCGACGCGACGAGCGGCGCCGGCGCACCCGCGATCTGCGTCCAGGTATAGGTGAGCGGGTCGCCGTCGGGATCGGAGCTTCCGGACCCGTCGAGTGTGTATTGGGCTCCCGGAAGCATCGAGGTGTTACTCCCGGCCATTGCTGTGGGAGTTCCATTCTGGATCGTTATGGTAACGGCCGCCGGCGTCGAGGAGTCGTGCCCGTCGCTCACCACGAGCGAGAAAGTGAGCGTACCGGTGGTTGCAGGCGCGCTGAAAGTTGGTTTGGCGGCGGACGGATTGCTCAAGGTCACCGTCGGACCTGAAGTCTGGCTCCACGAATACGCCAGTGAATCGCCATCGGCATCCGCGCTGGACGTGCCATCCAGCGTAACCGTCGATCTCTTGAAAACCGTTTGTGCCGCACCGGCATTGGCGACTGGGGGCGTATTCGGCTTCCCCCCTCCTCCTCCGCAAGCGCTGATCAGCAGCGCGAAGAGCACAGTCAAAAGCGGGGCGACGAAGCGCGATCCATGGGTCCGCAAAGGCAGATCCTTTTTCTAATTA
>DAITMW010000272.1:0-10542 GCA_036834945.1 Steroidobacteraceae bacterium
CCGATCACGTAGCGCGTGATCCCGGGATTCGCGATGTTGACAGACTGGGCCAACTTGTTCGGCGCCGTGCCGTAATAAATACGGTAGCCGGCCAGGTTGGTCAGCATGCCACCGCTGGTGGTCTGGGTCGGTGGCTGCCAGGAGAGGGTCGCCGCGCCGGTCGTCTGCGAGCCATTGGTCGGCGGTGGCTTCACCGGCGGTGTCGATGCGGTCGTCGAGCCCTGCACCACGATCGAGAATTTGGGTAATACGGCCTTCTGGTATCCGTCATACGCCGTGATCGTGATGTTGGGATACGTTCCGGCATGCGCGGCCGCGGGCGTGCCCGACAGGGCGCCGGTGGAGGTATTGAAGCTCGCCCAGACGGGCTTGTTGCTGATGACGAAAGCGAGCCTCAGGCCATTCGGGTCGCTCGCGGTGGGCTGGAAGGAGTAGGCATGGCCCGCGGTGACCGCAGCCGCGGGAGTACCACTGATGCGTGGCGGCGTGTTGGGAAGCGGCAGAACCGTGATCGAGAATGGAGCGAGATGGGCTCGTGCCGCGCCATCGCTTGCCGAAATGGAGATGTTGGCGTACTTGCCGACGTTCGTCTGCGGCAAAGGCGTGCCGTACAGGCGGCCGGTGGCCGTGTCGAACTGTGCCCACGCAGGCTTGTTGGTGATCGAGAAGGTGAGCTTCTTACCACCGCCGCCCACGCCCGGCTGAAAGGCATAGTAGTGTGCTGCCGTGACGCTGCCAGCCGGCGACCCACCCAACGAGGGCACCGCCAGGGCAACGATACAGGGTGAAGAGAGAAGCGCTGCGCCAATGAGGGCGCGACCAACCGTGTGCCGTGGGCGTGCCCGGGGGACCCATGGGCCACCCGCCCCGGCATTCTCGTGGAAAACCATTTGTCAGACCTGCCCCGTGCGTGAGCCGAAACTTCGTTTCGCGAGGGCAGGCAAACAGGATGCGACCTCTCCCGGGTGCGAATCGGAAGCGCCACATGATCTGACGGGGCTTCATCCGCTCGATGGCGGCTTGCGGCTCCGGCAACCCCGCTGTCTTCTGACGGGATGGCGTCAGGAGATCGGAGGCTTTGCGTCCCCGTCTTGCGACGGGTTTGCCCTTGCATCGGGGAACAGTAGACACGGTTGCGCCAACGTAAGCAAAACGTCTCCAGCCGCAGACAACCGATCGTGCGGCCGTCACAAAAATGTACAGGACGTTATGTTAGGTTTGAGCGGCGCTCCGGGCGCGGGGCGCTCACTCGCTCAGGAATTGGAACTCGAGCTCGATGTTGAGATCGGCGAGCTTGCGCGAGACGTTCGTGCTCAAAGTGAGAACCGCGTTCTCCACGCGCGAGATTTCGATGAGTAGCGAGATCTGGCCGCCCTCGTCCTGCAGCCGGCCCAGCAACTCGCGGTGCCGGTTCAATTGCACCAGCTGCTGACCCAGGAATGACTCCAGCGCGAAGGCGGCGGAGCCGACCGCCTGGCCCGGGAGCGGCGCCGACCAGTAAGACTCACGGTGCTCACCCCCCAGGGTCGCGCCGGTCACCGAGCGACGTGGCTCTCCGGCGCGCCAGCTATGGACGGGCTCCAGGTGCAGAGACTTGGTCAGCTCGGCCGGATCCAGATTCGGATGGCGGACGCGTAATGAAATCGAATAATTGAACGCGCTGCCCGGCACGACCTGACTGACTCTGCTCGAGGTCATCATCTTCCCCTTCCGTTGGACCTGGGTGTCTTTGAATCTTAGCCCAACCGTCCACCCATGAGTCGTCAATAAAAGTGTGTTCTTACAATGCCCTGTCGCTGCTGCCTCGCGTGATAAGCCAAGATCGCGCCCGAGATTCAGAGCATCCGGCCCAGGTTGCCTCGCGCCGGTGCGGCCCACGACACCCGCGCCCATTTCCGGGCAATCGACCCGCACGGCAGCATGTCGTCGTCGTTCAAGCGCAACACCTCGGGCAGCGGCTAGTCTGCCAACCGCCGTGGCGCACGCTTAAATTTGACAAGTGATCAATTGCGCCGTCTGATTGCGCCACGACAACGACACAACGACGGGGTAGACACCTTACGGTGAGCGCAGGGGCAGAGCCAGTCGGGACGATCGAGGTCGCGCTGAAACATACTGCGCGGTTGCTCGAACGCAACCCCGCGATGGCCGTCGAACAAGCCGCGGAGATTCTCAAAGTCGCGCCTGGCAACGCCGTCGCCGTGTTCCTGTACGGCCTTGCGCTCGGGGCGACCGGTCGTGGCGAGGATGCGGTCGGCGCTCTGCGGCGCGCCGTGCGACTGGACCCCAATCTGCCGGGCGCGTGGCACGCGCTAGGAGATCACCTGGGAGCGATGGGTGACGCCGAGGGCGCCGACGCCGCTTACGCGCAGCACATCAAGGCATCGACCCGGGACCCGAGGCTCCTGCGTCCGGCCGCGGCGCTTTGCGAGAACGATATTCCGCTCGCTGAAGCTCTCCTACGCGCCCACTTGCAGCAGAACCCGACAGATGTCGCGGCGATTCGCATGTTCGCCGAGGTGGCGGCCCGGCTGGGCCGCTATGTCGACGCCGAGAATCTGCTCGCCCGCTGCCTCGAGCTCTCGCCCAGTTTCGCCACGGCCCGTACGCAATACGCCACCGTCCTGAATCGACAGAACCGGGCGAGTGAGGCGCTGCAGCAGATCGCCCCGCTGCTCGCCGCCGAGCCCAACAACCCGCACTATCGGAATCTGAAGGCAAGCTTCCTGGTCGGGATCGGCGAGTACCAACAGTCCGTCGAGCTCTACAAGGGAATCCTCGCGGAATACCCGCACCAGTCGAAGGTCTGGGTCATGTTGGGACATGTGCAGAAGACCGCCGGGCGGCAAGATGAGGCCATCGCGGCGTACCGCCATGGGCTGGAACTGTCCCCGCAGTCGGGTGAAGCCTACTGGAGCCTCGCCAATCTCAAGACGTTCCGGTTCGAGGCACACGACATCGCCGCGATGAACGCCGCGCTCGAAGTGCCGTCGGTCGAGAATAGACTCCACCTGCATTTCGCACTCGGTAAGGCGTGCGAGGACGAAGCCCGGTACGAAGAGTCATTCCAACATTATGCCGAGGGTAACCGGCTGCGCCGCAGCCAGATCAGCTACAGCGCCGCGGAAAACACGAGCTTCGTGAAGCGCTCCAGGGCTGTCTATACACGGGACTTCTTCGCCGAGCGTACGGAGATCGGCTGCCAGGCGCCCGACCCCATCTTCATCGTTGGGTTGCCGCGCAGCGGCTCCACGCTCGTGGACCAGATCCTGTCGAGCCACTCACTCGTGGAAGGCACGATGGAGCTGCACGACATGATCTCGTTGGCGCGCAGCCTCGAGATCCGCGGGCAGCAGGAGAAGGCGACTCAATACCTCGAGGTGCTCGACGAGCTGCCTCACGAGCGCTTTCGCGAGCTAGGAGAACAGTACCTCGAGCGCACGCGCGTGCAGCGCAAGACCGACGCGCCCTTCTTCATCGACAAGATGCCGAACAACTGCCGGCACGTCGGCCTGATCCATCTCCTTCTGCCACGCGCGCGGATCATTGATGCGCGGCGGCATCCGCTGGGCAGCTGCTTCTCCGCCTTCAAACAGCACTTTGCCCTCGGGCAGTATTTCACCTATAGCCTCGACGAGATCGGCCGCTACTACGCCGACTATGTCGAGCTCCTCGCCCATTGCGACGCGGTGTTGCCCGGCAGGGTACACCGGGTCAACTACGAGGCCATGGTGGAGGACACCGAGACCGAAGTGCGCAGGCTGCTCGACTACTGCGGATTACCTTTCGAGGAGCAGTGCCTGCGCTTCTACGAGAACAAGCGCGCCGTGCGCACCGCCAGCTCCGAGCAGGTGCGCCGGCCCATTTTCCGCGAAGGACTCGACCAGTGGCGCCACTACGAGCCCTGGTTGCAACCGTTGAAAGACGCACTGGGGCCGGTGTTGGAGGCCTACCCGGGCGTGCCTGATTAGCGATACCAAGTACAACATGGGGAGACATCATGCAGCGCAGTCGATCGAAAAAACTTGCCGCAACAGGAGTCCGTCACCGGACGGGCTTCCTGCCGCTGCTGGTACAAAGGGCTGGCCCATGGGTCCGCCGGGCGCCGATCGCCGCAGCGATCGTGGCCGCGATCCACTCGGCCCAGGCACAGGAAGCCACGCAGGAAGTCGGCGGACTTTCGGAAGTCGTGGTCACTGCATCCAAGCGCGCTGAAAATCTGCAGGACGTGCCGATCAGCGTCACCGCGCTCAACACGGAAGCGCTGGAGCAACAGAACATCCAGCACTTCACGGACTACGCGCAGGCCTTGCCGACAGTCGCGTTCCAGAGTCTGCAGCCGGGCTTCGCGCGCACCTTCATGCGCGGCATTGCCAGCGACAACAACCCGAACCACTCCGGTCCGCTGCCGAGTGTCGGCACCTACCTGGACGAGCAGCCGATCACGACGATCCAGGGGCCGCTCGACCTGCACATGTACGACATCCAGCGGGTCGAGGTGCTGCCGGGGCCACAGGGCACCCTGTACGGGGCGAGCTCCGAGGCCGGCACCATCCGCATCATCACCAACAAGCCGGACCCCAGGGGATTCGCGGCCGGCTATGACATCCAGACCAACGTCATCAAGAACGGGACCGTGGGAGCCATCGGGGAAGGTTTCGTCAACATCCCGCTGGGCGACAAGGCGGCCGTGCGACTGGTGGGTTGGTATGAGCGCGACTCGGGCTACCTGGACAATGTCCATGGCACACTCACCTACCCGCAGACGCCCAACCCACCGTCCACCAACTGCGGCGGCGTGACTCCCACCTGCTCGGTCCTGGACAACAGGGCCGTGGCGGGGGATCACTACAATCCGACCGACACCTACGGTGCCCGGGCCGCACTGAAGGTCGACCTCAACGACAACTGGACCATCACGCCGACGCTCATCGCGCAGCGGACCAAGTGGGGCGGCATCTTCGCCGAGGAGGACTGGAAGGCGCTCGACGCGGCGGGGCCGCTGCCGGGCGACCTGTCGGTGCGTCACTTCTACCCCGAGGGCGGCAAGGACAGCTGGGTCGATGCGGCGCTCACGGTCGAAGGCAAGATCGGCGACTTCGACCTGACGTACGCCGGCGCCTGGTTGAAGCGCACCGATCACACGAGCTCGGACTATTCGGACTACTCACTCGCGTACGAGTCGTACGCCGCTTATTGGCCCAACAATCCGACGCAGGTCATCTTCGGCGCGGACCGCTACCAGATGTTCAGCAACGAGCTGCGCATCACCTCGCCGCAGCAGTACCCGGTGCGCTTCGTCGCCGGCCTGTTCCAACAGCGGCAGCAACACAACATCGAGCAGAACTACGTCATCAACGGGCTCGACCCCACCTACTGGGTCGGCGCCGGGACCAACTACCAGTGGCCCGGCACCTGGTGGCTGACGGAGCAACAGCGTGTCAACCGCGACTCGGCGATCTTCGGCGAGGCCAACTGGGACATCACATCGAGCCTCACCCTGACGGCCGGCATCCGTAATTTCCACTACAAGAACACGCTCGAGGGTTTCTATGGATTCGGCCTGAACGCCTTCGGCAGCAACCCCGACCTGATACCGCCCTCCGGCCTGGACGCCGCGGGGATCAGCCCCTCGTCGGGCCAGCAGATCTGCTTCAACGACACGCCATTCCACGGGGCCCCCTGCTCCGACCTGAACAAGCGCAGCGACGGCTCCGGCTGGACGCCGAAATTCAACTTGTCCTACAAGATCGACGCCGCCCGGATGATCTACATCACCTACTCCAAGGGCTTCCGGCCCGGCGGCGTCAACCGCATCGGCACGGCCGCGCCGTACGCGGCGGACTTCCTGAAGAACTACGAGTTCGGGTGGAAGACGAGCTGGCTCGACAACCACCTGCGCTTCAACGGCGCGCTGTACTACGAGAAGTGGGACAACTTCCAATTCTCGTTCCTCGGCCCGAACTCGGTCACGATCGTCGCGAATGCGGGCCAGGCCAAGGTAAAGGGCGCGGAAGCCGAGTTGGAATGGGCCGCCACCACGGGCCTGACGGTGACCGCCGGCGCCGCCTACATCGACGCCTACCTGTCGCAGAACTACTGCGGAGCGCTGAATCCTGACGGCAGCCCGGTGACCTCCAATCCATGTCCCCCGGACGCCCACCACGACGACCCCTTCACTCCTCTGGCACCCGCGGGGCAGCAGTTACCCACCACGCCGAGATTCAAGGGCAGCATCGGCGCCCGCTACTCGTGGTCGCTCGCCGGTAACTACCAGGCCTACGTGCAGGGCAACTTCATGTACCAGAGCGCGGTGTGGTCCGATTTGCGCACGATCGAGCGCAACATTCTCGGCCAGCAGGGCTCCTACGGCCTCACCAATCTCTCGATCGGGGTGAACAAGGACAACTGGACCGCGGAACTGCTGGTCAAGAACGCGTTCGACGTCCGTGCGAGCCAGTACCGTTACGCGGAATGTACGCAGGCGACCTGCGGACCGATCGCCGTTTACAACGGAATCGCCCCGCCCAGGCTGATCGGGGTGCAGTGGAGCCAGAGATTCGGCAAATAGGATAACGCTCGGGGAGGGACGCCGGGCACCGTGCTCTTCGTTGAAGGGCACGGTGACCCGGCGACTATAGATCCGCAGGGCGGACCGCCGCGCCGCGCGTGCTCCCCTCACCCCACAAGCTCAACCGTGACCCCTATCCACTATTAGGGATGGGCTGCGAGCCGGAAATCCGGCAAATTACAGGGCTATCCCTTCAGGAGCCCTTCTTGAGCAGCGAAGCCACCGCGACCTTGAGCCCGGCCCAGGCGGCGGGCAGAACCACCTTCTCCATCCTCGCGGCGATCAGCTTCTGCCACCTCCTCAACGACATGATGCAGTCGCTGCTGCCGGCGCTGTATCCGATGCTCAAGAGCTCCTACCACCTGAGCTTTGGCCAGATCGGGTTGCTGACGTTCACCTACCAGATCACGGCCTCCCTGCTGCAGCCGGTCATCGGCATGTTCACGGATCGCTCCCCGCGGCCGTACTCCCTGTCGGTCGGTATGGGCTTCACCCTGGTGGGCCTGCTGCTACTGGCCTATGCCGGGAATTTCGGGCTGCTGATGCTGGCCGCGGCCCTGGTCGGGACCGGCTCCTCAGTTTTCCACCCCGAGTCCTCTCGGGTAGCCCGTATGGCCTCCGGAGGCCGGCACGGCCTGGCCCAGTCGGTGTTTCAGGTTGGCGGTAACGTCGGTTCGGCGGTAGGGCCGTTGTTGGCTGCTTTCATCGTTCTGCCCCGTGGGCAGACGAGCGTCGCCTGGTTTTCTTTGACGGCCATGCTCGGGATGTTCGTGCTCTTCAACGTCGGTCACTGGTACAAGCTGCACGGTCTCGCCCGCTTGAAGCCGCGGACCACGAGCGGAAAAGCCGACGCCGCGCCCCGCACCAGGGAGGTCACGGTCGCGATCAGCGTGCTTCTGGCGCTGATTTTCTCGAAGTATTTCTATCTCGCGAGCCTTACCAGCTACTACACGTTCTACCTGATAAGCCGCTTCAACGTGTCGGTCCAGAGTGCACAGCTGCACCTGTTCATCTTCCTTGCGGCGGTCGCGGTCGGGACGATCGTGGGCGGCCCCCTCGGTGACCGCTTCGGACGTAAGTACGTCATCTGGGCCTCGATTCTCGGCGTCTTGCCGTTCACCCTGATCCTTCCTCACGCGAATCTCTTGTGGACGAGCGTGCTGACGGTGCCGATCGGACTGATTCTCGCCTCGGCCTTCCCAGCGATTGTGGTTTACGCCCAGGAGCTCATGCCGGGACGGACCGGCACGGTCGCGGGGTTGTTCTTCGGCTTCGCGTTCGGCATGGGCGGTGTGGGCGCCGCGGTGCTCGGCAAGCTAGCCGACGCCTTCGGCATCAACACCGTCTACGAGATGTGCGCCTTCCTGCCGTTGATCGGCTTGCTGGCGGCCTTCCTGCCGAACGTGGAGAAGCGGGGAGCCGCTAGTGCTGCTCCGCCGCCGACGCTTGGCGCGCCTTCTTCTGGTCGGTGATCAACACCTCCGCCTGCAGCTGGGTCCCTAGCGGCTCCAGCTGATGCGGCACGCAGGTTGCGCGCAGGTCGACATTGCGTGTCGTGAAGAGGGGCAGGATCTTTTGCTTGAATTGCTCGAGGAGCTCGCACTGACCGGCCGCATTGAGCGCGCTCTCGCGGTACGGGAGCTTCACTTTCTTCCATTGCGCCGGCACCGTCTGAGTGCCGTCGGTTGGCGCTGAAGGCGCCGGGGTCAGCACGCTCATCTTGATCTTCACGCCGGGGAACGGATTCGGCCGGTCGGGGAGGCCCGAGCAGGGCTGCTCGTAGACCTTCAGATCATCCTTGCGCGCACCGAGCTGCAGGAGCATTTCCTTGACGGTGTCGCGCAGACCATCACACGTATAGTGCGTCGTGAAGCCCATGTAGGTGAACTGGATCTCCTTGGGCGTCCAGACCGCAGCCTCCGTGGGTGCCGCGGCCCCAGACTCGGTCGATGCAGCTCCGCTCTCCTCCGCGCCCCAGGCAGGCGCGCCGAGCAAGGCGGCGACGGCGACGACCGCGGCGGCGGTGAATGCCGGGGTTGCGGATTTACGGGTCGATCTGTACATGGCGGTACCTCCGCTAGATACATTTAAAAACGCAGCAACCGCAACGCTCGTTGACAGAGAATAGCAGCCTGGGTTCTGCGGGCGGAACATGGGAACAGCATGAAGTTATTTTCGCACGGTCTTCTGGATGAGCTGACGCAAAAGGCCGCGACCAGTCCGCGGGCGCGCGCTCACCACAATATCCACGAGTCCTCGAGCGACGTGGTGCAACGGTTCTTCGTCGTCGCCAACCGCAACTCCTACTTCCGACCGCACCGGCACCTGACCAAATCCGAGCTGGCGATGGTGCTGCGGGGACGAGTTCACGTGCTCACGTTTGACGAGCGCGGCACGGTGCTCGCGCGGTACGCGGTCGGAGAGGGCACGGCCAGCATGGCCTACGAAACGCCGCAAGCGACGTGGCATACCCTGGCCGCCGATACCGACGGAACGGCATTTTTCGAGGTGAAGGAAGGACCCTACGATCCAGCCACGGCTTCGGAGTTTGCTTCCTGGGCACCGCCGGAAGGGGATCCCAGGGCGCCGGGGTTCCTGGAATGGATCAAGCGTGCGCAGCCGGGGGACAAGGCGCCCTAGCCCCGACTACAGGCCCCAACCCCGCAGCCAGCCCTAACCCTGCTGCAGATACTTATTAATCTCGGGTGTCGTGATCGCCGTGTCGACAAAGCCGAACGTCCCGGCGTCCTTCACCTCACGCGCGGCCGCGATGAGTCCCGTCATCGCGGCGCGATAGAGCGAAGTAGCGAGGCTGATTCGTCGCACGCCGGCAGAGGCTAACTCGGCCACACTGAACGACTTGCCCTTGATGGCGACCATGAAGTTGACCGGCTTCGACACCGCCGAGCAAACAGCGCGAACGGCGGCGAGGTCGGGCAGACCCGGCGCGAACAACACATCAGCTCCGGCGCGCTCGAACGCCTGCAAGCGGCGGATCGTGTCGTCCAGGTCGTTTTTTCCGCGGAGATAGTTTTCGGTACGCGCTGTCAGGGTGAACGGAAATGGCAGCCCCCTCGCTGCCTCCACCGCCGCGGCGATGCGCGCCACGGCATGCTCCATGTCATAGAGCGGCTTGTCCTTGTTGCCGGTTGCGTCTTCGATCGAGCAGCCCACCAGGCCCGTATCCGCCGCCAGGCGGACCGTCTCGGCGACGATTTCTGGTGCGTCGCCAAAACCCTTCTCGAGATCAGCTGAGACCGGGCAGTCGACGGCGGCCACGATGGTTCGCGCGTGAGCGAGTGCTTCGTCGCGGGTTATTTTTCCATCGACCCGGCCAAGCGTCGCCGCGCAGGCGCCGCTCGATGTCGCGAGGGCACGGAAACCGAGACCCGTCAGGATGCGCGCCGACCCGCCGTCCCAGGCGTTCGCGATGACGAAGACCCCCGGCGCCTCGTGGAGTGTACGGAATCGGTTGGCCTTGTCCTGTTGGGTCGTCATGACGCATCCTCCCGTTGGGCCCGCCTATTATAGGCCGCAGGCGCCCGCGCAAAAGGAGAATTCGGTGCTCGGCATTCTTCCGGATCAGTCATCTCTCATCGCGTTTGTCCTGGCCAGCCTGGTGCTGGCGATCTTCTCCGCGTTCCTGCCACAGTTCATCGACCCCCATTCCTCCACGATCGTGCAGAGCATCGTACTCGGGGTTGCGTTTGTTTTGATCGCGTCTATAACCGACACTACTTACGCCCTCACGGCCAGCACGATTGCGCCGGCCATCGCTCGCGCCCGAGCGCGGCGCAACGTGGGGCGTTATATCACCGCCAGCGCGTTTATCGGCTTGGGGCTGTTCACTGCGGCGTCGGGCTCACGTCATTCGAAGTGAGACCCCTCTGGGTAGGCGTTCTGGCGCTTGCGGCTGCGGCGCATGCCTCCGCAAGCGCGGTCTGCGCGCGCAGCACGGCCGCTGCGCCGAC
>DAITMW010000273.1:0-7532 GCA_036834945.1 Steroidobacteraceae bacterium
GGCGCGAACGCGGCCGTAGCGGCTTTTTAAAGCCGCGTTCATGCGATGCGCCGCCGGACCCTCTACAATGGGGGGTCTTGACCTGCCTGCGGAAGCCATTGTTTTGAGCCAAACTCCTCCTCCTGCCCCCGGTCAGGCGATCACCACCGAGGTGGTCATCATCGGGGCGGGCCCCTGCGGCCTGTTTCAGGTGTTCGAGCTCGGGCTGCTCGGAATCAGCGCCCACCTGGTCGATTCCCTGGCGCACCCCGGCGGCCAGTGCGCCGAGCTCTATCCTGAGAAGCCCATCTACGACATTCCGGCCCTTCCGGTGTGCGGAGCCCAGGAGCTCGTGGACCGGCTCATGAAGCAGATCGAGCCGTTCCACCCAACTTTTCATCTCGGTCAGGAAGTCATCGAGTTCGCGCGCCGTGAAAACGGGCGCTTTCATGTCCGGACCACGACGGGTACGACGTTCGACGCGGGTGCGGTGGTTATCGCCGCCGGCGTGGGCTCGTTCCAGCCGCGCCGGATCGGTATCGACGGCTCGGAGACCTTCGAGGGCTCGACGCTCCACTATCGAGTGAAGAATTCGAGCACGCTCCATGGCCAGCACCTGGTCATCTTCGGCGGCGGTGATTCCGCGCTCGACTGGACGTTGGAGCTGCTCTCCAAGGCGCGGAGCGTGACGCTGGTTCACCGTCGGCCCGACTTCCGCGCCGCGCCAGCGTCGGTTGCAAAGATGCAGGAACATGTCGCCGCCGGACGTATGCGGTTGTTCGAAGCCCTGCCGCACTCTTTCATCGTCGACAACGGTGCGTTCCGCGGAGTGAACGTCAAGAGCCGCGATGGCGCGACCCACGCGCTCACGGCCGATCAACTGCTGGTGTTCTTCGGGTTGCATCCGAAGTTGGGTCCCATCGCCGAATGGGGCCTGGAGCTGGAAAAGAAGGCGCTCAAAGTGGACACGGAAAAGTTCCAGACGAGCCTGCCGGGCGTGTACGCGGTCGGTGATATCAACACCTACCCGGGGAAGAAGAAGCTCATTCTGTCGGGTTTCCACGAGGCGGCGCTCGCGGCCTTCGCCATCCAGCACCACCTGTATCCGCAGAAGAAACAGTTCCTCCAATACACGACGACGAGCCCCATCATGCACCAGCGGCTGGGCGTTCCCGACTGAAAGGGGTTCCCGCGCACCCTCGCTGGCAGGTGCGCCGTGTTTCAATCCCGAGTTCGAACCGATTTATCCCTAGGAGATCATGATGAAGCTGATACGACATACGTTGGTCGCCGTGGCCCTGCTGGGAGCGCCGGCGCTACTGCTGACCACGCCTGCCGCGGCCGCCGATGCCTGCAAGCTGGAAATCACCGGCACCGATCAGATGCAGTACGACAAGAAGGAGTTGGCTGTTCCCGCCACGTGCAAGGAAGTCACCGTGACGATCCATCACGGCGGCACGCTGCCCGCGGCCGCGATGGGTCACAACTGGGTGCTGGTGGCGACCCCTGATCTGAACGCGGTGGCGAATGCGGGAATGGGCGCGGGATTGGCGGCCAACTATGTCGCCGCGGGTGACAAGCGCGTCATCGCCCATACGAAGATCGTCGGTGGCGGTCAGTCGGACAGCGTTACGTTCTCGACCTCGGGATTGAAGGCCGGTGGCGACTACTCCTACCTGTGCACTTTCCCCGGCCACAACGCCCTGATGCGCGGCAAGTTCAAGTTCGGCTGACGGAGGGAGCGCCCGAGTGGACCAGCGCATTGCCGATCTGTTGACCCTGCTCGAGCTCGAGCAGCTCGAGGTCAACCTGTTTCGCGGCGAGAGCCGCGATATCGGCAGCCCGCAGGTGTTCGGCGGGCAAGTGCTCGGACAGGCCCTCACCGCCGCTTCGGCGACGGTCGAGGGCCGTGTCGTGCACTCGTTGCATGCCTACTTCCTGCGGCGCGGCGACTTCAACGCGCCGATCGTCTATCAGGTCGACCGCAGTCTGGATGGACACAGCTTCTCGAATCGCCGCGTCGTGGCGATCCAACATGGCCAGCAGATTTTCAACATGGCGGCCTCCTTCCAGGTCCCGGAGGACGGCTTCGATCACCAGATCCGGATGCCGCAGGTGCCGCATCCGGACGAGCTGACGGATTCGAGCCAGCTGCCGCGTGATCTGCTGGAGCGTCTGCCCGAGCGGATGCGCAAGTTTTTCGAGCAGCCCCGCCCGTTCGAGTTCCGCTCGGTGCAGCAGTTCGACTATCTGCAGCCGCGTCGCGCGGAGCCTACGCGACAGCTCTGGTTCCGTGCCGTCGGGCGTCTGCCGGATGACGAGAAGCTGCATCGCTGCCTGCTCGCCTACGTCTCCGACTATTTCCTACTCGACACGGCGACGCTGCCGCATGGGACGTCGTTCCTGCACGGCTCCGTCATCATGGCGAGTATCGATCATGCGATGTGGTTTCATCGCCCGCTGCGCGTCGACGAATGGTTGTTGTATGCCGTGGAGAGTCCGAGCGCTTCCGGCGCCCGTGGCTTCGCGCGCGCGAGCCTGTTCAGTCTCGATGGCCGCCTCGTCGCCAGCACGGCGCAGGAGGGCCTCGTGCGCATCAAGAAAGTGTGAGCCCGCTCATTCTCCTGGGAGGACTGTTGGCTCTGGGAGCCGACAACGGCACGGACGTCGACGCCCTGCAGCAACTCTGGTCCGGCATCCACGATTCGAGCGAGCAGGTCGTGGTCAGCGGCGAGACCGGGATCAACCAGTGGCCGGAAACCAGCGAGCGGCGCGTACGCGCCGTCGTGGAGCCGGTGAGCGTGCCGTGGCTCGGCTCGCACGTGCTGTACTACGAAGAATTCCTACACGATGATCCGGACAATCTGCGCCGCCAACTCCTGGTGAAGTTGGAGCCAGCCGAGCTGCCCGCGCACGCCGTGCGCGCTCGCCTGTACACGTTCGTGAAGCCGCGCGCGTGGATCCATCTCAACTTACGCCCGAACCTGCTCACCTCACTCGGTAGCGACGACATCGCCGCGAGCTCCGCCTGCAATTTGTTGTTCACGCGTGAAGGCGAGCAGTTTCGTGGTGTGACCAGTGGTCACCGCTGTCTCGATGTTCACGGCAAGACGACCCGCTATGTCGAGTACCAGGTGCTGGTAGGGCAGGATCTGTATTGGTACCGCCGCCGGTTACTGCGCAAGAGCGACGATGAGGTGCAGGAGGAGATCATCGGGTTCAACTGGTTCGAGCTCAACACGACCCAGTTGTATACCTGCCGGATCGATTGGGACGCGACCGGCCGTCCGCAGGATCTGCGGCCGTTGTTGCGGCTCGACGTGCAGGACCAGGGCGGCCGTGGGCGCTTCGTGACGCCCGACGGGCGCAAGCTGGAGCTCACCCTCCACAGCGATGATTGGCCTTTCGCGCTCGAGCGGGATGCTCTGATCCTGGTCGTTCAGGACCAGGGGGCGCAGATTCCCTTCGCGACCGCGTGGTCATCGGTCGACGAGTCGGACGTGCAGTTGAATCTCAACTGGCTGCGGATACGCTGCGGGCCGACGGTGCCGGATCCGGATGAGCTGCAGTCGAATGCACGAGGGAGTCGATATCCTTCAATAACACCGGGTTGAAGCGTTGGGGCGCTTCCATCATCAGGAAGTGTCCGGTGTGGTCCAGTACGTCGGCCCTGAAGCCGGGCAGGGACTTGCGGATGCGGGCCTCGTCGGTCGGCGTGATGTCCGAGTTGATTGCCAGCACCGGTACGTGGATGTCGGGTAGCAGCGTCGTGAAGTCCATCGCGAGCAGTGATTGCAGCGATGGGACACCGACGGCGGCGGGCTCGAGCGACATGTCGTAGGCGACCTTCTGCACCAGTGTCGGGTTCGCGCCTTTCTCGAACAAGGTGTCGGTGACGTACTTCCGGGTCGCTTCGATGAAGTTCGCACGGAAAGGCGCGAGCTGCCGCTCGATTTCCTTCGGGCGCATCGGCGGCAGGCCGATCGACTTGAGCGAGTCGACCGCAATGATGCCTATGACGCGGTCTCCGATCCGTCGTGAGGCCTCCAGTGCCACATCGCCACCCATCGAATGGCCGACGAGGACGACCTGGTGGTTCCGCAGCTGGCGCACGACCGTTGCGACATCCTCACCATAGTTGGCTATCGACCAGTCGGTGCGGTTGGCTTCCGAGCCGCCGTGTCCGGCCAGGTTCACCGCAACCACGGTGTACTTGGATTTCAGGGCCTCGATCTGCGCTTCCCAATAATTCGAGTCGCATGCCCAGCCGTGTATGAGCACTACCGCAGGCTCGCCTTTTCCCCAGACGCGGTAGTCGATGTGGACGTAGTCGGGAGTCGTGGCGAGTTGCGGCAAGCCGTCAACTTGACGCGGCGCGGCGGCGTTGGGCGTGGCACTGTCGGTTGTTGGCGACGGTGGCGCGGTATGCTTGCTACAGCCGGTCATGCCGAGCGTCGCCAGCAGTGCGCTGAGGAGTATCCGCCTAGCTCTCATGCGCCGTATCTTAGCCCCAAGCGTTCCAACTCAGCGCAACACTTTGCCAGGATTGAGAACACCGTTCGGGTCCAGGGCTTGCTTCACGGCGCGCATGAGATCGAGCTCGACGGGGGAGGCGTAGCGCTCCAGCTCTTCGACCTTGAGCCTGCCGATGCCGTGCTCGGCACTGAAGCTGCCGCCGAATTCGCGCACCAGGTCATGTATGGCGCGTTTGATGACCGGCTCTCGCGCGAGGAAGCCGTCGCGGTCCGACCCCGGCGCCTGGTTTAGGTTGAAGTGCAGGTTGCCGTCGCCGACGTGCCCGTAGACCACCAGGCGCCCGTCCGGAACGTTGGCGCGCACCCAGGCTGAGGCCCGCTCCACGAAGTCGGGGAGAGCGGTGATGGTTACCGAGATGTCGTGTTTGAGACTGGCGCCGTCGATGCGTTGCGCCTCGGGGATGGTTTCACGCAGTCGCCAAAGTGATGCCCGCTCGCGCTCGTTACGCGATAGCGCCGCGTCCAGGACCAGGCCGTCCTCCAATGCGCTGGCCAGCGCTTCCTCCATTACCGCATCGAGAGGTTCCGCGCCGCGCGCCGAGGTGAGCTCGCAGAGCACATACCATGAGTACGGCTTCTGCAACGGATCGGTCACTCCAGGGATGTGTTGGGTGGTCAGCTCGATGCCGATCCGCGGAATGAGCTCAAAAGAGCTGACCCGATCACCACTCGATTCCCGCAGGCGTGCGAGGAGGTCCACGGCCGAGCGTACGTCGGGTACGGCTGCGAAAGCCGTTGCCGAAGAGCGTATTTTGGGAAACAACTTGAGGCTCGCCGCGGTGATGATGCCCAGGGTGCCTTCCGCTCCGAGGAACAGCGACTTCACGTCATAGCCGGTGTTGTCTTTGCGCAGTGCGCTGAGTGAGGACAATACCCGGCCATCCGCGAGTACGACCTCCAGTCCCAATACCAGGTCGCGCATCATCCCGTAGCGCAGAACGCTCAGGCCGCCGGCATTCGTCGCAAGGTTGCCGCCGATCTGACAGGTGCCCTCGGAGCCGAGGCTCAGAGGAAAGAGGCGCTCGGCATCGTCAGCCGCTCGTTGCACATCCGCGAGGATGCAACCCGCCTCGGCTACGAGCGAGTAGTTGAGCGCATCGACACTGCGGATGCGATTCAGCCTTCGCAGGGAAAGAACAATCTGACTCGCGGAATCGTCAGGAGTGGCGCCACCGCAATAGCTGGTGTTACCTCCATGTGGGACCACGCCGATGCGATGTTCGTTACAGAAGCGGATTACGCGCGAAATCTGTTCGACCGTGCGCGGTATGACTACCGCCAATGCGCGGCCGTGAAACAGCTGTCGATGATCCGTGAGATAGGGAGCGATAGCGGCCGGGTCAGTGAGGATCACATCCGGGCCAAGAATTTCGCTGAGCGCTTTCATGTTCCCTCTACCCGTTGATGGCTACGCCGAGGACGCGTCCGACGACGAAGCTGACGACACCCGCACCGGCGCCTATGAGCACCATTCGCAAAGCACCTTTGAGGGCGTCCCGTCCTGTGAAGAGGCTCAATACCATTCCGATGCAGAATAGTGCGAGGCAGGCGAGTGCTGCAGTGATTTCCAGCGTCCGGGTCCCGGTACTTCCCGTAGCCAGAAAGGGGATCAGAGGCACACCGGCGCCGCAGGCAAAAGAGAGGAATGACGAGAGTGCCGCGCCTATGGGCGAGCCGAGGTCATCGGGGTTGAGACCCAGCTCCTCACGTGAAAGGACATCCAGTGCCTGCTCCGGATTCGCGAGCAACGCGCGGCTGACTTTGCGGGCCTGCTCGATCTCCACCCCCCGGGCCTCGTAAATGAGGGCGAGCTCCTCCGCCTCTTCTTCGGGGTACTCCGCGACTTCCTCGCGCTCCAGGGCAATCTGGTATTCGTACATCTCCCGCTGCGAGCGCACTGAGACATATTCTCCCGCGGCCATCGATAGAGCGCCGGCAAGCATTCCGGCGGCGCCGGTCAACAGCACATAGCTGCTGGAGGCGCCCGCTCCCGCGACACCCAGTACGAGGCTGGCGTTTGAAACCAGGCCGTCACTGACTCCAAATACAGAGGCGCGCAGATTGCTCCCGAGTCCACTACGGTGGCGTACGCCAATGTCGGACAGGGATGTTGGCATGGCGTGTCCGCCGGCGCTTATTGGCGCGCTGTAGACGGAGAGGCCGCGCAATTTCATTGCGGCGAGAACCGAGCGTAAGGCGCGAGGGCCAAAGACTCGTAGCAGGCGTGCGACTACACGCGCGCGGAGAGAGGGAGTGAAAGTGCGTTTACCAGGGGCTCGCCCGCTTATGGACGCTTGTGCGTCTGCGGGCACCGACCCGCCGGGCGTCGCGCTCTGGCGGGTCGAGCTCTCCCACTTCGCCGCCTGCTCTTCAGCGGCGGCGGCGAGTTGGAGAAATAGGGTGCGCTTACGCGCGTCAGGTTCTGCTGCGGCGACCTGGTGATAGAGCCACGCGGACTCTTTCTCGTGATACCAGCTGTCGAGGTTGATCAGCGATCGTCTTCCTCGTCCTCATCGTCGAAGTCGTCGTCGTCCTCGTCATCATCGTCGTCATCATCATCATCATCGTCGAAGTCGTCGTCTTCGTCTTCCTCGTCGTCCTCGTCTTCTTCAGGCTCGGACCAGCCCTCGGGCTCATCCGTATGCTCGAGATCCATTTCGTGCCACGCTTCGAGGTCGATTTCCTCGATATCGCCGTCGAGATACTCGATCTCGACCAGCTCCGAGTCCTCATCGACGGACAGCACGCGGAACGACTCTTCTTCTTCCAGGTTCTCGTACCACTGGCCCGGAACCGGTTCGTAATCTCTGCTCACCGCTCGCTTCCTCGAAGTCCAAATTTTTGGCGGCGGACAGTTTAGGGGCTGCGATCGGCTTGGGCAACGAGTGCGTCACCCCCCGGACGGGGGGCAGGCCGTTGCGGCCGCGCTTCGGTTTCGCAAGACCTGCGAAACAATGTGCAGCCCCCGGGTCGTGCCCAAGGTGGGACTTATGGCCGCCGGCTCAGCCGGCGAATGCC
>DAITMW010000273.1:7632-10508 GCA_036834945.1 Steroidobacteraceae bacterium
CCGGCGAATGCCGGTTCCAAAGGCTGCGAGTTTGCATATCCAGGCGCACGCTCCCGCGCAGCGCTCCCATCGATTGCGTATAGTTTTCGCACCATGAGCGCCCAAGTACCTGATAGTCCTTCTCCGCTGCAGCAGGCCCGCCGGATTGTCGTCAAGGTCGGCTCCGCGCTGCTCGTCGACTCGGAGACGGGGCGGATCAACCGGCCGTGGCTCGAGACCCTCATCGAGGACCTCTTGCGGCTGCGCAAACGCAATCAGCAAGTCATTCTCGTGTCCTCGGGCGCGATCGCCCTCGGCCGGCGGGAACTGAAACTGGCGAAGGGGCCGCTGCGTCTCGAGGAGAGCCAGGCTGCCGCCGCCGTTGGTCAGATCCGGCTGGCGCATGCCTATAAGGAGCTGCTGGAGAGCCGCGAGGTCACCGTAGCGCAGGTGTTGCTTACCCTGGAGGACAGCGAACGTCGCCGGCGTTACCTCAACGCACGTGCCACGCTCGACTCCCTCCTTGCCCTGGGGGCGTTACCTGTCATCAACGAGAATGACACCGTGGCCACCGCGGAAATCCGTTACGGCGACAACGATCGTCTTGCCGCCCGCGTTGCCCAGATGGCGGGTGCGGATTGTCTGATCTTGCTATCGGATGTCGAGGGATTGTTTACGGCGGATCCCAATAAGGACCCGAACGCCCAATTCATCTCCGAGGTGCGGCAGATCACTCCGGAGATCGAGTCCATGGCGGGGGCCTCCGCGTCCGATGTGGGCTCGGGCGGGATGACCACCAAGGTGATGGCCGCCAAAATCGCGGTTTCCGCCGGGTGCCATATGTGCATTGCCGCGGGTCACCAGGCGCATCCGGTCGGGCGGATCGAGTCGGGGGCCCGCTGCACCTGGTTCGTCGCCAATGCTTCACCCATCGCGGCGCGGAAGCAGTGGATTGCCGGAACACTTCGGCCGGCCGGGGCCATCACGATAGATGCTGGCGCTCTTCGGGCTTTGCTCGAGGGGAAGAGTCTGCTGCCTGCCGGCGTTGTTGCCGCTCGCGGTCGGTTTGAACGTGGCGATACTGTGAGCGTTTTGAGCGCGGATGGCACTGAGATCGCGCGTGGGATCGCGGCTTATTCGGACATCGATGCGGGTCGGATCATGGGGCGGAAGTCTTCGGAGATCGAAGGGATCCTGGGGTTCAGGGGGCGTCATGAGATGATTCATCGTGACAATCTCGTGCTGGTCCGGCACGAGGTGGCGCTGACCCAATGAGCGCTCACCTCGAGTCCGGTCAGGTCGGGGAGCTCATGGAGGGGCTTGGCAAGGCGGCTGTGCGGGCGGCTTCGGTGTTGGCGTTGGCTGGGACTGCTGCGAAGAACTCTGCTTTGTCCGTTGCGGCTGGGGCCGTTCGGGCGCGGCAGGCAGAGATCCTTGCTGCGAATGAGCGCGATATGGCGGCGGCTCGCGCGGCCAAGTTGACTGGGGCGTTGCTGGATCGATTGAAGCTCGACGACAAGCGTATCGAGGGCATCGCCCGCAGTATTGAGGATGTGTTGGGGCTGCCTGACCCGATTGGGACCGTGGCAGCGGAGTGGGATCGGCCCAACGGGCTGCACATCCAGCGGGTGCGCGTGCCGTTGGGAGTTATCGGCATCATCTACGAGAGCCGGCCTAATGTGACGGCTGATGCCGGCGCGCTCTGTCTGAAATCCGGCAATGCCGTGATTTTGCGAGGCGGGTCGGAGAGTCGCTATTCCAGTGCCGCCATTCACGCTTGTCTCGTTGACGGGCTGCATGCGGCTGGGTTGCCTGAGGAATGTATTCAGCTCGTGCCTGTTACAGATCGCGCGGCTGTTGGTTACATGCTGGCAGGGATGACGGATTACATCGATGTCATTGTTCCTCGCGGTGGGAAGAGCCTTGTCGAGCGCGTGCAGAAGGAAGCGCGTGTGCCTGTCATCGGGCATCTCGAAGGGAACTGCCACGTGTACGTCGATCGGGACGCGGATCTGCGGATGGCGCGGGCGATCGCGGTCAATGCGAAGATGCGGCGTACTGGAATTTGTGGGGCTGCTGAGACGCTGTTGGTTGATCGCGGTTGCGTGGACACTCACCTTGCGCCGCTCGTTGCGGACTTGCTTGCCGCGGGGTGTGAGGTTCGCGGGGACTCTGCTGTGCAGAGTGTCGATCCCCGGGTTCGGCCTGCTACTGAGGACGACTGGTACACCGAGTACCTGGACTCGATTATTGCCGTTCGTGTGGTCGAGGGGGTGGATGCGGCGGTTGCGCATATCGCCCGATATGGATCGGCTCACACTGAATCCATTGTGACTGACAACCCGGTTACGGCGGATCGGTTTCTCCAACATGTTGACAGCGCTATTGTGCTTCATAACGCGTCGACGCAGTTTGCGGATGGGGGGGAGTTTGGGATGGGGGCGGAGATTGGGATCTCCACTGATCGGTTTCATGCTCGGGGGCCTGTGGGGGCGGAGCAGTTGACTAGTTACAAGTATGTGGTGCGGGGGGCGGGGCAGGTTAGGGGCGGGTAGGGGCCGGGTAGGCCGTAGCCAGCTCGCAGGAGCGCAGCCCCGAGCGAGAAAGGTTCCTTCCGGGGGACGCCGCGAGTACGCTTTTGCCGGACTGCGCGGACGCTTCGTCCGGCAATCCCTGTAGGCTCTGGCCCTGTTCCCTACAGGGCAAGCCCCCGGAAGGAACCTTTCTCGCTCGTGTCTGCGCGCTTACTCGTGGGGGTAATCCCGGAGTGTCCGGCTCGTGTTTGCGCCGCTACTCGCGGTGGTAAACCCCGGAGTGTCCCGCTCGTGTCTGCACCGCTACTCGCGGTGGTAAACCCCGGAGTGTCCGGCTCGTGTTTGCGCCGCTACTCGCGGTGG
>DAITMW010000274.1:0-6037 GCA_036834945.1 Steroidobacteraceae bacterium
TGTGGCGCGTCAGTCTGTTGGGGCAAGCGTAGAGGTCGCGCGTGGAGGCGGCGGACTGCTCCGCGTATTCCCACCGCGGGCTCGTGTTCATGGTGACCTCATGGGCACAGGCGACCAATCGGCCGTCCTTCCCGGCACCCAGTCGAACGCGTTGGCTCGAGGTGGGACGCACGCCTACCATTTGGAAGATCTGCTGCCGCGTCATCGCGACCTTGACGGGCTGGCTCAAAGCGCGTGCGGCGAGCGCCGCTAGAATGGTCTCGAAGTGGATGCCGAGCTTCGAGCCGAATCCGCCACCGACATAGGGGCAGATGAGATGAACGCGCTGCGGATCGATACCGATCGTGCTCGCAACCGTGGTTCGGGCTTCGGCGAGCATCTGAGCGGTGACATAGATTGTCAGATCGTCGCCGCGCCAGAGAGCCAGGGCGGCCTGCGGCTCCATGGGTTGAGAGAACTCGTAAGGTGTCGAATACCGCTGATCGATCTTGACCGCGGCGGCCTCGAACGCGGCATGAAAGTCTCCGGATGAGGTGTCCGTCGGGAGGCCGGCGTTGATCTTTTTCGGTGCGTAGGCTTCGCTCATGCTCGCGGCGAAATCGAACTTTCCAGGCTCGGTGGTGTACTCGACATTGATGAGATACGCCGCTGCCTGGGCTTGTTCGAATGTGTCCGCGACGACCAGTGCCACGGGCTCTCCGTAATGCTGCACGTCGGCACTGTTGAGCGTCGGAAATGCCCGTGAATACTGTGAAGGTACGGACGGATCAGGGGTTCCCTGCGCCGGCGCATTCAGATGAGTCATCACGAGGCGCACTCCAGGCGACCGTTCCGCACGACCTGTGTCGAGGCTCTTGATCCGGCCCTTGCCGATCGTGGCGCCCACGATAAAACCGTACAGGGGTTGTCCCACATCCCAGTGCTCGTAAGCGTAGGTCGCACGGCCGGTAACCTTCGCTGGACCGTCGACGCGGCTGATGGGTTGTCCGATCATGATGCGCTCCCGCCGGCATTCTGAACGGCGTTGGCCAACGTGCGGCAGAGCGTGCGTTTGGCCAACTCGATTTTGAAATCGTTCTGACCTCGGCCGACAGCGTCCTTCATCGCTGCTTCCGCTGCGGTCCAATAGGTGCTCATGTCGGCAGGGCGACCTGCCAACGCGGCCTCTGCCTCACTCGAGCGCCAAGGTTTGTGCGCCACACCGCCGAACGCGACACGGGCCGTCGTGATGTGACCGCGGTCCGAGGCAACGATCACCGCAACCGACACCAGCGCAAACTCGTATGAGGCGCGGTCGCGCACCTTGCGGTAGAGCTGGTTGCCCGACGGTGCGGGAGGAAGCACTACGGCTGTAATCATTTCACCGGGTCGCAGAACCGTTTCGAGGTTCGGTGTGTTGCCCGGGAGGCGATAGAAATCGCCGATCGCGACAGAGCGGGTGGTCGAGTCGGCCCCAAGCAGCTCGATCTGAACGTCCAAAACACACATGGCGACCGCCATATCTGACGGGTGTGTGGCGATGCACGCTTCGCTGGCACCGAGTATCGCGTGCGAGCGGTTGAAACCTGCGAGCGCTGCGCAGCCCACACCGGGCGTGCGCTTGTTACAACTCGAGGCGGTGTCATAGAAATAGGCGCAGCGGGTCCGCTGCAGCAGGTTGCCACCGGTGGACGCCTTGTTACGCAATTGCCCCGAGGCGCCTGCGAGCAACGCCTGGGACAGAACCGGATATCGTGTCCGCACACGCCGGTCGGCCGCGACATCGGAGTTCGCAGCTTGCGCGCCGATCCGCAGTCCGCCGCCTGGCAAGTCGTCGATGCTCCGCAAGGGCAGTCGGCTGATATCGACCAGGTGGCCCGGCTGTTCGATCTCCAGCTTCATCAGATCGAGCAGATTGGTGCCGCCGCTGATGAACTTCGCGCCAGCCCTGGACATCGCGGCGACCGCCGTCCGGGGATCGGTCGCGCGCTCGTAGGTGAACGGCTTCATTTACCGTCTCCTGCGGCGTAGTCCCGGATGGCCGCGATGATGTTGGGATAGGCGGAGCAGCGGCAGATGTTGCCGCTCATTCGCTCACGCAGCTCCGTGTTGGTCAGGGCCATCTGCTCCGAGGCCACATCGGCCGTCGCGTGGCTGGGCCACCCGGCCTTCAATTCGGCGAGCATCCCAACGGCCGAACAGATCTGGCCGGGCGTGCAATAACCGCACTGAAACGCATCACGCTCGATGAAGGCGGACTGCAGAGGATGGAGGGCATCCGGCGAGCCCAGTCCTTCGATGGTCACGATGGTGTCACCGTCGTGCATCACAGCCAATGCCAGGCAAGAGTTGATACGGCGGCCGTTGATCAGCACCGTACACGCGCCGCACTGTCCGTGATCGCAGCCTTTCTTCGTGCCGGTCAGGTGGACATGTTCTCGCAGCGCATCCAACAGCGATGTCCGGGTGTCGAGGACCAGTTGCCGGACGGTGCCATTGATGGTCAATGACAGCGTGCAATGGGTCGTCTCGGGGTGCGTCGAATCGTTGGCGGTGGACACGTCCATCACAGACTCCTTCGCGTCGGCCTGGATCAGTGGGTGCGGATTATCGCGCCGTCCTCCCGCTCTGTCGTGTCGCTTCGTGCTGCGGAGTGTGGGCTGACGTGACGAACACGCCCACGGTTCCATGCACGGCCCAGCTCGAGTCGGCCGCGCTCAGCCGTACAGGCGATCCAACAGCTCCAGCGGCACCGCACCCGGGAGCAGCATGGCGTTATGGAACTCATGCACGTCGTATTTCGCGGCCAGGGCCTTCTGAGCCTTCTCCCTCTCGGCCAGAAACTGTAACTTGCCCAACATGTAGGAACAGGCCTGTCCCGGCCAGACGCAGTAGCGCTCCACTTCGGTGATCGCCGCGGCTTCCGGGTCGCCCAGCGCATCGGTGTAGTACTTGATGGACTGCTCGCGAGTCCACTTCATGCTGTGAATCCCGGTGTCGATCACGAGTCGTACCGCGCGCAGCAGCGAGTCGTGCAATTGCCCGATGTGACCGGGGATGTCATTGTCATACTCGCCCATTTCCACGGCCAGTTGCTCCGCGTAGAGCGCCCAGCCCTCGATATAAGCGCTGTAGAAGGCGACCTTGCGGATCAGCGGCAGTGAGGCTTCCTGTTGGATCGACAACTGCAGATGATGACCGGGAATGCTTTCGTGGTAGGTCAGGGTGGGCAGCGTCCACTTGGGGAGCTCGCCCGTGTCGCGCAGGTTGATCCAGTAGATGCCGGGGCGTTTGCCGTCGAGAGACGGATTGTTGTAATAGCCGCCGGGCGCGCCGGCTTCGATTTCCTTCGGTACGCGCTTGATCTCGACATTTGCCTTCGGCACGGCGCCGAAGTAGTGCGGCAGCTTCGCTCGCACGCTCTGCACGCGCCGGTTGAGATCGGCCAGCAACTCCTCCTTCGCCTGGTCCGTGTTGGGATAGAGATATTTCGGATCCATGTACATGGCGCGCAGGCGCGCTCCGACCGTACCCTGTGTCATGCCGAGCTGCTGCATCAGCTCGTTGATGCGTGCCGTGTGATCCTTGACGAGATCGAGACCGATCTCGTGGATCTCGGCCGGTTTCTTGTTCGTCGTGACCCAGTTGACGAGCGAGGCAATGTAATACTCGTTGCCATTGGGAAGTCGCGCCACCCCTGCCTCGTGGGTTGCCTTTTTCGCCGCCTCCGCGACGAGCGCGATCTGGCGGTCCAGGGCCGGATAGATCCGCTCCTTGACGATCTTAGCCGCCTGCCGGGCATGGTCGCCGGCGATGTGCTGCTGTTTCGCGCGCCTCGCGACGGACTCGGTCAGGGAGGATTTCTCAGGTGCCGGGGTACGCAATTCCTTCATTTGCGTGAGTGTCTTCGCCAGCGCAAAGTCGGGTGGGACGACGCCCATCGCGATGTCGTGCCGAGCCACCTCGATCTCCTGGTCCAGCAAGGTGGCGAACCCGTCCAGCCGTGCCAGGTAGGCATCGGCGTCCTCCCTGGTCTCAACCGTGTGCTGGTTGTCGAGGAATGACGGCAACTGCTGATAGCTACCCGTCAGTTGGCTCAACACGTAGGGTGCGCCCGCTCCAGGTGGGCCATAGGTGAAGGCTTTGTTGGCGGCGTCGGTTGAGCGCAGGCCAAACATCACCACGTCATAGCTGATGGCATCGCGCGCGGTGAGTGTTGCCCGATCGAAAGCCTTCAGGCGTTGCAGCTGGCTCGCCGTCAGTGCCTTCTGTTTGGCGATCCCGGCTTCGGAGCCGTCGTCGATCTCACTCTTCTGTTTGGCGCGTGCTCCGGTGTCGAGACCCAGATTGGTCACCATCAGTGGGGAAAGATCCAGGTTCTCCTTCATGAACTGATCGAACAGCGCACTCAGCGACTGCGGTCCTCCGTTACCTCCCGCTCCTGCTCGGGTCGTCCCGGCAGCGAGTGCCGCGGCAACCGCAGTGCTGATCATCATCGTGCGACGGTCCATCAGAAGCCCCCGTTAATGGAAAGGGGGCAATTGTAGGGGCTCGACGTCGGGAATCCACGCTTCGGGAGCGAGAGTTACGACAGCGCCGCCTGCGGCGGCCGGCGGAAACCAATCGCGATGCGGTTGTAAGTGTTCATCAGGCCGATGGCGATCGTGAGGTCCACGATCTCCTTTTCGTTGAATACCGTCGAAACCGCCTGAAATTCCGCGTCGGGAATAGTGGTCTCGGCCACGCGGGTGACGGTTTCGGCCCACGCCAACGCAGCGCGCTCGCGCTCGTCGAACACGGAGCCCGCCTCGCGCCAGGCCTGCACCAACGCCAGCTTTTCGACCGTGACGCCATTCTTGACGAGGTCACGGGTGTGGAGGTCGAGGCAGTACGCGCAGCCATTGATCTGCGAGACTCGCAGAAAGACCAGCGTGACTAAAACATCGTCGAGCCCGCATTGCAGGATATAGCCATAGACGTTGCCCAGCGCCTTGATGCCGGAAGGGGCCACCTTGGTGTAATCGATCCGAATGCTCACTGGTCCACCCCTTACGGCTTCGTCTGCGCCCGTGCAGAGGATGAAGGCCGCTTAGGTCACTGAAAAGTACCAGAAACGATCAGTTTCAATGTACCACTGCAGCCTCCGACCCGCTTTCGGGCACCATGGGCTCATGACGCCGGTCCTGGATCTCCAGCTCGATCGAACGACAAAGACGCCTCTGACAGACCAGATTCGCAACGGGATCACCACGGCGATCAGCGCTGGCGTTCTCGCCCCCGGAGCACGCCTGCCTTCATGGCGAGATCTCGCCGCGCAGCTTGGCGTCTCCCGCGGAACGGTCCGCGCGGCCTATGAACGGCTGCTCGATGCACAGCTCATCGTCTCCTCACAAATTGTCATCACTGCCGGATTTACGGGTGCGCTGGGTCTCGCATTGCGCGTGCTCGCCCTCGAGGGCAAGTCCGCGTGGATTGAGGATCCGTGCTTTCCATTGAGTCGCCGAGCCCTGCAAATCGCACAAATGTCGACCGTGCCGGTGCCGGTCGACGCGGAGGGCATGGACGTCGCCTATGGTATCGAGCACGCATCCGACGCGGCTCTTGCCGTTGTAACAGCGGGTCAACAAGCCCCGCTCGGCACGACTTTATCTCTTGCCCGACGTCTGCGCCTTCTGGAGTGGGCCGCACAAGCGGGCGCGTGGATCATTGAAGACGATTATCTCGGCGAGCTGCAACTTCGTGGCCGAGCGGCTCCCGCGCTCGCCTCACTCGATCGCGCGGGGCGCGTCATCCATATCGGCTCTTTCAGCAAGACGATCAATCCGTCGCTCCGATTGGGATTTATCGTCGTCCCACCCGCGCTAGCCCAACAATTCGTCGAGGCGGCCACGTGCGTGGCACCCGCGCCGGGCCCAGCGGTGCAGCTCGCCACGGCCGAGTTCATGCGCGACGGCCATTACATGCGCCATCTGCGCCGTATGAAGCGCGTCTATGCGACCAGGCGTGACGCACTGAGTGCATGCCTTGAATCACATGGCTTGTCGGCGCGTCTCGCCGG
>DAITMW010000274.1:6137-10432 GCA_036834945.1 Steroidobacteraceae bacterium
GTGACGCACTGAGTGCATGCCTTGAATCACATGGCTTGTCGGCGCGTCTCGCCGGCCTCGCCATGCTGTTACAACCATCGTCTCGTTGCGTCCTGCGAGCGTTTACATCGGTTGATCGACAAGCTCGCTTGAGCAGCACCGCACGCGCACGGTGACTCTTTGTTCCCAACGTAACGCTGCCACTTGTAATGGGAGCCATGGGGCCTAGCTATGTGTTGGATGCCTCGAGCGGCTCCGACGACACATAGGAGAGACGTGCATGACCCGGAAAACACTCAGAGCCTGCCTGGAGGCAGGAGAGTTCATCGCTGCCCCTGGCGTTTTTGACCTGCTGTCGGCGAAAATCGCGGGCTTGACCGCGGCCAAAGCGCTTTACATGACCGGTTACGGCACCGTCGCCTCGTACCTGGGCTATCCCGATGCCGGGCTCGCGACATACACTGACATGGTGGATCGTGCCGCGGCGATTGCTCGAGCGGTGGACCAGCCGTTGATCGCCGATGCCGACACGGGCTATGGCGGACTGCTCAACGTCCAGCATACCGTGCGCGGCTACGAGCGTGCCGGCGTCGCCATGATCCAGCTCGAGGATCAGCGGATTCCGAAGAAATGCGGCCACACTCCGAACCGCCGCATCGTTTCGACCGAGGAGATGGTGAGCAAGATCAAGGTCGCCTCCGAGGCGCGTTCCTCGAAAGACTTTCTGATCCTGGCCCGTACTGATGCACGGACGTCGTACGGTCTCCATGAAGCGATCCGGCGCGCCCAGGCTTATGCGAAGGCGGGCGCCGACGCGATCTTTATCGAAGCCCCGGAGTCGGTCGAAGAGATGAAGAAAATCGGCGCTGCGGTGGACGCGCCTCTCATCTCCAACCAGCTGCATGGCGGCGGGACTCCGATCCTGTCGCAAGCCGAGCTGAAGAAGATTGGCTTCAGCGGGGCCATCTACCCGACTGCCGGCCTGTTCGCGGCTGCGCAGGCACTGGCGAGCGTGTACGACGATCATGCCAACGACAGGGCGGTGCGGTCACCGCTTTACACGTTTGACGATTTTGCCCAGATGATCGGCTTCCAGAAGGTCTGGGATTTCGAGGAGCAGTACGCCGAGCTTCTGGCGGCGGAAACGGGAGAGTCCTGATGAGCGCTGAGAACAAGTTGTCGCCCGGCTCGGTTGCGGTGGTCACCGGAGGTGCGTCGGGTATCGGGCTGGCCGCGGCGAGCCGTTTCGCCTGCAGGGGACTCAAGGTCTGCATCGCCGATATGGGGACCCAGCGTCTGAACGCTGCCGTCGAGAAGGTCCAACAGGCGGCTGGCGGCCGCGCCGAGGTCATGGCGGTCGAGACGGATGTCAGTCAGCTGAAATCGGTTCAGCACCTGGAGCGCGAGGTGAGCGATCACTTCGGCGGAACGGATGTCCTGATGAACAATGCGGGGATTTCGCTCAGCAGTACGTGCCTGGACCAGATCGACCACTGGCAGAAACTCTTTGCGGTGAATTTCTGGGGTGTGATTCACGGCACGCAAGTGTTCGTGCCCAGGATGCTGGAGCGTGGCACCGCGGGCTACATCATCAACACCGGATCGAAGCAGGGCATCACAACACCCCCGGGGAACCCGGCCTACAACGCCTCGAAGGCCGGCGTGAAGGCATTCACCGAGGCATTACAACATCAGCTCCGCAATACTGCGGGCGCGAAGCTCAGCGCGCATCTGCTCATTCCGGGGTTTGTATTCACCGGCATGACATCGGGCAATCGGACTGAGAAGCCCGCTGGTGCCTGGACGCCGGAGCAGACGGTGGATTTCATGTTGGAAAAGCTCGCATCCGGCGATTTCTACATCCTGTGTCCGGACAATGAAGTCACGCGCGCAACAGATGAAAAGCGTATTCAATGGGCCGCGGGCGACATCGTTGAGAATCGTCCTCCGCTGTCCCGTTGGCATCCCGACTACGCCCGGGCCTTCGAGACATTCTCCAGGACGGGGTAGTCGCGCGGCGTAGCGCGGCCCAACGGCTCTCGACGTCAGTGTCTGGGCTCCGCGCACAGCCGCCCATGTCTCGACTTCTCCCGAGGGATGAGGAGGTACGCTCGCTTGACATCGGGTGAGCTCACATTGAAGCCGTTCGCCGCGATCCAACCCTCGCAGTTGATCCCGACCGCCTCGGTCAACCGCACGTTCGGATCGCGGTTGTAGATATAGAACTGCAGGTTCAGCATCTGGCCGTCCAGGTAGAGGAATGCCCGATGAGTCGAGCTTCCATTCACAATGGAATCGGACCACCCTACGATCTCGCCTGCGTTGTTGATGCTGTCGGCCTGACTGTCCCAGCCCGGTATGCTGGCGAGGTTGCCGAGGTCCTGCATCTTCCCCGCGCGCCACAGGAAAGCGTGACTGGCGACGCCGCAATTCGAACAGGCCTGATTCAGGCTATTCCTCGCCGGGATGGCCGTGCTCGAGATCCCGACCACTGCGTCGAGATCGTTGACCCCGAAGCCCTCACTGACGTCCGACCCGTCTCCCGAGAGAGCCAGGGCTCCCAGGTCGGTGTTGTTCCCCGGGCCGGTGTATAAAAACGCGTGGACCCCGAAAGACCGCGCGGTATTGGGATCGGTTCCCTCACCGGCCTCCGAAACACCGGTCACGTGCCCGAAGTTGTTGATCGCGTTGGCTGTGCTGGAGCCGTACCCGGCTGGAAAGGGAAACTCCCAGAGGACACCGATGAGCTGCATCTGATGTGCCGCACCGACCCACCTGATGGCAATGTTATCTTCGTGGCCGTTGTTCATGTTTCCGGCGATGGCGCCGTTATTGCCGATCGCGGTCGCGTAACCCAATGGCAACAATGGGATCACGGTCGCGCCGCCGTTTGCCGTCCATTCCACCGGGTGTATGCCAGATCCATTCACCTGCATACCGACGACCTGGTCGCGGTCGTTGATCCCAAAGGCGGACAGGGCAGGAGCGAGACCACCCAACTGCACCACCGAGCCGTTACGATGGTAGTAGACGAAGGGCTGCCCGCCGGAGGAGCCGATGACATCGCCGAGCCGATTGACGCCTACCGCGGTGACATCACCCGGCGAACCGGCCGGGGAGTGCAGCTCGATACTGGTGAAACTGGGGGTTGCCGCCGCCGAAAACGCGGACACAAACCATAGCGCCGCGCAGACGCAATAACGCCGTGCCTTCATCGCCGTCCCTCTGAACAGCTCGGCGTGCGCGATGGCTGTTGGAGCTGTCGTGTTGTTTTGATTCGCTCCAAGCCTACCTGACGAGCCGCAACGGCTCAATCGAAACAACGTGTCGAGGTGGCGCTCAAGGTCGTTGCGCGGCATCGTGGGCGCCCTGCATGGCTCAGCCACGAAACACTCGAAAAAGAGCGAAAGCGTATCACGGCGGGTTGCTAGAGTGCGCGGCGTTGCACGCTTGTCCAGGGGGATCCATGCAGATGTTTCGAGTCCTGCTTGCCGCCGCGATGACCATGGCGATAGTGCTTCCAACCAGCGGCTACACGCAGGAAAAGACCAGCGTCAGCAGTGCGGACATCGCCGACCGCGGCCTGAAGGTCAGTGACTTCCCGCGCTGGAAACAGCTCAAACCGAATATCTATTTCTACGAAGGCCTGCATTCACCCGACCCGGACGGCCACATTATCAACACCGGCTCCGTGATTGTCGTCACCACGGACGGCGTCGCCGTACTGGATGGGCAGGGCGACGTGGCGCAGACCCAGGCGATGGTAGACACAATCAGGACACTCACGACCCAGCCCATCAAGTACGTGGTCATCTGCTCCGACCACGGTGATCACACTGGAGGCAATTCGGCGTTCAAGACTGCGTTTCCGGGCGTGGTCTTCATCTCCTCTCCCGCTTCGCAGAAGACGCTTGCAAACAAAACCAACCCGCCCACCGAGACCGTCTCGGACAAACGCGTATTGAAAATGGGCGACACCGAGCTCGACGTCCTCAACCTGGGTCGGGCTCACACAGGCGGCGATCTCGTCGTCTATCTACCCCAGAGCAAGATCATGTTCATGAGCGAGGTCTATTTGCGCGGGGTATTTCCGGCGATGCGAACTGCCTACCCAGGCGAATGGGTGAAGACCATCGAGAAGGCGCAGGCGATGAATGCCTCCTGGTACATCCCGGCGCACGGCTTCGTGGATGACCCCGCCGTCATGAAGCGTGATCTGGAGGCGTCACGCAAAGCACTCCTGACTGTCATTGCAGAAGGCAAGCGCCTGCATGATGCCGGGATACCTTGCGTGGCGGAAAAGCCCCAACCTGGCC
>DAITMW010000275.1:0-6004 GCA_036834945.1 Steroidobacteraceae bacterium
GGAATGATCCTGCATTCGGAGGACGCCCCGGCGACGACCGCGCCAACACGATCTCCAGCCAATGCGGCACTCCAGGCGAGCAACGCCGCCGCGCGTACGACTACCGTTGACTTGAGCTGTCGCCGCGTCCCGAAGAACATGGAAGCGTTGAGGTCCGCAAGCACCCAGACTGGCCGCTCGCGCTCTTCACGAAAGAGCTTCGTATGGGGCTTACCCCGACGCGCCGTCACGCGCCAGTCGATAGTCCTCGGGTCGTCGCCACTGACATACGGCCTGACCTCCTGGAACTCCAGGCCTCTGCCTCGTTGGGCACTTCGGTGGCTGCCAGCATGAACGAGGCGAGTCAGTCGGCGCGATTGCAACCGCAAGCCCTGCGCGGCTCCACGCAAAGCCAACAGGTCTTCCAGGGTCGACAAGGTCACGGCGCCGGCACCTTCCCGAGCAACTCATCGATGCAAGTGTCCGCCGTGATGCCGCGCGCCTGTGCGCCATAGTCGAGGAGCAGTCGATGGCGCATTGCATCCGGTGCGATGGCCTGCACGTCTTCTGGCGTGACGAAATCGCGACCGTCCATCCAAGCAAGTGCCCTGGCGCCACGCTCCATTGCAATAGCCGCGCGTGGACTTGCACCCCAACGCAACCACTCACGCAGGTTTGTACTGTAGCCTTCGGGATGTCGAGTAGCGTCAACCAACGCAGCGATGTACTCAGCAACAGGATCGGACAGTGTCAAAGCAAGCGCGGCACGGCGCGCGGAGAGGATCGTCTCCTGGCTCAGCCGATGCTCCGGTGGCGGCAGCTCCCGCTGTGTAACGGCTTCCCGCCGCGCCAACTTCATGATCTTCAGAGTGGTCGCACGGTCCGGATAGTCGACTTCGGTATGCAACATGAAGCGATCGAGTTGTGCTTCGGGGAGCGGATAGGTCCCTTCCTGCTCGATGGGGTTCTGGGTGGCCATGACGAGGAACAACTGCGGCAGTACGTAGCTGGTCCCGCCCACGCTGATCTGGCGCTCGGCCATGGCTTCCAGAAGGGCGGATTGCACCTTGGCGGGTGCGCGATTGATCTCATCGGCCAGGATGAGATTGTGAAACAGGGGGCCGCGTTGAAAGCGGAAGCTGCCTTCCTCGGGACGATAGATGTCCGAGCCGGTCAGGTCCGCGGGCAGCAGGTCCGGAGTGAACTGCACGCGCTGGAAGTCCGCTTCGAGGGCATGGGCGAGCGCCTTGATCGCACGGGTTTTGGCAAGGCCGGGCGGGCCTTCCACCAGCAGATGGCCGTCCGCCAGGAGCGCGACCAGCAGTCGCTCGACGAGCTTGTCCTGGCCCACGATCTGGCTGGTCAGGTAGTCCTTCAGGCGAGTGATGGCGTCACGCACCGTCTGTGATTCGGCGCCGGAGTGTACTGAGGTGAGATGGCCGGTCCCGGCATTGATCATGGAGTCTCCGCGGCTCGAGTTCGGGTAAAAGGCCGCAAGATTATCTCCCGGCCCGCAGCCGGCGATCATGACGCCGCCGGCTTAACGTTCCCTTAAACCGGGGGACGGACCCGGTCGGGATGGCCCGGTCTGGACGGGCCTGGTCTGAATGGACCGGTCCGTGCCCGGGCGGTTCCCCTGCGGCACAGTCCCAGCCCGGGGGCGCGAGCTCGGTATGCGCAAGCCGTGCCCTGGCAGCGGGGTCGCTTTAGAGCGTTCGCCACGCCTCGACGGCTACAGCGGTGCCGTCTAGCGATTTACGCACGCTCATCCGCAGGGCATGCACAAGCTTCGCCAATGCGTGGTCGCCAGAGGGGATCATGGCATATAGCCGCCTGACGCCGTGAGCCTTTGCATGTTCAAACAGCATCTCGGAAAGCCTGGTGCCGATCCCTCGGGCACGCCAATCATCGGCCACCCTGATGGAGAATTCGCAATAGGCCGGATTGCCGCCATATTGCGCGACGGCGACGATGGACTCGGCGCGATCTTCGATCGCGACCGCCACCAACGCCATCTCACGCCGATAGTCCCCCCGGACCAGGTTGTTCAGTAAATCCGCCGCCGGCTGACGCGGGACCTTCATGATGAAGCGCTGGTCGCGCAGCACGTCGTCCGGCTGCGTTGGCCGGATGTGATACGCGACGCCGTCGCGTGTTTTGCAATCTCGCGGCCAGACCGTATCAGGTTGTCCCGCGATCAATCGCGCAGCAGATCTCATGAGGACGGCATCGGCAATCCGGACCGGGCCTGCATAGGTATTTGCCGCGATCAGCGTCCGGATATTTGCCGCGATCAGCGTCTCGAATGCTTTTCGTCCAGTTCCATCATCATACGCACGAGTTGCGCTAGAGACGACGCCCCCATCTTTTCCATCACGCGCGAGCGATGGATTTCCACAGTCCGCTGGCTCACGTTCAGGTCGGCGGCCATGATTTTGTTCGGCTGACCCGCCACGACCATCGTCAGCACTTCGCGCTCGCGTGGAGTCAGCGATTCGAGGCGCTCGCGCAGGACGCCACGCTGCAGGAGCGCGGCCCTGTTGGTTCGGTCCTTTTCCAAGGCACGCTGAATCCGGTCGATCAGGTCCTGATCGCGGAAGGGTTTCTGCAGGAAATCGAAGGCGCCGGCCTGCATGGCTTCGACGGCCATCGGGATGTCCCCGTGGCCCGTGATGAAAATAACCGGAATGACGGCGCCCCGCAGGTTGAGCTGTTCCTGCACCTCGAGACCACTCATCTGGGGCATGCGCACATCGAGCACGAGGCACCCGGGGTGTGCCGGGTCGTACACGTGCAGAAATTCCTGGGCGGAGCCGAGAGTCAGGGGATTCAAGCCGACGGACTTGAGCAGCAGCCGCAGCGAGTTACGTACGGCCTCGTCATCATCCACGACGAAAACGACCGGCGCTGGCTCTTTCAAGACGATCCCTTGTTGCAATGGCTATGGGGCAGTAGGAAGACTCACTACAAAACACGCACCCACCGGGACGGTGGCATGGTAATCCAGCGAGCCCTGGTGCGCTTTGATGATTGTACGACTGATGGCCAGACCAAGTCCCGTGCCATTGGGCTTGGAGCTGCAGAACGGGTCGAACAGGCGCGGCACGATCGCGGCCGCAACACCCGGACCGGTGTCGCGGACAGTGATCTCCACGCTGCCATGCGGTGCCGGGCGGGTGCTGATGACGATCTCCCGTGCCGCAGCAGCCGTTTCAGTGAGCGCCTCGATGGAATTGCGCACCAGGTTGAGGATGACCTGCTGGATCTGGGTGCGCTCGACACTCGCGCGCGGCAGGTCCGGCGCCAGCTCGAATTTGCATTGCACATGATGCGTTCTGGCATCGAGCTCGATCAACTCACCCAGTTCGCTCACCAGCGCGTTGATGTCGGTCAGCTCGCGGTCCAGGAAGTCATGGCGGGCGAGGCCGCGCAGGCGGTGGATGATGTCGCCGGCGCGGACCGCCTGGGCCGTGATCTCCTTGAGAGCGTCACGGATTTCCTCGATATCCGGATCGGGCATCCCCAGCAGGCGATCACAAGCCTGCGCGTAGTTCGCGACGGCCGTGAGTGGTTGGTTGAGCTCGTGGGCGATGCCGCCGGACATTTCCCCGATCGTGGCCAGGCGGGAGACATGGGTGAGGCGCAGCTGCAGACGGTGGATGTCGGCCTCGGCACGGTGTCGGGGGGAGGCATCCTGGATGAAGCCTACAAAGCGATGCGGCTCGGCTCCTGGCACCGCTCCAACCGACAAGGTCACTGGAAACAGGCTGCCGTCTTTACGGCGTGCCTGGACTTCGCGGGTTTTACCGACAATGTGTGGGATGCCGGTCTCGAGGTACCGCGCGAGGTATTGATGATGGCGCGTGCGGTCGGTATCGGACATCAGGATTCCGATGCTTCGCCCGACCATCTCCTTCGCGGCGTAACCGAACAGGCGCTCAGCCGCGTGGTTGAACGACAGTACGTACCCCTGATGGTCGATGATGATGACACCGTCGACGGCGGCATCCAGGAGAGCCTGCAGCTCCTGCGAGGCGTAGGCGGCGGCGAGGTCTGACTTCATCATGGCATTATGCGACGCAACGGGATCAGCGGGCGCTAGGTAGATTTCCTTATTCTGAGAACCCTGCAACGTCCCGGATAGGGGTATGTACGTATTCCATTGCGGCTCGCCCCGGTACACGCGTAGGAGGGTCCATGTAACCCTGATGCTCAACCCGACTCGGGCGGAGGAGTGTCATGACGAACCGCAAACCGGCGCTGTCGCTGCTCTATTCGAATGCTTCATCGAACGGCTGGGCGCGCGCGCTGAGCTCACTGAGCTCGCTGATTGATGAAAGCCTCGCCCCGCTGTGCATGCAGCAATGGCAGCGCGCCCGCGTGTGTCGCGCGCACCAGGCACTGCCCGAGCGTCTGATCGAGCGTATCGTCCGCCGCTGAATTGGTGAGGCCGGCGCGCGCCAGCTTCGCCTTGACGCGCTCATTGGCCTCGCACAGGAGCACGGTCACTCCTTTTTGCGCCGGAGGCGATGGCGAATGCCATGGCCAGGGGCAACGCGACGACACCAACGATCAGGCCGGCGACCATGTTGGGAAGCCACTGCCGCGGCTCGAAGAGTCCCGCCTTGCGGGCCTCGAGGAAAGCAATCATGCGCGCCGGTTCCGTGCTCTGTATTACTACGGTTGGCGCGCAGTGTGCTTCAGCTCACGTGGCGGCGCATCGTTCGGCTTTTACGTATTACGCGCCCTCGGGGGTGCGGGTAGTCTTCCCACCCGCAAGTTGACGCACTCTCAGCTCACGGTAATTTTCCGGATCGAGCGCCGCGCATTCGAGCATGTAACGGCGCCATGGTTCGGGTACAAACCTTACCGTGAGCTATTTTTTTGTCCGCGCGTTTCGTCAGGAGCTCGGCGCGAAGTTCTTCAGCACGCTCAAGAGCACCGCGGAATTCGTCGGCTTGCTGAGCCAACACAGATGGTCGTCGCCGTCGAATGCGTGCACCGCCGAGCAGGTGTCGCCCGACATGACGATGGCCTTGAACGTCGGCCCCCGCAATTCACGCATCGCCGAAATAACATGCTGGCCGGTCTCGCCGCCGCAGAGGTGGTAATCGGTAATGACCAGGTCGAGGTCAGGGTTCGCGTGCGCGCGGTCCACGGCTTCCGCGAGCGAAGTGGCGGTCGTGACCCGGTAGCCTTGCGCCTTGAGCAGCATCGTCGTGGCACCCAGCACCGCCTGGTTGTCCTCGACGAGCAGAATGTGGGCCGTCATCCCGTTCCTCCTCTCAATGAGAGTAGGATGACGGCAGGATTCCTGCAAGCCAATGAGGCGAAGATGCGTCGCGTCACCTGGTACTTCGATTTCATTTCGCCCTATTCCTACTTCAGTGTGCACACACTCCAACGCCTGGGCCTCGACGAGGCCGAGGTGCAATTCCAGCCCATCCTGTTCGCCGCGATCCTGAACCACTGGGGACAGAAGGGACCGGCGGAGATGGCGACCAAGCGCACCTGGACCTACCGCTCGTGTGTTTGGTGGGCACAGCAGAACAACATGCAGTTTCGCGTGCCGGCGGCCCATCCGTTCAATCCGTTGCCGTACCTGCGGTTGTGCATTGCCGCTGGGAATACCGCGACGGCCGTGCGGACCATATTCGACGGGTTGTGGACGACGGGCGTCGATCCCGGCGACCCCGGTGCGGTCGCGTCGTTGGCTGCCTCGTTGAACGTGCCGCTCGAGCGCATTGCCGATCCCGCTGTGAAGAATGCCCTTCGGGAGTCGACGGAGCAGGCAGTGCAAAGGGGTGTTTTCGGGGTTCCGACCTTTGCGATCGACGAGCATTTGTTCTGGGGGAATGACTCTGTTGATTTCGCGGCGGCTTATCTGCGGGATCCTTCCATCATGCAGACGCGTGATATGAAGCTCATCGACACTCTGCCGGTGGGTGCGTCCAGGACCTGACGAGAAAGGACTCTCCATGATCGAAAGACGCGAACTTCTGGGAATGCTCGCGGGTGCCGCGGC
>DAITMW010000275.1:6104-8355 GCA_036834945.1 Steroidobacteraceae bacterium
TCGGTTTACTCGCGCGCGTAGAGCAGGGCGCGCAGGCGGGAGTCGACCAACACGAGCCCGCCCCAGAGCAACGCGCCCATCATCACCGGGAAAATATAAGACTCGAAGACCGGGTTGCCGACCCGCATGTGGGCCGCGACCGCGCCGCCCAGATAGCCGGTCAACAGCAGCGCGCCGAAAATCGAAGTCCGCGGAATGACGTACAGCGCCGTGAGGATGAGCTCGATGACTCCGATGGTCACGGTGACATTGAGCGGGTAGCCCAGCTGCGTCATCGCCTCGACCACCGGGGCCGGGGTCGCAATGTGGATTCCCGCGTCCATCAGCAGAAAGAGCACGACGATGGCTCGCATCACCCGCGAGGTCCACAGAGCTTTTCTGGGTACGGCGGGCTGGGTCGGAATCGTGGTTGCCATGGATCGTGCTCCCGGTCGTGGTGGTTCGTGTTCGGTCTCCCCGAGGACGGATGAGCCGGCCGTGATCCTACAAGGTCATCCCGTTATTTCCGTTTGAGCTCATCGAGAAGGCGTATCGGCTCCTTGTCGGTGAGACGCACGCGATACCGGGTGCTGCGGCCTCCTGCTGTCGAGTCTCTTTCGATCGCGCCGAGCTTTTCGAGCCGAGCCAGGTCTCTGGATGCCGTGACGCGCTCCACCTTCGTCTGCCGTGCTGCCCGCTTGGCTGTCAACCAACCCTCTTCGGGATCGTCAGGTGCAAGAGCCATCTCCAGCAGCCGCCGCTGCCTTGGGCTGAAGTCAGTATCCCTGTGACGTGTCCAGAAATGTGCAATCTTGATCACACGCTCGATACAGACTCTCGCGTTGTCGCACGCTTGCTCAACGCTACCGATGCACCACTGCAGCCACGCGGTGATGTCGAGATCCCCCTTCTGTGTGGTCTCGAGCCGGCTGTAGTAATCCTTTTTATGCTTGAGCAGCACAGGGGACACAGCCCACAGCCGGGATGTTCGTTCGGAATGAAAGATCGCGCCCTGTGCCAGCGCCAGGTCGAAGATTGCGCGGCCCAGGCGCCCGTTACCGTCCTCGAATGGATGCAGGGTTTCAAACCAGAGGTGCGCAACGCAAGCCCTCAACGTGTTGTTCAGGCTGCCGGGCTGGTTGAACCACCGCAGGAAACGCTGCATTTCGTTGTCCAGGCGCTCGCGTGGCGGTGCTTCGTAGTGGACCCGCTCACGACCGATGGGCCCGGATAGCACCTGCATTGGTTCCGTTCCGCGCAGCATGCCAACGAGAATCAGTGACAACCCCACACGACCGGTTGGGAACAGGGCCTCATGCCAGGCGAACAGCCGTTCGAGCGTCAGGGGCTGCAGGTTCTGCGTGCTGTCCGCGAGCACGTCTATCATTCCCCGTGCGGAATCGGTCAGGCGATCAAACGGGTTGGAAGAATCAACAAGACCGAGCCGGCGCATGATCGAGGAGCGCACCTCATCCGGGTCCAGCTTCACGCCTTCGATTGCCGAGGTCGACACGGTCTCCTGGGTCGTCAGTTCGGCAATCACCAGATTGAGGTGATCGCTGTCGAGGCCACGCGCCAGTCCAGCGAGGAAATCCTGCTTGCGTTGGGTGGTATCCAGAGCAGTGGCAAGGGTGGGGTCGGACCAGCGCCATTGGGGCCAGTCGGGCCTTTGCCAGATGTAAGAGCGGGTCGACACGATTAGACCGTGTATTCGTATCCAATCCTGATACGAATATAGCTGGTATTCGTATCAGGAATCGATACGAATGCGCCTCGTTTTCGTATCTGATGCGCCAGATGATAGTATACCCTGGTATAGTATATGGACCAGGGTTCCAGCATGGGTCACACGGCCAAAGAAAAAACCAAGTTGCTTGCCCGCGTACGGCGCATCCGAGGGCAGGTGGAAGCGCTCGAGCGAGCGCTCGAGGCAGAGAAGGGATGCTCCGAGGTGCTGCAGCAGATCGCCGCGGTTCGCGGTGCCATCAATGGGCTGATGACGGAGGTGATCGAGGAGCACGTGCTCATGCATGTGGCGGATCCAGCGATCACGGATAACGCGGTCAGGGCGAAGGGGGCGGAGGAGTTGATCGAGGTCGTGCGGGCGTATTTGCGATGACGCGCGAGAACGATCACGGCGACGCGCGTCATAGCGACAGCGACGCGGAGCACAGGCATGACCGCGCGGGCGACGGGCATCCCGACCATCACGACCACGCCGACCACGACCACGCGAATCGCGGCCACGGCCATGCCGACCATCACGACCACG
>DAITMW010000275.1:8455-10429 GCA_036834945.1 Steroidobacteraceae bacterium
TCGCAGTCGTTGCGCTGGCAGCGGCGGCGGTGTGGTGGCGACTCTGGGAGCCGTTTCCCGCCGTCAGCGTGATTGGCCTGGCGGGACTGGCGATAGGCGGCTGGCCTATTTTCAAGGAGGCCTTCGAGAACCTGTTCGCGAAGCGCATGACCATGGAGCTCTCGATGTCCATCGCCATCATCGCGGCGGCGGCCATTTCCGAGTTCTTTACCGCGCTGGTGATTACGCTGTTCGTGCTCGTTGCGGAGGTGTTGGAAGGTCTGACGGTTGCGCGTGGCAGGCACGCTATACGCGATCTGTTGGATTTCCTCCCTCGCGCCGTGTCGGTGCGGCGAGACGGGTCTGTTACGGAAGTTGATGCCGACGCGCTGGCGATTGGCGATGCGGTGCTGGTAAATCCGGGCGGTCGCATACCGGTCGATGGCGTCGTGATCGCCGGCCATTCGTTTGTTGATCAAGCGCGTATCACCGGCGAGTCCCTGCCGGTCGAGAAGGCCGCCGGCGCCGGCGTGTTCGCAGGGTCCATCAATCAGTCGGGGGCCCTGGAGATCCGCATCGAGCGCATCGGTCGTGATACCAGTTACGGCAAGATCATCGAGGCAGTCGAGCAGGCCGAGCGCTCGCGGGCTCCAGTGCAGCGTCTCGCGGATCGACTGGCTGGTTACCTGGTGTACTTCGCCTTGGGTGCGGCCGTGTTGACCTACGTTCTCACGCGCGACATCCGCTCGACGATATCCGTCGTCATCGTCGCCGGCGCCTGTGGGATCGCAGCAGGTACGCCTTTGGCCATCCTTGGGGCAATCGGTCGCGCGGCCCGTGCGGGCGCCATCGTCAAAGGCGGGTTGTTCCTGGAACAGCTCGGTCAGGTTGACACGGTCGTGCTGGACAAGACCGGTACGCTGACCTACGGACAGCCAGAAGTTCGCGCTGTCGTCCCGGCGGGTACCTGCGACACGCGTTCTCTGTTGGACATGGCCGCCTCCGCCGAGCTGCGTTCGGAGCACCCGCTGGGTAAAACTATAGTCGCGTACGCTCGCAACCTCGACCGCGACCTCGTTGAGCCGGGGCGGTTTGGCTACACGCCCGGCAGGGGTATCACAGCAGAGATCGGCAGCGCGCGTATCCTGGTTGGCAACGAGGCCTTTCTTGCCGAGCAGGAGATCTCGGTTCCGGACGGCCTATTGGCCCAACATAGTGGATCCTCGGCTGTTTTTGTCGTTCGCAACGGCGAGTTGGCCGGGGCGATCGTGATCGCGGACCGGGTCAGGCCCGAGGCGGCGCGCGCCATCGAGGCCATTCATGCCTTGGGGATCCGGACGATCCTGTTGACCGGTGACGCCAGGCCGGTGGCGCAAGCGGTTGCCCGGCAACTGGGCGTCTACGAAGTTGCCGCGGAACAGCTCCCTGAAGACAAGCGCACGCGCATCCGTGGTTTGGTTTCGGAAGGGCGCACGGTTGCAATGGTTGGAGACGGTATCAACGATGCTCCCGCCTTGATCGAAGCGCAGGTGGGCGTCGCAATGGGAAGCGGGACCGATGTTGCCAGGGAAAGCGCGGACGTCGTCCTGTTGGGCAACGACCTGTTGAAGTTTGCCGAGACGCTCGAGGTGGCACGCCGAACCCGGCGCATCATCTGGACAAACTTCGTGGGCACGATCGGCGTGGACGCGCTGGGAATCGTGCTGGCGGGATTCGGTTTGCTCAACCCGTTGCTCGCGGCGTTCATCCACGTCGCCTCGGAGCTCACGTTCATCCTGAATTCCGCGCGCCTGCTACCGGCCCGGGCGCCTGCTTACGAGGCACACCGCGCGATTACCCCGCAACATTCCTGGGAGCCTTCCCAAGACAGGAAATAGGTACTGGCGTCCTCCACGAGAAATCCGGCCGCGAGACGGTGGCCTTACGATTTGGCCCCGGCTGCCAGGCCGCGGCTTTCCTTGACCGCCGCGGCGGCATCGCGCACCACCTGCTCGA
>DAITMW010000276.1:0-1254 GCA_036834945.1 Steroidobacteraceae bacterium
CAGCGTCGGCAGATATCCCATGCGCCAGCGGTCGGTGAACTCCTCCCAGTTGATATTCAGGCCTCTGGCCCTGCCCCACTCGGTGGCCTCGGAGATTACGGAGGTGCGCCAGTCGACGAGCGTGCCGAATGTATCGAAGACACAGGCTTTTAAACCGGTTGAGGCATTCACGGCTGGCCCTCCAGTTAGTGCGACGTCTAACCGCAGTTTAGTACATGTCCCCTGGCATGGACATCGCGGGGATGTCCTTTATGGGGACATCCCGCGGTTGCCCGACGCGTTGAGAGCGGTTACGGCTCCCCTTGCGTGAGGTGAGACCAGACGCTCTTGGCGATTGCAACGTCCTGCACGGCGACGCCCGTCAGGTCGGCGATGACGATTTCGTGGGGCTGGAAGGCGATGGGTGCCGTGAGAAGGGCGCCGAGCTCGATGAGCGAGGCTGCATCGATGAGGCCTGCGCGGATGGCCCATCCGGTTTCTCCGTGATCGATGCATTGGGCGCAGGAGTCGACCACGACTCGCGCGCGGGCCAGGATTGTGGGATCTAACTCCCGTTTACCGGGGGCATCGGCGCCTACGGCAATGATGCGCTTTCCGGCTGTGATCATGTCGGAGGTCAGGAGTGGTTCTGTGGAGGGTGTCGTCGTCACGATCAGCTCCGCTCGGGCACACAGCTCGCGGAGGGTGACGGCAGTGCCTCCTATTTCTGCAGCGAGTGCCGCGGCAGAGTTGGGGTTGCGTGCCCAGACCAACACGGTCGTCATTTTCAAGTGACGTGCGATCAGGCGCGCTTGCAAGCGCGCTTGCGCTCCTGCGCCGACGATGCCGAGCGTGTTTGAGCCGGGATTGTGGATGGCGCGCGCGGCGATTGCACCTGCCATCGCGGTGCGTAAGTCGGTCAGGCGGCCCTGGTCGCGCAACAGGCCTAGAAGGTCACCTGTCTTGGCGCTCATTACGGCCATGAAGCCGTTGCTGGAGGGGAGACCCAGGGTCGGATTGCCGTGGAAGCCGGTGGCGACCTTGATGACGAAGACATCGTCGCCCGCCAGGTAGCCTGACTTGATGTGGCAGTCGCCGGGCGGGTCCGTGAAGGTGAGATGGCCTACGGCGGTGACTTGCGCTTCGAAGGCGTGCAGGCGGCGGTAGGCGGCCTCGACTGCCGCGAGCGCTGCGTCCTCATCGAGGGCGGCCAGAATCTCAGGTAGCTCTACGATTCTCAACGTGTCTCCCGATCGCGGCCATGAAGGCTTGCGG
>DAITMW010000276.1:1354-6949 GCA_036834945.1 Steroidobacteraceae bacterium
GCATCCAGGTCGGGGGCCTGTTTCAGGAGCTCAACGCCCAGGGTGCCTTGTCCGGCGATGACGTCCAGGTCGTTGTAGGGAGAGATGTAGACCAAACCGTCCGCCTCGGCTTTGCGACGCGCTGCAAGCTCGGCTTCGAGGGGTGGTCCGTCGATGACGACGAGCTGCGCTCCGCGCGACCGGATCCCTGCGAGCTTCGTGCGAACGGCTACGTTACTGACGTAGACTTTTACCGGAACCCCCGCTAATGCGCCGGCACGAGCGACGGCCTGGCCATGGTTGCCCGTGGATGCGGTCAGAACACCGGCCTTACGCGAGGGTCCATCCAGGAGCCGCACTTTGTTGGTTGCGCCGCGGATTTTGAAGGAGCCGGTGGGCTGCATGTGCTCATACTTCAGCAGGACCTGACAGCCCACCTGCGCTGAGAGGCGGCTGCTCGGTTCCAGCGGAGTGACCGATACCTGCGGCCGAATCGCCGTGGACGCCTCGAGGATCCTGGAGAAAAGATCAGTCATGTTTTGTCAGCTCCGTAGCGCCCGGGAGATCCCGGCGAGGCCTGCTTCGAGCTCCTCGCGGGTGGGCCAGCCGTACCCGAGGCGGAAAAAAGTATCGGGCATCTCGAACCAGTGACCTGGTCCCACGTAGGTTCCGTGGGTCTCGAGTAGACGCCGATAGAACGCCGCGGTTCCGCCGGGTGGCTCCGCTTTCATACGGGGGAAACAGACGACGCCGCCCTGCGGGGGGACCCACTCGAGCAGCGGCTCCTGGGCGATCCAGTCGCTTACGAGTTGGCGGCGCCTGCGCATCTCGTCCAGCGTGGGCCCCAGGATGTTGTTGCGTCCCGCCAGTACCTGCTCGGCGATCCATTCGTCGATCACGCTGCCGCAGATGCTGATCTGCTCTTTTGCGGCAAGAAAAGTTTCCTGCAGCTTCGGATCGCGGGTAATCAGCCAGCCTGTGCGTATGCCGGGAATTCCATACGCTTTGGAGAGCGATGACACGCTGATCACGTGGGGAGCCAGTGCCGCGGCCAACGGTAGAGGGCCCTCAAAGGAGAGGTCGCGATAGGTTTCGTCGACCAGGAGATAACATCCCTTCGCCTCGGTCAGCTCGACCAGCCGGCGCAGCTCCTGCGCCGTCAACATGACGCCCGAGGGGTTGTGAGGGCATGTCACGCTGACGAGGCGTGTTTGCGGGGTGATCGCCTTGGTCAGCTCTTCGAAGTCGAGCTTGAAGTGGGTTTCGAACTTCAGGTCTATGAACTTGATGGGGCAGCCGATGGCTCGGGGGGTCTCGAGGTTTGTCGCGTAGTTGGGTCGGACGACGACGAGATGGTCGGACGCACTGAGCAGTGATGTCGAGACGATGAATAGGGCTGTCGCGGCCCCTCCCGTGATGAGCACATCGGCCGCGCTCAACTTCGGATTGTCGCAAGCGATCAACTCTCTCAAACGCGGGCTGCCCCGGTGCTCACCATAGAGCAGGGTGAGGTTGGGAACGGTCAGGCCTAGATCGGATAGGGAGCGGTCTCTGATCGAGGACTCCGACAGGTTGTGACGGATGTTGGAGTATCCGTACTCCTCGGGAGACTCCACCTCGATGGGCATACGGAAATAGCGCATGAGAGCCTCGGGCCCTGGAACAAGGGCTGGGGTTGCGGAAAAGCTGAATTTTCCCCGACATGCGGCGCCCTGACTATCCCTCCGGGGAGGGGGTGCTCTTAATGGCTCCGCGAGCGCAACGCGAACAGCTCCGCCAGGGAGCCCACCCGCAGCTTGCGGAAAATGTGCTTCCGGTGGTCTTTCACGGTGTAGAGGCTGATATCGAGGCGGGAGGCAATCGCTGCTGAGGAGCAGCCCAGGAGTAACAGATCGCAGACTTCGCGCTCGCGTGGCGAGAGTGTGGATTCCGGAAACGCCATGAAGGATGCGTGGCGCTCGAATGCGGCCGCGATGGGGGCGGACAGTGTCTCCAGGGCCCGGAGCTTGTTGGGAGATGCCGCGCTGCGTCCGCGTTTACGATAGAAGCCGAGCTCAACGAGTCCGGCGCATGCATCGAGGTAGAGGCAAATCTCCTCCTGCCGCTGCGGCCAGCCCACGGTCCGGAACCCTAACTCCTCGTCGGCGGTCACTACCACGTGAGGAGCGTCAGCGTCTCGAGGATCCAACGCGAAATCACGCGCCCGATGGACGCCGGTTGAATACCTCCGGGACAGCATTGGATTGATCTTGTGCGTGTAGCTGATGTAATTCTCGATGCCTCGACTCGCCTGCGCGGCAGCGAAGTTATCGAATAGCACGGCCGGCGTGCCGGTGGCACGATGGATGAACACTGCCGTCAGCTCGAACCCCAGGTATTCGCACAGTGCACCGGCGGTGACCGCGACGAAGTCCTCCGCTCCGATTGCGCCGATGATCCGTGGGAGGATGGCGTGTGTCATAGGTTAGCGCTCAATCGATGGGCGAGTGCCGGCCCCAGTCGAATCGGCGGCCGAGGATGGCCTTGAAGATCAGGTGATCGGTAGAGCCGGTGGCTCCCAGGCCTACGCCGAAGTTGATCTCCCAGACGGGCGAGACGTTGAGGTCGGCAACGAGGAAGACCATTTGCTGCTGGTCGTGGACCGGCGCGATATCGCCCAGGCGGCCGTAGTCGGCGTAGTACTCGATGCCGCCGCTGACGACGGGCGTGAAGTCATAGCCGATTTTGACACCGGGCGCAAAGCCGAAACCGTCCCTGACACCGGGGCCGTGCAAGGTGCGCTCGAGAGCGGGATTGACCGCGAAATACCAGCGGCCGAGGGTCTTGTCGATGATCGGGCGGATTTCCCAGGTCCAGGTGTCCGGCGAGTACTGCGTACGCTGATAGCCAATTTCCATGGAGAGGCTCACACCGACCGGCCATCCCCAGGACTCGGGTACGCGGACGCGGGGGCGGATGTGATCGCCGACCCATTGAACACCGTGTCCGTTCTGCGCGCTGGTGAAGACGTAGAAGCCGATTTCGGACCAGCTGGTGATGCCCTGGGTGAGCTCCAGCGTTTCGTGCAGCTGGTGGTTGGTCGGGTAGACCCCGTCGATCGTGTCCTTCTCGCCCTGGGCGGTGTAGTTGGAGTGCAGCTCGACCATCAGGTTTTTCGGGGGCACGGTTTCGGCTCCGTAGACCTGGATCTCGTAGTTGCCTTGTGCAGCCGCGAGCGCCGGCAGGCAGGCGACCACCAGAAGAATGAACAACAGCTTCGCGCGATGACAATGTTGGCTACTCAGCATGCGAGTATCCTAACACCTGTTACGTCAAGAAAACGTTAGGCGCGTGCGAAATGTGCCATCGCTGTGAGCGCCAGCAGTACCGTCACCGCACCGCCAATGCGTGTTGCAATTTGCGCGAACGGCATCAGTTGCAGGCGATTCGCCGCGGTCAGAATGGCCACATCGCCTGTGCCGCCCTGTCCGCTGTGACACGCGTTCACAATCGCAACGTCAATAGGAAACATTCGCATTCGCACTGCGACGAGGTACCCGGTTGCCATCAGAGTCGCCACGGTGGCGAAGATCGTGACGATATTCCCCGGCGCAAGGGCGGCAAGAAGGTCTTTCCAGGGCGTCATTGCAACACCAATCGCAAACAGCAGTGGATACGTTACCGCGACCGCAAAGAACCTGTAGACGGCAAAGGCGGCCGTTTCCAAGGGCGGCGAGGCGAGCCGCATCAACTTGATGGCGACGACGGCGAACAGCATGACGATCGGAGCGGGCCAACCCCAGAGCCTTTGCGCGAGGACACCCACGAGGTAGAGCGACATGGCGGTCAAGGCGGCGGTCGCGATGTTAGATATATCCGGTACCACGGGCACGCCGCGCTCTTGCAGATCATCAAGGGGAGCATCGTCCGGCTGCAGTCGCCCCTGTCCTGTGAGGTGGGGCCACTTTTTGCCCGCGAAGTTGAGCAAGCCGGACAGCACCACCGCGCACAGACTTCCGAACATGACCGGCGGCAGGATCATGGCAATCAGCGCGCCCTGCTCCTCGTGCAACAGAGTGCCGTATCCAACAGACAGAGGAATCGCCCCTTCACCGACACCCCCTGCCATGATGGGAACAACGATAAAGAAGAACGTGTGAGACGTACCCAAGCCCAAGGCGGTACCCACGAGCGTTCCCACCGCTGCGGCCACCAGCGAGCCTGCGATGAGCGGAACGAAGATCTTGACCAGTCCCGCCAGCAGAACCCGTCTGTTCATCCCGAGAATGCTGCCGACGATGATCGCGGCGATGAACACGTAGAGAAAGTTGCTCGAGCGCGTGAAAGTGGTCACCGAGCTGATGACGGACTTTGGAATCAGCCCGGCGTAAACCAGGCAGGACGGAATGAAGGTCGCGAAGATGGCCGCGGCACCGATATGTCGGATCAGTGGCAGGCGTTTGCCGATCTCGGCGCAGGCAAATCCGCCCACCGCCAGGATGGCGACATTGGTCGGGATATCACTCGGGACGATACCGGCTTTGACCAGGGCGGCCAGAAGGACGAGCAGGAGCGCGAACAAGGGCAGCGGGATAACCCCGATCTGCCACTCTACGATTCGCGCCCATGGCGATGGAGCCCGCGAGCGCGAAGGCTCTCGATCCGCTGCCATGGCGTGAACCTCCGGAGCGTGTGTCACGGTTTCGGAACAACCGTCGGGTGCGTCGAAGGCTCCCACACATCGCTGGTCGTCGCCACCAATTCCTTCATGTTGGTCCACGTGCGCCGGCCCGGGATCGTCTTGTGGTCCAGCACCACCGCCTCGGCGTAAGCAATGATCCGATCGACGACGCGCGCCTTCTCTGCAGCTGGCCAGGTCTCGAAGGCATGCGGTCCACGGACGACCACGAGATCTTTGAGGCCTTTGACGCGGCTGTAGGCGTCCATTTCTCCTTCCAGGCCATCGGCGTAACACCACAGGCCACGGGCGAAGAATGCGCTCGGCCAGGTGTGCATACCGGCCAGGATCGCCGAGCTCGGGAAGAACACGATGTTGTTCTCGACTTCGATGCCGCCGATGAACAAGCCTCGGTCTCGCCCTGGTCCCCGGCCGTCATCCTTGGGTGTCGTTTCACTTTCCAGATAGCCGACTCCGCTGGAGAAATCCGCGATCAGAATTGCACCCTTGAGGGTCTCGTCGCGGACGGGCGGCTTGCAGGTGATGGTCGGGAGGTCGTAGCTGCAATCTTTGTCATAGTTGATGGTCATCGCCCAACCGCTGGACATGGTGCCGCGGGAGCTGCCGAGTAGAAAAACCGGCAGACCTTCAGTCGGCGCATTGCCAAGTACAGCGGCAGCCGCGGCACGGCCGGTATCGACCTCGCCTTTTGGCGTCAGGGCGCGCATGCCGTCGCCCGAGCGCAGGGCAGCAACGATCCGCAGCAGGTCGTGACCCTGCTGGAGTGTGTTGGTGTCGCTGTAGCCGCCTGAAATCCCCACACCCCGCCGGTCCAAAGCGAGGACGTCGAAGCCCGCTTGATGCAACTTAAAAAAGACGCCGCGCCAGACGGCCTCGCCTTTGACTCCGCTCGTCGCGTTCGGCCAATCATCGTCGGGAATGGTGTTGCCGGTCTTGGG
>DAITMW010000276.1:7049-10340 GCA_036834945.1 Steroidobacteraceae bacterium
CTCGTGATAGGGCGCACGGGAGAAAAACGCCGGGCGCCGGATCGTGCTCAGGTCGGTGTCACCTCCCTTTTCCTCGAGCTTGCCCAGGAGGAAGCGGGCGTGGGAATCCTTGAGGTTGTATTCCTTGTTCGGCGGATGACGCGCGATGACCTGTTTGTAGACCCGGTCGTAGCAGGCCTTGTCAACTTTGCATGCGGCCCATTCTTTGCGCAGCTTGGCGTCGGTGAATTCATCCACGTAGAAATCGCCGTGATAGCCGGCCTTCGGGTGAGCCGCTGTCGTGGTGAAGGGAATGCAGGTCCTGGGGCCTGCCTTCGTGGGCAACAGGTAGCCCGGTAAAGTCAGGTCCCGGTCATATGCCACGTGAGCCTGGCAGTCGGTCGCGGGCACCGGCTCAGGGGTCGAATGGAAGTCCGTGGATGATCCCCCGGCGCGGGTCACCTGCAGCCCGGAAATCATCATCAGCAGACCCGAGAGAGTCGCGACAAGGAAACGTGCCATGGGTAGCGGTCCCGAGGGTGAAAATTGCCCCAGCCATTATTGTACTTTTCGTTATTATAGTACAACTGGCAATTCCGGGTGAGTTGAGATCGCGGGCGCCAGAGCGAGCGTGGGGTCACAAGGGTCCGCGACAGGTGGTTTTGGGGAGATTCCAATGCAATTGCAGCAGGTCATCACGGTCGTTGGGGCTCACGCCGAGGGCGAAGTGGGGCGCGTCATCACTGGCGGTGTCATCGCACCGCGGGCGCAATCCATGTTCGAGCGGCAACAAGCCCTCCAGCGCGATCAGGACTGGCTGCGCGGCATGCTCCTGTCGGATCCTCGGGGGAGCGTCAATGCCGCGGTCAATCTGGTGACTCCGCCGATCTCTCCGGAGGCGGACGTCGGGATGATCGTGATCGAAGCCGACTACTATCCGCCTATGTCGGGTTCTAATCTCATGTGCACGGTCACGGCGGTTCTGGAAACCGGCATGCTACCGATGATCGAGCCAGTGACTTCCCTCTGTGTTGACACGCCCGCCGGGCTGGTTCGGGTCAAAGCGGAATGTAGCGGCGGGAAGTGCCGTCGAGTGTCCTTCAGCAACGTGCCTTCATTTGTGCTTCACCGGCAAAAGCCGGTGGAGGTGCCCGGACTCGGCACGATTGTCGTGGACGTCGCCTATGGGGGCATGATCTACGTCATCGTCAACTCCGAGGGGTTGGGCTTTACCTTGGCCCGGAGTGAAGCGCGCGCGCTCGTGGAGACGGGCGAACGGATCAAACTGGCCGCCGCGGAGCAGCTCCCATCCATTCATCCGGCCAATCCAGGCATTCACACCATCAATCAAACCTTGTTCGCGGGGCCGTTGATGGTTCAGGAGGGGATCAAGTCGGCGAAGAACGCCGTCGTCGTATCACCCGGTCGAATCGATCGTAGCCCGTGTGGTACGGGAAGCTCCGCGCGCATGGCGCTCATGCATGCCCGGGGCGAGCTGGGCGTCGGTGAGGCCTTCAGGCATCTCTCGATTCTCGATACGGTGTTCGAGTGCCGTATTGAATCCACCACGGCCGTACGCGACGTTGAGGCCGTGATCACCCATGTTGGGGGTCGGGCCTGGCTGACGGGAGTTTCCTACTATGGTGCCGATCCGGAAGATCCGTTTCCGCACGGCTATCGGCTGAACGACACCTGGCTGTCATGTTGATAAGCGGTCCGCGAGGTTCGCCCGGCCTTGGATCCGGGCGTGGATGAGATCGAGCGCCTGCGAGATGAGCTTCGTCCAACCGGCGGCTTTCAATTCACGAAAAGCCTGCTCGTTCAGGCCGCCGGGGGTCGAATGCTCCACGACGAGTCGGTCGAATCCGTTATCTGCGCGCTCCACGGCCGTCACTCCGAGCGCTTCGAACATGGCGCCCAGGTACGGTCGGATCTGCGCTTCCTTGAGATTCTGGCGCGACAACCAACCGGCGATCTCATCCAGCAGTCCGAAGTAGGTGCCCATGAGGCCGGTCACGGACCAGAAGGCATCGAGATCTGACTCGTTCTCGAGTTGGACCAGTTGCCCCAGGCCCTCCAGCAAGGTTGCGATTTCGGGTACGGGCGGATAGAGAGTCAACGGACCCAGACGCTGTGCCACGGCCGGCATGGGCGTCGCGCGTGCGATCGTCGTTGCGGGAGCCACCAACGGGCCCAACCGGGCCACGTCGAATGTGGCAATCAAACTGACGATGCGTTGGTCGGGTCGGAATTTCAGGGCGCCCAGGACGTCCGCGGCGATCTGCGGTCTGACCGCGAGAAAAAGGATGTCACTACCGTTGACCACGGCCTGGTTGTTCGTAGCCACCTTTGCGCAAGAGAAACGCTCGGCGAGGCGCTTCGCAATGTCCGCATTGCGGGGTGACAGGAGGAAGGTGGCGCGCTGCTCACCGTCCGCGCACATCCCGGTAATCAGGGCTTCGGCAATGGTACCGACGCCGATGAAACCCAACCTGGGCAATGAGCTCATGCGTTCATTGCCGCCGGGCGTTGGGCTTCCAGTGCACGCATCGCTGCCTGGACCGTGCGGATGACATGCGCCCTCTCCTCCCCTACCAGGGGCAGGCGTGGCGCACGGGTCCACTCAGGCGCGCCGTAAACGAGGTGCTCGGCGAGTTTGATGTATTGCACGAGCTTCACGTGGGTATCCAGGTGGAAGGAAGGGGTGAGGATGCGATAGAGCTTACGGGCTTCGTCGTAGCGCTGGGCGGCGCAAAGCTCGAAGAGACGTACGCACTCAGCAGGCCAGGCGTTGGTCATTCCCGATACCCAGCCCGTCACACCGAGCGCGCAGCTCTCGACAATCAGGTCATCGACGCCACAGAAGACACTGAACCGGTCTCCGAAAGCGATGTAAGTGTCGGTGACGCGCCGGATATCGCCGGTCTCCTCCTTGATGCAAACGATCTCCTTTACGTCATACAGCGTTTCCAGGATGTCGGCGGTCACGTCGACACCGTAGGCGATCGGGTTGTTGTAGATCATGATCGGTATCTGGCCGGCCTGGGCGATCTCGCGATACCAATGCGCCGTCTCGCGGGGATCCGTTTTATAGCCCAGACTCGGAAAGACCATGAGACCTTCGGCGCCGAACTCGCGATACGCGGCGGCATTCGCCTTGGCGTTTTCGAGTGTGATTTCGGCAAGGCCGGACAGAACCGGTACCCGGCCGCCAACGGCTTCGCGGGCCAGGCGGATGATCGTTTCGCGCTCGGAGATCGAGAGGGAGGCATTCTCTCCCAGCATCGGCAGCACGATGACTCCCGAGACGCC
>DAITMW010000277.1:0-10090 GCA_036834945.1 Steroidobacteraceae bacterium
TGGCCACGACTTCTGGCTTCGATATATAAATCGCGTGACTACCCTGTTCCTCGACAATTGTCGAGCGTGCGCGCTCGGACATGAAATGCTGGGTCGGCAGTGGGATCATCCGGTCCTCGGTCGCGATCAGGTACCAGCTCGGCTTCGTCCTCCATGCCGGCTCAGTGACCATGCCGCTGGCGCACGCCTCGCCCCATGGGACTTGTGCGTCGGCCATGAACGCGGCCTTGTCTGCCTCCAGGTCAGCTCCGAACGAGCTTGGGAACTTAGTTTTGTCTTGGAACAGAAAGCCGTCCTGCGGTGGCAGGATCGACGAGCCGGGCGAACCGGGCGGTGTATCTTTGAGAATTGAAGTCACGGATTCGCCTCTGTCCGGAGCAAACGCCGCGATATACACAATCCCAACCACCCGGGGATGATTCCCCGCCTCCGTGATCACCGCACCACCATACGAGTGGCCAACAAGTATGACAGGCCTGCTCTGTAGTTCGAGGATGCGTTTCGTGGCCGCGACGTCGTCCGCGAGCGATATTGTCGGGTTCTGGACCACGCTCGCGTGGTAACCATCCCTCTTCAGAATCTTGTAGACGCCTTCCCAGCTGGAGCCGTCGACGAAGGCGCCGTGGACGAGAACGACTGCCGGTAATGCCGGACTTGCGATTTCAACCATGACGATCTCCTTCTCTCGAAAACAGATGATGATGGGCCGGTTCCAAAGGCCGCGCAAAGGTGCAGGAACGCAATCCTGCAATCAGGCTGCGAGGGGTTGACCTCCGCTCACCGCACACCGCAACGATCAATCGTATGCGTGGTCTGCTCGGGGAATATGGAGTGCGTGCTGGCTTGGCGCGCAGTGACGGTCGACGCGAAGTACCACAAGTGTTGGTGCACAGCCTTTCAGAACGGCAGGCCGTGCGATGCCGCGCCCATGCAGAGCAACATCGGGATGGAGAGCACGAAGTTCATGCGGCCGGCGTAGTGCGCCACCTTGCGAGCCTTGGCCTTCTCCTCGCCAGTGGCGGGCTTGATGCGTCCTCCGGCACTGGCGCATTCGGCCGCGCGTCAGTCTAACTCTCAACGAACACGATGCTACGGATCAGGACAGCCGTTCGCGGCAGTAAAAGACAGCTGTCCGTCGTTGGATAGCTCGCGATCTATTCCGAATCATCCCGCCGAAAGCTGGCGCGATATTGGACAGGGGTCACGCCAAGGCGAGTGCTGAAGACGATCCTCATCCGGTCCGCCGACCCGAAGCCGCAATCGAAAGCGACGGTTTTCAGCGGCCGGTCGCTTCCTTCGAGCATCATGCGCGCCGCATCGACGCGGGCGCGCTCGATGAACTCGTGCGGTGTGATCCCAGTCGCCTGCACGAAATGTCGGGCCAGATTCCGGGGGCTCATGCCGACGACAGCGGCAAGCGAATCGAGGGTATGGCGACTTCCAATGTTGCCCATGACATGGTCCTGGATGCGCGCGATCGGCGATGCCGGATCCGCAGGTGCTGTGAGATAGGGGCTGAACTGTGATTGTCCGCCCTGCCGCTGGGCAACCACGACCAGCCGCTTGGCGACCTTGAGCGCCATCTGCGCGCCATGCCGCTGGCCGACGAGCGCCAAGCCCAAATCTATCCCCGCAGTCACACCAGCCGCGGTGATCAGCCGTCCATCGCGGACATAGATCAAATCCGGTTCGACTTTCGCTTTCGGGAACCTGGCCGCCAGCGCCTGTGCATCCTGCCAATGGGTCGTGACTCGCCGACCATCCAAGAGACCGGCATAGCCAAGAACAAAAGCGCCGGTGCAAATCGATCCATAAACGCTCGAGCGCCAGGGCAACCCTTTGACCCACCGAACGAGGCACGGTTCGGGCTCCGCTTCCGGTGGCGTCGGAGCGCCGGCCACCAGAATGATTTCGAAGCCGCCCGTCGCCTCCTCGAAGGTCAGGTCGGCCGCCAGTCGTATGCCGTTCGACGCGCGCAGCGGATTGCGGTGAGCGGCGACCAACACTGTCTCATAACGGTCGACACCGTCGAGAAACGCGTTCGCCTCACTGAACACGTCCATCGGACCCGCCACGTCCAGGGCCTGGACTCCCTCATAGACGACGATCGCGACAGCTCTTAACGGCACCTCTTACTGCCTCTCCAGTTAAGCTCCTTACTATGGAGGCAGTCCGGACACTGCAAAAGGCCTGACGTGGATTTGGGAGGCAGGCACTGACTCTATTTGAGAGCGTGGCGCCGGACATCGTCGACGAATTGATCACCTCCAACCCCACCCGATCGGCCGATGTCTAATCAGGGGCCGGTATCACGTTATGGTTGAGCCGGAAGATGTTGGCGGGATCATAGGTCTTCTTGATGGACGCCAAGCGCTTGTAGCGCTCCGGGCCGTAAATCGCAACGGCGTCGGTCGCCTCATCCGGCGCGAGATTGTTAACGTACCGCCGATCGCCCTGCCAGGGCTTCATGCCTTCGAGCAGCTCGGCGACCGACGTCTTGAGTTGCTGCTCCTGTGACAGCGGACCGGCCGCGACGGCCAGCAGGCTGTACGGTAGGCCCCTGGTCGATACCGCGTTGGGCACCGCCGGCTCCCGGTCCCACGCCCCGCCCAGGGCGCGCAGCTCGGCGATTACCAGGTCGGTTTCGGCGTCCGGACCGACGAGTTCGATCAGCTTGTCTTGCGCGTGCGCGGGGAACTCTCGCAGCATGATCCCCCGTTCGTAGTAGGGCACCGGATCCGTCGGCTCGTTGTGGATCGACGCGACTGCGGTGTACGGCATGTCTGCCACCGTGTCCAAGACTGCCGGAGCTACCGCCCGCAGCGGCTCTACCATCCGCTCGCCGTCTTCAGTCGTGCCGTTGTAGGCGATCCGCACGGACACCAGAAACTTCCCGCGCAGAAGCTCGGGCACTTCGGGTATCACTGGCATCCGCATCACGGCGATCGACGAGATCATGGTCTCCGGGGTACCTGGGTGCCAGTCGGCCCAGGCTCGCAGCACGTCGGCCATCCGCTCACCGGGAAAATAGATGGCGCCGCCGTAAAGGCGGGGCAACGGGAACAAGTCGAATTCCAGCGCGGTGACCACTCCGAAGTTGCCCTTACCGCCGCGCAGCGCCCAGAACAGTTCCGGTTCGGACTCCGCGTCAACATGCCGAAGTTCGCCGTCCGCGGTCACCACGTCGAGCGAGCGCACATGGTCGGCGGCGTAGCCGTGGGAGCGGCCGAGGGTCGGGCTGAGACCGCCGCCCAAGGTGTAACCGGCGACTCCTACCGTGGGATTCGACCCGTTCAGACCAGCCAGCCCGGCCTTGGCCGCCTGCTCGATGACCTCGGACCATATCGCTCCAGCGCCGACCCGGGCCGTGCGGCCGAACGCATCGATGGCCACGCCATTCATCCGCCTGGTCGCGATCACGACGGCGCCGTGCGCGCGACCGACGATCTGGTGGCCGGTGGCCTTCGCCAGGACCGGCCGCTGCTGCCCGGCCGCGAAAGTGACGGCGGCCTGGACATCGGCCGCACTCTCCGACACGACGATCATCGCGGGCGCCAGCTCGTGATTCAAATTCCAGACGGCGCGTTCCTCGTCGTATCCCGCGTCGCCCGGCAGTAGAACCGAGCCCGCGACTGTGGCCACGAGGGGTGCAACATCCTCCGGTAATACCGGCGGCAGAGACGAATCGCTGAAAGTCATGACATACATCTATTGCGAGTGCCATACCCGACGCCAAGACACCTTGGACGGGTCCGAAAAAATTCCGCTCTTCATGAGCCTGAGAACGACGCGGCTGGAGTCGTCTCAGGCTCCTTGTGGCTGGTGCCTTCATTGGCCGACGAACTGAATGTCCTGGCGAGTTATCAGACGGGCCGCTCCGTATTTCACAATAGAGTCCTGCTGAGGAGGACAAACACGATCCTCCGGATCAGGACAACCGTACGTCGATTCCTGACAAAGGCCGTCCGAGCACTCGCGACAGGAGAGTTAAGACACCATTCCCGCCGGAGGCCGTGGAATGAGCCGCTGATCAGAAGAAAATCTGCACGGGCCCTTCGAACTACGGCACTGGCCGGCGCGGGTCGCACCAGTTCTTGAGTCGCGAACGGCGGGATTCGAGGCAGCTGGCAGTTACGCGAGTCTGAGGCACCTCGGCCTATGCCGGCGGCAATAACTCGCGCGTCCGCCCAAGGCAACTCAACTGGAAACGCCGATGGGAAGGTGCCCGACCGTGGAAGACCTCCCCCAAAGTATTAATCTCAGCCCCCCACATCTCGGGGGGAATACGGCCGCCGGACGGCGTAGTTTGAAGAGATAGAAGCATCACTCGAGCCGCCCATCCATGAATCCGCTCGATAACCATCGTCACTCGCTGATCCTAGGCATCGTGCTCGCCGCCGTGCTCGCGCTCGCCCTCGGCGGAATCCAGCTGAATCAGCTGGCGCTCGCGCGCTGGGTCCATATCGTCGCGGGCGTATTCTGGATCGGGCTGCTCTATTACTTCAACGTTGTGCAGGCGCCCGGCCTCGCGGACGCCGCCACCGACAAGGCTGGCCCCGGCGGAGCCGGCATCATCAAATATGTCGCGCCGCGCGCGTTCTTCTGGAAACGCTGGGCGGCACTCATCACGTGGCTCGCAGGCGCGTGGCTTCTGGGCGCGCGCTTCGTGCCAGCCTTCACGCTCGCCATCGGCACGGGTGATCTCTCCACGACGATCATCGGCATCGGCGCCTGGCTCGGTACCATCATTCTATTCAACGAGTGGGTTCTCATCTGGCCGAACGAGAAGAGGATTCTCGGTATCAAACCCGCCACGGGCGAGGAGAAGGCCACGGCTCGCAAGGTGGCGCACTACGCCGGCCGCATGAACTTCGTGCTCTCCATCCCGATCTTGCTTTGCATGGGCGCGGCCTCGCATGGCCTGCCGTTCTGAAAGGCCGAGCACCGGTGGTCTCGGGGACGCGTCCTCGTCAGATCCTCGCAAGGGCGCTAGAAACGCAAACCTTGGTACTGTTTTATGACCCAGCCTGCGCGTATGTTATGCCACTGATTACTGCCCGCCACGCGCTGCGTGCGCAACCAAAGTCTGCTGTCATATACGCCTGCGTTCGATTGAGTGCGCTTGTCAGTGCAGTCGAAGACGAGAAATCGCGGGTTTGTCGAGCGGGCAAAAGATGGCATCCACCATCCGGCGCGCACGACCCGTTTACGCGCAATCTGAGCCAAGCTCCTTGTAACTTTTGTAACCTCCAGTCCGTGGTGTTGCGCGGAGCGCGAACACGCGCTACGGCCCCGGGGCGCAACAGTTGTCATTCCCGATTCCAGATGAAGAGGAGAGAGTTGTGAAAGTCAGCGACATTTTCGGGCAACGTGTTCCCGACAGCAAAATGGCACGTGACGCGACGCAGCTGATTCGCGATACCGCGAGCGAGCTGCTGTTCCAGCACTCGGTGCGAGTGTACTTCTGGGCCGCCCTGATCGGTCAGCGCCAGAGTCTGAAGTTCGATGCGGAACTGCTCTACACCGCGGCCATGTTCCACGACTTCGGCCTGACCTCAGGCTGTCGTACCAGCCAGCTTCGTTTCGAAGTAGATGGCGCAAATGCCGCGCGCGCATTTCTGCATAGTCACGGTCTCTCGGCGCACGACATCGAGAGGGTTTGGCTCGCCATCGCTCTGCACACGACGCCGGGTATCACCCAGTACCTGGATCCGGAGATTGCTCTATTGCATGCAGCTACAGCGATGGACGTGGTGGGGGTGGGTTATGAGCAATTCACGGATGCAGAGCGGGACGCGGTGACTACCGCCTACCCTCGCGGTGCCGACTTCAAGAACGGAATCATCGATGCGTTCTATGAGGGAATGAAGCATCGACCGGACAGCACCCTTGGCACGCTCAACGATGACTATCTCGCATGCAAGGATCCGAACTTTCGACGTGTTGACATCTGCCGCCTCATCTTGAGCTCACCATGGCCATCCTGAACAGAGATTGGAATGCGTATCGCGCACAAGTGGTTGGGGCCCTCACCGACTTCGGCAAGCTCGGCCCACGGCCGCATAACTAGACAACGATAGCGTATCAACGAGCAGTCATTGTGTCAGAAGTAAATGCAACCACGATCAGGACATCGGCCGAGGCGCGCGCGCGCGAACACACCCTACGTGAACGGATCGTCAGGTTCTGGGCGTCGTCGCTTGGTGAGCCCAGAGCGATATTTGACATGTTCATCTGCAGCACTCCGTTGGTCTCGGGCATTACGTTGGAAGGCGTTGAAGAGAGTGATGTACGTGGCTGGTGGGTTCGCCCCAAGAGGGCCGCGCCCGGCGAGGCGATCCTTTTCATCCATGGCGGCGGCTATGTGCGGGGCTCTGCGAAGGCCTACCGCGGCTTCGTCAGTCAGATCGTCGCCCGTACCGGCGCTCCTGCTTTTGCAGTCGACTATCCCTTGGCGCCGGAGGCAACGCTGCCGGCCGGTCCAAATGCAGCTCTGGCCGCTTGGAACTGGCTAGTCGCACAGGGGTTTGATCGGATCGCCATCGTCGGTGATTCGGCCGGCGGCGGCCTGACGCTGGTTACGCTGGCGCAACTGACCCAACAGCCGCGGGGTCCCGCACCCGTTGCAGGCGTGGTCTTTTCGCCGTGGGCCGATCTGGCACTTACGGGAAAATCGACGATCGACCCGGCGGTTCAAGATCCGATGATCCGCTACGAGTATCTGCAGGCCTGTGCCCGCAAGTACCTCGGCGCCGCGAGTGCATCCGATCCGCTCGCCTCACCGCTGTTTGGTGAGCTGCGGGGCTTACCGCCTCTACTGATCCAGGTTGGGATGGACGACCGCCTTCTTGATGACTCCCGGCGGTTCGCATATCGCGCGGCAAAGGCCGGTGTTCCGGTGCAACTGGAGATTTGGGAAGGCATGCATCACGTTTTCCAATTGGACGTCTTGTGTATCGAGTGCGCCGGCCTCGCACTCGATAACGCCGCTCGTTTCCTTCGCGGCGCTTTCAACCGTGATCTGAGTTGGATGAGGTCGTCGGCGGCAACCCTTATGGCACCACCACGGTAGCGGGAACACAGGGCGAGCGGACGGCCCAGCGCCATTGATCTCGACCGCGCACGTTACCAGGGCAAGCTCATTGCGGAGACTGCTAACAAACTATTTGGCAGCTGACATTCCGGCGTCGCCTGATAGCGCGCAACAGTAGATGAATGCGGACCGGGCATCATGATCAGCTGGGGATTTGGCACCGGGAGGATAGTTCATCACGACGGCAACCATGCGCTTGCTTTTGGCGTTCGGAAGCACGTGTTCGAGTGAGAAGGCGTCATGGCTTGCCTGCATTCTCTACTATGGTGAAGTCCTCATAAGGCGTTACGACATGACCCCCTGGCGCGACGTAGGACGGCGCGGGCGTGCCGGCCGGACCCAGGCTGCGGATGTAACGATAGACGTCACGCCGATCGGAATCGGTCATCGCTTTCAGGCTGAACCAAGGCATTGGTGGCCGCACAGGCTTGCCTGCGCGTCGCATCCATTCTGCCTCGCTCATCCCCTGCACAAGAAGTCTCAGGTTCGGTGCGTACGTGGTTCCCCAGGGTCCTTTGAAGCCTACGCGCCTGCCTGTCAACCATTGCGCTTCCCGAAGTGAACCTCCAGAGGCGGCATAGCCCTCGGTGTGGCAATCATTGCAGCTTCCGACCGTCACCAGATAACGCCCCCGCTGCAGATCAGATCGCCCGGCGCCGGAAAGCATTGGAGATAGCGCAGCCAGACACGCTGCAAGCAAATACTGAACTCTCATAACTCCTCACCGGCTCAATCAAAGGTTCTCTCAGAGGTTGCATAAACATGTCCGGGATGGGAACTTCTTGTTGGGGTCGCTGACGGTACATCGAGCCATCACACGAGCCTGACTGAAGTCTCTGCTCGTCAGTCAGTCGAATGTGCCATGCCAGCCGAGCGTAGCGGCCGGCGTACTGATACAAGAAACAGGCCGAGAGCCGCGACCTCGCAGGCAGCACCAGCCCATCCCAGATTGGACACAGACCCTGCCCCCAAGGCAATGGAACCCAGTGCAGCACCGCACGAAATCCCCAGGTACAAAAGAGACGCGTTCATAGACAGCGCAATCGAAGCGGCCCCCGCACCGGATAGCGACACCAGTCGTGCGAGTTGCGCGGGCAGGAACGCCCACGAAGAGACCCCCCAAACCGCGATGGAAATGAACACCGGTGCGGCCGCCTTCGCCGGAGACAGCAGCCAGGGAAACGTCGAAAGGCTCAGGAACGTTGCGGTCAACATCAGGAATGACACCCTGATGACAGGTCGAGTGCCGAAGCGGTCGATCAACGCGCCACCGCCGAAGACTCCCACCGCGGCACCGCAGCCCCAGGTGAGCAGAATCACGCTCACACCGGCACCTCGAATTCCGGTCACGGAGTAGAGATAAGGGACCAGATAGGTGTAATTCGTGTATATGCCCGTTGCCCAAAGCATCGTGACGACCAGTGCAATCAACACTTCTGGTTTTCGAGCCAGCGCCATGCGATCGTGCATTGTGATCGATGGCAGGCCGCGACCGATGTTGCGTGGAAGTCCGATCAGCAAACCGACAGTGGCCATCAGAGCCACGATCGCAATACCCGCAAACACCATTCGCCATCCAAATTGATTCCCGACAACCGTTCCCAGTGGAACCCCAAACACCAATGACAAGGTCATGCCGCTGTTGACGATTGCCAGTGCAGACCCCCTTTTTTCGGCGTGAACGAGCACGGCCGCCAGGGCATTGGCGTTTGGCACGTAAAGCCCGGCCGCAAACGCCAGCAGTATCCGGACATTCATGAGTGACCAATAGGTGCCTGTTTCGGCGGCGAGAATGTTGGCGGCCGCAAAAGCTGCCATCGACCAGACGAGCACTTTGCGTCGATCGAAATGTCCCGTCAGGGTTGTCAGGAAGGGAGAGCTGACGGCGTAAGCGAACGCAAAGACGGTCACCAATTGACCTGCACTTCGGATCGCAACCGAGAGATCTGCGGCGATCGTGGGCAGCAGCCCCGCGATCATGAAACCTTCTGTTCCGATGGCGAATGTGCCGAGTGCCAGCCATATCAACTGAGCCCGCGGAAATTCTCTCGAATGCATACGATGTTCGGACCTTGCTACATCTCCTGAGGGAACTACGCACTCAGGGGCTGCGACAGACGTGGATCTCCCCTCATCTTCCAGGACATTACGGGGTGCCCTCGCGTAAACCTGCAGATCAGGTCTTCAGGGTTTCGCTTCGAGGACGAAGTTGAATGGCGTCTGGACTGCGCGACGGATACTCGAGCGCTGCGGCCTTGGCGAGTGCCTCGAATGAGCCCAGCTCATCGCCGAGCGACATGAGCACAGCGTTCGCCGCGCCGCCCAGATCCACCACCGCTCGATCGATGAATTCCTGCAACTTTCCTTCGTCAACGTGCCATCTCAGATGGCCCGTCCGTATTTCACAACAGAGCCCCGTCAAGGACAACAAACACGATCCTACGGATCAGGACAGCCGTACGTCGTTTCCTGACACAGCCCGTCGGAGCATTCGCGACAGCACAGATGCGACACCAGTCCCGCCCATCAGTACTGTGGTCGCCTATCACCCCACAGGTCCAATGTTCTCGAGGACCACCAGCCTCGCGATCAAGCTCAGGTTCCAACAGCTTGCGGGGAACCTTCGGCCCACCGCAGAAAGTCGAACAGCAACGAAGTCTTGCCCGGTTGAGGACGCAGATCGACGTACCTGCGGCGGTCACGAAGACCTCCGGGTCCCGCGCACGAGCGGAGTTGACCGACTTCAACAGGTGTTCGACTGCCTCTTTGAGTGGTGAGAACAGCGGCGACAAGATCGGGCAAAAACACTCAATCGAGTGATTTCTTTGCGGGTCAATGATGCGACGCTCGCCAACTGCTGGCTCTGCAGCTCGGCATGGCCCCATTCGCGCACATCCATTCAGCGAGTGCGGCATCGACCGGCCTCCGCGGCCACCTCGCTCCACGTTTCTGAGATCCAATGTCTGAAGTCGATTGGTTAAGCCATCTCCTCCAAAT
>DAITMW010000278.1:0-5883 GCA_036834945.1 Steroidobacteraceae bacterium
CCTGCCAGTTCGTGTTGGTCACGAAGCTGACAGCCGTATTGAACGAGGAATCGGGCGTGACGTTCGCGAAGTGCTGCGGGTTCAGCGGCAACCAGACCTGCAAGCGTTGCAGGAAGTACAGCAGGAACAGGCCGAACGTGTTGAACACCAGCAGCGCGATCATGTATCGCTTCCAGCCCATTTCTGTGGCTGGGTCGATCCCGCTCAGGCGGTAGATCAGGGTTTCCAGGGGGCGGCCGACGCGCAGCGCCCAGACGGGGCGGCCTTCCAGGACATCCGCCATGTAGGTGCCCAAGGGCTTCACCAGGGCGAGCATCACGAGCAGGAATACGGCGACCAACGCCAATGAGGCGGGAGTCATCAGAATTTCTCCGGTTTGAACATGGCGTACAGGAGGTACACGCACAGTCCGAGGGAGAGGAGGCCACTCACGATGTAAATGGCGTTCACTCCACACCCCCGAGGTGGGAGAGTGCCCGCACAATCCAATGCGTCACGGCGTAGAGCGCAATGACACCGATGATGAAGATAGCGTCCACGGAATGTTCCTCTTTGGCAGGCGGGGCAAGTTACTGCTCGAGGCGTTAGCGACGCGTTAAGAATTTAGGCGTGCCCTGGGGTTCCGGGCTAGGACGAAGCAGAGGCTGTTTTTGGATAAAAGGCACCGGGGGCGGGGCCTTGACCGGAGGAGACCTTGCGACGGGCTTCTAGGAATTGAAGAAAACCGCTGCCGTCGGGATCCACCGACTCCCGCGAACGCGCGCGGGCTGTTATTTTCGGGCGCATCGATTCCACATAAGCGGGTGCGATGTATGACGTCGCACCGGCGGCGACGACCGCACCTCGTTACCGCGCTGAGATTTTCGCGTCCGCTATGGGAATCAAGACGCCAAACGGGGTTTACGCATCGTGGATTTCTCTTCTCTGGGTTCGTTGCTCGGGTCTCTTTCTCTGGATGACAGCTCGCTCGCGCTCATCGCGTTGCTCGCCGGCATGGCGGGCGGCTGGACGCTCACCAACTGGCGCGACCAGCAGCTGCGGACGAAAAAGCTGAAGGCGAAGAAGTAAGACGACGTCGTTGTTCCGCGGGCCGCCCGGCCCCGGATGATTTCCGTACTGCTGAGCCTCAGCCGGAATAGTAATTGCTGCCCCTCCTTGCTTTTTGGCGAGGGGATTCAAGGGCATGCGATATCTGGCACTCTGCACTGACTACGACGGCACACTCGCGTCCGATGGGCGCGTTCTTCCCGAGACGCTGAAGGCACTCGAGCGTCTTCTGGCCTCGGGCCGTCGGCTCGTGCTCGTCACCGGGCGCGAGCTCGATCAGTTGCAGGAGGTTTGCCCGCGACTGGACCTGTTCGAGTACGTCGTCGCCGAGAACGGCGCTCTCCTATATAAGCCTTCGACCGGCGAGGAGACGCCCCTGGCGGGGCGACCTCCGGATTCCTTTGTGAGCACCCTGCGCCAGCGAGGCGTCGGTCCGATCTCTGTCGGCCGCGTCATCGTGGCGACGTGGGAGCCGCACGAGACGACCGTTCTCGCAACCATCAGGGACCTGGGTCTGGAGTTGCAGGTCATTTTCAACAAGGGCGCGGTCATGATCCTGCCCGCCGGCGTCAACAAGGCGACCGGGCTGGCTCATGCGCTCGAGAAGATGGAGCTTTCCCCACACAACGCGGTGGCGGTCGGCGACGCCGAGAACGATCACGCCTTGCTGTCCTTGTGCGAGTGCTCGGCGGCCGTGTCCAACGCGCTTCCGACACTCAAGAGCACCGCGGATATCGTTACGAAGGCGGATCATGGCGCGGGGGTCGTGGAACTCATCGATGAGCTGCTACATGACGATCTCGCATCGCGCGAACCGCAGCTCACGCGACATCACGTACTGCTCGGAACGGATGATCACGGGTCGGAGGTGCGCATCTCACCGCACGGCGAGACGGTGCTTCTGGTTGGATCGGAGGAGCGATCGGAAGTGGCCGCGGTGCTCATGGAGAGGCTCACTGCTGAGGGCTATACCTTCTGTGTAATCGACGTGGATGGTCGCTACGGGAATCTCGCTCTCGCCAAGGCAGTGTCGCTCGGTAGCCCGAGCGGGCCACCCACTGCCGACGAGATCGTGAAGCTGTTTCGCGGGGCGGATAAGAGTGGTGTGGTCAACTTGGCCGGGCTCTCGCCCGAAGACCGCCTGCCGTTCCTGAAAGAGCTGACGCCGAAGCTCACCAAATTGCGCGCCCATCTCGGGCGTCCCCATTGGACAACTCTCGACGGGACGCAGGATGTGCTGCCGGCGGACGGTACCGCCAGCGAGGTGCTTCCACTCGGGGTCGGAGACAGTGTTCTACATATCACGCCGCGTCCGGCATTGGTTGCCGGCGATGTGTTGCGAGCAACGAGCCTGGTGATCGCGCTGGGGGCTTCGGGCCAGGCGCTCCTGGATGAGTTTTGTCAGGTGAGTGGTGTTACTCCGCCCGCGACGAAGCTTCCTCCTGTCAGCGAAGGTGCGGCATTGGCGTGGCGACCGGGGCGGCCCATGAACTCCAACGCGCAGCCGTTCAGACTCAACATCCCGCTGCCACAACGACGAGACGTGGATCATGCGGAGAAAACCGCGCGTAGCGCATAAACTGTGACCGACGCACTGTGATCCAGACGGCGTTTCTTGAAATGAATGCGTGCAGTGGCGGCCATTTGTCGCAATCCTGTAACGAGTCACCGGCATCCTTCGCGCTGCCGGAGCCAGTCCCCACGAAACTGAAGGCCGCAATGATGCAATCGAGCCCCTTGGCTATCGTCACCATGCGCCGCGACCTGTCGGCGCGCTACGCCTCCACCACGCGTCAGTGGCTGGCGGCGCGTAATGCGTATCGTCGTCTCCACGAGCAGCCGGTGAAGAACATCATCGCTCTTCGCGATGCCGCGCAGCGTCTGGATCAGCTCGACCGCGGTCGTGCGGCCCTGCTGCGTGACCTGAAGGCCCTGTCGGACTGACTTTTCGCCTCTCTGGCGGCCTCTTCATCGGCCGCCGCTCGTCCCGCTTCGCTGCGGCGGGTACGTCCTTTCCCTGACTGGCTCACTGGCTTCGGGACCGCGGTTCGGGCGAAACTCCTCGTCATGCAGCCGCTTCAAAATCCTCGCTCCTCACCGGTGGCGCAACGCTTCCGGAAACCCCTCCCCGTTCGTCCGGGTGACACCGTCGCTGTCGTCGCGCCAGCGGGGCCGTTTGACCGGGCCTCGCTCGAAACGGGCGTGGCGGTCATCGGCGATCGGTACCGGGTCCGTTATGACGAGCGCATCTTCTCGCGGCGCCGTTATCTCGCAGGCGATGACGATGCGCGCTTTGTGGAGCTCACGGGTGCTTTCACCGACCCTGAGATCAAGGCGGTGTTTTGCGCGCGCGGGGGCTATGGAGCCATGCGGATATTGGCTCGGCTGGGTGATTGGGCGGCTTCGGCGGCAGCCGCGGGCAAGGAGATTCCAGGCAAGCCGCTGATCGGGTTTTCTGACATCACGGCGCTCCATCAGTGGCTCCAGAGCAACGGTTTGGTGAGTATTCACGCACCCGTGCTGACTCAACTCGGGCGGCTTCCTGTGGGGAGCTCGGAGCGGCTCATCTCGCTGCTCGAATCGGCATCGCCGGCTGCGCCGCTCGTGGGGTCGGAGACCTACGTTGGCGGAACGGTGGAAGGACCGCTGCTGGGCGGCAATCTTTCGGTGTTCACGCGATTGCTGGGGACGCCGTTCATGCCGGATCTCGAGGGCGCCGTGCTCGTGTTCGAGGACGTTTCCGAGCAGCCGTACCGGCTCGACAGGATGTGGCTTCACCTGGAGCTTGCAGGGGTGTTCCGGCAGGTCAAAGGCATCGCCCTAGGGCAATTCCTGGGCTGTGAGCCCCGCGATGGGGGATTCACGGCGGGCGAGGTGCTGCGGGAGCTTGCGGCCGCTACGGGGCTTCCCTGTGCGGCTGGGTTTCCTGTTGGACATGGGGATGATGTCAACGAGGCGGTGCCGTTGGGGGTTCGGGTCCGGTTGGATGCGGATGAGAGGCGGCTCACGTTTCTGGAGCCGGCGGTCGGCGCTGGGTGACCTGAGTCGGTCACGGCCCCGCGCAGGCCTCTCATGACTTAATGCGCGTCGAGCGTGCGTTTGATCACGCTGGCGCCGCCTTCGATCATACCGGCGAACGCGGTTGCCACCGTGTTTGGCAGGATGTCGGTGATCCAGACCAGCGAGGTGCCGCCTTCCGGTGTTGGGAAGACCTGGAAGGAGGCGTTGTGGTGCGCGGCGGTGCCGCCTACGACGGCGTAGGCTAGTCGGCGTGCGTCATTGTCCACGGTGACAATCAGCTCCTTCACTACGGCGCCGTTGGCGAAGGTCACCATTCTTGCGGCGCCGCCCTCCTCCACTCGTGTGTCGACGACGTAGCCCGGCGCCAGTCGTTGGTGGATTGCGCCTATGTCGCGGATGACGTCCCAGACCTGGTCTGGAGGGGCGTTGAGAGGGATGTCCTTGCGGATGGTGGCCATACGGGTCTCCTGTGGTCGGCAGGGCGAGCGTAGGGCGGATGGCCGGGGCGGCACTTGGAGAAAATTGCGGTCCTCGCTCGCGCCGCGGTCGCCACGCTTGACAAAGTGATTATCATTTTTGTTAAATATTTACCGGATTGCTAAATATGGAGCACTTCCCATGAGCACCCCGCGACGGCCGGCTTTCATTTCCTCCATTGTTTACAAGGACAATCGTGCGGCGCTGAAGTGGTTGCAGAAGGCGTTCGGGTTCGAGGTCGGCGAGGTTCTCACCGACTCCAAGGACAACATCGTGCATGCGGAGATGACCCATGACGATGGCGTCATCATGATCAGCAATGAGTTCGCGGCGTGGAGCCGCAGTCCCAGCTCCATCGGCGGAGCCAACACCCAACGTATCCACGTGCGCCTCAGCAAGGGCATCGACGAGCATTGCGAGCAGGCGCGGCAGGCAGGCGCTGCGATCGAGAACTCGCCCGCTACCCGGTTTTACGGCGATCGCACTTACACGGCGGTGGACCCCGAGGGGCATCACTGGACGTTCGCGCAGACCGTGAAACAGGTGACGTTGGCCGAGATGGAGCAGGCGACCGGCTTCAAGTTCCAGCCGTTGAAGTGAGCGCTCACGATCTGGATCGGACTCTCGCCGCGCTGGCGGACCCGTACCGCCGGCGCGTCGTGGATCTCCTGCGGGAGCGGCCGCGGCGGGCCGGTGAGCTGGCGGAGGCTACGAAGATTGCCTTTCCGCTGATGAGCCGGCATCTGAAGACGTTGCGCGAGAGTGGGCTCGTCGAGGAGGATCGGGACGAGTTCGATTCGCGGGTGCGCATCTATCGACTGAGGCCCGAGCCCATGGCTGACCTGAAGGCGTGGCTGGAGGAGACGCAGACCCTGTGGGGCCGGCAGTTGGCGGCTTTCAAGGCGCATTTGCGCCAAGGGCGGAAATGACTTCGAAGGTGTTTCTCGCTCTGCGTGTACCCGCGGATCCCATGCGGACGTTCGAGGTTTTCACGCAGGAGATCGCGTCGTGGTGGCAGCCGAGTGGGCTCTTCAAGGTGAGTGCCGCCGGTGATGGACGGCTGGCTTTCGAGCCTGGCGCGGGCGGCCGGCTGTTCACTACGTTCGAGGATGGCTCGACTTTCGAGATCGGTAGGATCTCGGTGTGGGAGCCGGGCAAGCGGTTGGTGTTTACCTGGCGTCAGGCGAGCTTCGCGCCGGAGCAGTCGACGGAGGTGGAGGTTGGGTTTGAGGCCGTCGGAGAGGAGACCCGGGTGTCGATCGAGCATCGTGCCTGGGACACGATACCGGCGCGCCATGCGGCGCGGCATGGGTTTGCGGAGCAGGCGACACTGCAGCA
>DAITMW010000278.1:5983-10006 GCA_036834945.1 Steroidobacteraceae bacterium
GCCAGGTGTAGTGGCCCGGGCAGCGGGAAGGGAGTACGCTCAAATCCGGCGCGTGATTGACCTATCTACGGAAACGGAGGAGTTATGCGCGTTGCCGCTGGAAGTCTGGCTTGCCTCGGTGCATTGACCTCACTTGCGTTGGCTGCACCTCAAAACACCACATCGCTTCCGACCTATCACCTGCGCGGCTATTACGAGTTGCACTACCAGACGGGTGTCTGGCAGTCGAGCAACAACTCTCCTTGGCAGGTCGTGAAGGATGAGCCTTGGATTCAGGACAGTGTCGTCAAATGGGGGTACGTACCCATGACACATGACTCCAAGCACTACTACTGTCTGATCGACGACCATCCGCGGACCGGCTCGAACATCCTCGGGAAAACGTTCGTCTGCGGCGATCCGGCTACGGTGGAAACACTCTCCACCAACAATCTGAGGCCGAAGCTCCCGCTGTACGGCGGCGGGAACTAGTGTTGGGACAACCGCGCGGCCCCTCCCGGATTCGCGTTTGATTCGGGAGGGCTCGCGGTTTCGAACACAGGACCGCCCTCGTAGGTGAACAGGAGCTTGTGCTCGGAGTTGTTGACGAGCACGTGATGGGCGCGCAGGAAATCGAGGCCCAGGAGCATTTCGGGCTCGCCCGCGACTGCCACGGGGATCCTGGATCCGAGCCGCACCGTGGTGCGGTATTTGCCCATCTGGGCCACCCGCAGTTGGGTGTTCTTGATGGTTTCATCGCCCACGGTGAAGGTCTGCACGTCGGCGAGCCAGGTTTCGAGTGAGCCAGGCCCGATCCCCACGAGCTGGTCGGCGTTGTTGACATAGCGCAGACCCGCGGCGTCCGCCACCGATTTCGAGACGATGGAGATGGATGACCCGGAGTCGATCTGCGCGCGCACAGTGTGGCCATTCAGCTGGACGTCGACCCACATTGCCTGTGCATTGCGCGGGGAGGTAACGAGGTCCGCCATCGAGTAGGTCCTGGTCCAATACGGTAACTGCTCGAGGGTGCATCCGCTCGGCTCCATCGTCCTGATGGCTTGATGACCCAAATCGAATTCCACGAGCGCGGGCCGGGACAGCTGATCCTCCGCGAGGATGAAATCTATTCCGGTCGCCACATCGCCGGCCACCGGGAAGCGCCGATTCCGGCCGGCGAACGAAGCCACCTGAAATTCGTCCACGAAGGCGGAATAGACGTGTGACTCGCCCCCCAGGCCGTAGACACTCCTCCGCGGCCCGTTGATCAACCTCAGGCCGAGCCTTTCGATGGCGGGCTTCCAGAGCATACTCACGTTCGCCCCGGTATCGATGAGCACGCTGACCGGCTGGCCATTGATCAGGCCTTGTGTCAGGAGTTTGTTGGTGGCGATTTCGACGGGGATTTCCGTCACGTCCTTCATTCGACACGCCGCGCCCGCCGACAGAGCGCACAGCGTGCCGGCGCACAACATGAGGAGCTGCTGGAGCCTTCTGGTCATGGCCGTTCCCTGGTCCGCGCGGGATAGCTGCCGGTGGCACCGCGCGGAGCAGGTTGAGTATACGCTCCCGCCCTGCTGAGTCCAGAAAGGGCGGGAATTTCCCCGAAATCAGTGCGCGAGCTCGCCGACCATTTTGGTCACGATCTGGCCGCGCTGTAGTGGATTGCCCTGATCGGTTTGATAGAGCGCGCTCAGGAAGGCGCGATCCCAATCGGTAAGGCCTTCCGGTCGCTTGTCTGGCGGAGCGGAGAACAGTCGCAAGATCGACGGCGCGTCACTGAAGTCAGTGTCCAGATCGAGGTCGACCAATCCAGCCATCGCGATGTAGTCGCTGATTTGGCCGAGTTGGATACCTTGAAGACGGGTCGAATCGACGATGACGAGGGCTTGCGTGAAGACCTGGCTTGCCGATGAGGCGACGCGCGACGCTTTGGGTGCGCAATTGACTGAAACTCCAGGCATCTGCGCGCATCGACCGGCACCGCCCGGATCCAACGGTGTGCCATCCGGCGCCCGCACTTCGGCGTTGTGCCAAACGCGGACGACCTCGGATTCAGGAGGACTCAGAAATGAGTTGATCTGCTGTGGCCTGGCATCACCGTGAAAGAGAAGCGCCGGGTGGTGGTTCAGGTACTTCAGCGTCTCGAGAGGTTTTGGGGTGAAGACGACCAGGAAGTTTGCACTGCTGCGTGAGCATCCCACTTTTTGCAATCGGGCTCCGATGGAAAGCGCGAGCTTCGAGAGTCGGGCAACGACAAACTCAGCGTGACTTCGGGGCAGACCCGACGCAAGGAAACACAGCGGTTGCGTCCAACGGGGCACCGACTCGGCAGAGAAGCGACGGCTGTGGGTAAGCTTGCCGACAAAGGTGTGGACTTCTTTCTCAACGGCCTCCCGGCGAGCGTTGATGGTCACCTCCGGCAATTGGTCCGTGTTCGCGCTGCCTGTCTCGGTGTCCGCCCCCCATGCTGGGGCGCAGATCAAGAGAAACGGCACGATCCACGTGACCGGTTTTCGATGCGCTCCGCGCAAGCGCTTTGTGACAGCGGCTGCCATATGTAGCACACGTCCCTTGGCACATTGACCGTGGCACTCGCGACCCTCTTTGTCAAGCAAGCGTGATCATTGCTGCATGCCGGACACCGGGTGACGTAACGCCCACGACCGCGTCTTCAACGGGTCTGCTGGTCAAGTCGCTGCCCTGACGAAATCGCGAGATTCCTTTGCGAGTGGGAGCCATAGCCGCTCGCCACCACGAAGGCATCCGACTCGAGCGGCGGGTTGTGACCCGAGTTGGCTTTCGCGGGGCGCGAGGGCTTCCAGATCAAACTCACATTCACGTCTTTCATCCGGCAAGCCGCGCTCGCCGACACGGCGAATAGCGTGGCGATACTCAACGTGAGCAGTTGCTAGAGCCTTCTGATCATGGCCAATCCCTGATCCGCGCGAGATGGCTGCCTGTAGTGCGGCGCGGAACAGGAGGGCGGCGGCGCCAGCGAGCGCCGGTCGCCTGAAGATATCTTCAGCCGGTGGGTGATCCCGCATCCATGGCCTTCATTCCCAATCGCTCTGCATCATTGAGTCGCAGGGCGTGCGGGGTTTGGGGGAGTGCAGCTGCGATTGAACGTGTCAGGGGTTCGGGAATAGGATGCGCGCGGGCGGCGGCCCTGGGAACGTTTATTCCTGCAGCGGCGCCGAGAACAACAAACCGTCTGAACGGACGAGGGACGACACATGCCTCTGATGCCACTTTCCAAGCGACTCCTGGCCGAATTCATAGGGACCTTCTGGCTGGTTCTCGGTGGCTGCGGCAGCGCGGTCCTGTCGGCCGCCTTTCCCTCCGTCGGGATCGGGCTGCTCGGCGTCGCGCTCGCGTTCGGCCTGACGGTGGTGACCATGGCTTATGCCATCGGGCACATTTCGGGCTGTCACCTCAATCCGGCTGTCACGTTCGGGCTGTTTGTCGGCGGGCGGCATCCGGGCGGTGAGATCATCCCTTACTGGATCGCACAGGTCCTCGGCGGCATCGCGGCCGCGGGACTGCTCGTGTTCATCGCCAGTGGCAACGGGTCGGACCCGATCGCGGCGGGATTGGCGGCCAACGGCGTTGGCGAGCATTCGCCCGGGCATTACTCCATGGGCGCGGGGTTTGTCTGTGAGATCGTCATGACGGCGATTTTCCTTTACGTGATCATGGGTGCGACGGACAAGCGCACGCCCGGTAATTTCGCGCCGCTGGCGATCGGGTTCGCGCTGACGTTGATCCACTTGATCAGTATTCCTGTGACCAACACTTCGGTGAATCCGGCGCGCAGCACGGGGCCTGCGGTGTTTGTGCATGGGTGGGCGTTGGCGCAGTTGTGGATTTTCTGGGTGGCGCCGCTGATTGGTGGGGCGGTTGGGGCGATTCTCTATCGCGCCACGCGTGGGCCGGATGAGGGGCCGACGTTGGCTGAGACGATCGGTCACTGAGGGTCCGGGCCTTCGGCGCGCCGGGAGGCATCGTGGATCACAAGCAGGTCATCGTGCTGCGCAAGGACCT
>DAITMW010000279.1:0-10005 GCA_036834945.1 Steroidobacteraceae bacterium
CGACCTTCGGGTTATGAGCCCGACGAGCTGCCAGACTGCTCCACCCCGCACCAGGAAGCCAGGCATTATACGAGGCGCTGCCAGCCCCCACAAGGGACGTGGCAGAAATATTTCACGAGCAGTCCTGAGTGTGCGCTCGTCCCGAGTGCGCCTCGTCTTGAGTGCGAGTCGACCCCTTCAGCGCCGCCTCGCCGCCGAGGTCCCGCCCGAAGCGGCAGCCCCAGCGACCGCCGCGGTAACGCTGGCAGCCACCGTAGCCTCGCGAGAAGCCCAATCGGTTCCGTCACCGTCGCGAGCACCAGCGCCATCCGCGGCTCCATCAGCCCGCATGATCTCCTGCAGCGCCTCCGCGTTCACCGGCTTGATCAAGTGGTGATCGAATCCTGCCTGCCGCGACCGCTCGCGGGCCTCAGGCGTCCCATAGCCCGTGAGTGCAACCAACATCACGCCGGCTCCAGGTGCCTCCGCCCGGAATCGCCGAGCGATCTCATACCCGTTGAGCCCTGGTAAACCAACATCGATCACCGCCACGTCCGGCTGCGTGGCTTTCAGCAATGCCAGGCCGGAAAGGCCTTCCTCAGCCTCCAGCACCTCATGGCCCGCCAGCTCGAGCATCATCCGGAACATCTCCCGGGCGTCCCGGTTGTCCTCAATAATCAACACCCGGCGGCTGAGGGGGGAGTCATTGGGCTGACCTTGCGCAACGGACGGTGCCAGGGCCGCCTGCGGACACGGGATTTTGGGAAGCCGCACGGTAAAGACACTCCCGCGTCCCGGTCCCTCGCTGGCAGCGGACACCGTACCTCCATGGAGCGCCACCAACCGTCGCACCAGTGTCAAGCCGATCCCGAGCCCACCCTGGGCCCGATCGAGAGTCCGCTCGCCCTGGACAAACAAGTCGAAAATGCGGGGTAGCAGCTCCGGCGCGATCCCGTATCCGTTGTCCTCCACCCGCAGCACGGCATCACCGCCCTCGAGCGTCAGGCGCACACGGACCAACCCGCCGGCGGGCGTGTATTTCACCGCATTGCCGACAATGTTATTGACGATCTGCTCCATCCGCACCAGGTCGCCGTTGATCCACGCGGCTTGCGTCGTGATCTCGAGGCGTTGGTCGTTGCGACGCTCGCCAAAAACGGCCACTGTGCGATGCACCAGGTCAGCGAAATCAATCGGACGGCGGTCGAGTGCGATTTTGCCGGTGACCACGCGTCCCACTTCGAGCAAGTCATCGACCAGCCGCGCGAGATGTTGGACCTGCCTGCCAATGATCGAGCGGGCGCGCAGGGCAGGGGCGTCGTGGCCGTTGCTCGCCTCCAGTACCTGGATCGCGGCGCTGATGGCACTCAACGGATTGCGCAGCTCATGCGCCAGCATCGCCATGAACTCGTCCTTGGCCTGGCTCTCCTGCTCGGCCCGATCACGGCCGCTCTGAGCATCCACCAGCGCGCTCAGATCCGTCACGATGAGGTTGAGGCGCTCAACGTCACCATCGGATTGTGAAGTTGAAAGTGACAGGTAGACATCGATGGCCCGACCGTTCGCCGCCGTCAGGCGTGCACGGCACTTACCTGAGCCGGCTTTGCGTAGTGCCATGAATGTAGCCCGGTCGGGACCGAACAGGAACTGGTCGAGCGATCTGCCGATCATGTCTTCCAGCGGGATCGCGAACAGCGTCGCCAGTTGCCGATTGGAATAGACGATATCGCCCGCGGCCGTGAGAATCGCGGCGCCTTCCTGCATTTCCTCCACGAGCGTTCGATAAGGCTGCTCGGCGCTGCGCAGGCTGTAGACCTGCTCGCCGCGGGGTCCTTGTACGATGAACGCGTCGATCTCGCCAGCGCTCACTGCACGCAGGGTCTCTTCCGCCTCCTCCAGGCGCGCGCTGAGCTCGGCGATCCGTTGCTGAGCGCTGAAGTCATCCACCACTGCCCCTCCGCCTCCTCACTGGTGTGGGAGAATGTCGAGTCCGACGAGGACGCGCTCTTCGTCGGACATGTCACCGATGAGCCGGCGCAATGGCAGCGGCAATTTCTTGATCAAAGTCGGAATCGCGACGATCTGCTCGGTCCGGGCCAGCTCGGGTTGCTGGTAGACGTCGATCACCTGCAGCTCGTACCGGCCTGACAGGTGTTTCTCGCAGAAGGTCTGCAGGTTTTCGATCGCGCGCGCCGATCGGGTCGTGAGGCCTGTTACGTACAGCTTGAGGATGTAGCGTCCGGTCGCGTCCAGAGGAAGACTTCCTTCCTCCAGGGTCAGGGCGACCACCGGTTTGTCGTCCGTTGCTGTCACGTATTGGACCGCCGGGCGGGCCGCAGGTCGAGGCCGACGAGGACGCGCTCGGTATTGGAAAGATCGCCGATGATTTTCTTGATCGGCTCGGGAAGGCGCCGGACGAGAGTCGGTACGGCCAGGATCTGGTCGCCGCGGGCGAGCTGCGGATTTTGCAGCAAGTCGACCATCTCGATGTGATAACGCCCGGCCAGGTACTCCTCGCAGATGCTCTTCAGATTCGCAAAGGCCCGCACACACTTCGGCGTTTGTCCGGCCACGTACAAACGCAACAGGAATGTTTCGCTGCTCAACGCAACCGGTGCCGTCGTGTTCAGTTGTTGTTGCACGTTTCCTATACTCCGGCTACCGCTTTACCGCGGGGCGCGTTCTCACCATCGAGCACCTTCAACCCCTGGTCTGTCAACATGTACTCCCGCACGCTGTGGGAATGCGCCATGCCGCGCGATTTCAACACCGTGAGCCAGCGGCGACGCTTGCGGTTCTCCTCGTTGATGCTGAGTACGATCCAGGTGTCCATCAGGGAGGAGATCCCGGCGTCGGTCTCCTGGAGCTCCATCCGGCCGGGGGTCAAGCTGGTGAACAGGCCGGTGATCGACTCCAGCTTGAGGTAGTCGATGATGCGGGTCAGCATGGAGCGAACGTCGCTCTGCGAGCCCACCGTCAGTAGATTCGTCACCGGGTCCGCCACCACCACGGCTGGTGTGAACTTGCGTACCTCGCGCTGCATGGTAGCCAGGTGCGTTTCCAAGCCGAAGCGCGAGGGACGGTCAGCCTGGAAGTGCAGCAAGTTACGGTCCACCCACTGCTGCAGATCGATACCGATCGAGCGCATATTGCGCAGGAGCTGTTGCGGTGACTCCTCGAAGAGGAAATACAGGCAGTGCTCCCCGCGTCGGCAGGCGGCATCCACGAAGTGCGCCGCCAGGCTCGTCTTGCCTGTGCCCGCGGTGCCGGACAGCAGTACCGTGCTGCCGCGGTAGTAGCCTTCGGCACTCAACATCTCGTCGAGCTGGGCTACCCCGCTGGACACTCGCTCTTTATGCGCGGGGTGGGACAAGCCCAGTGAAGTCACGGGCAACACGCTCAACCCATCCCGATCGATCAGGAAGGGATATTCGTTGGTGCCGTGGTGTGAGCCGCGATATTTGACGATGCGCAGGCGCCGGGTCGACACCTGCTCCTGGACGCGGTGATCCAGCAGGATGACGGCGTCCGAAACATACTCCTCGAGCCCCTGCCGCGTGAGGGCCGAGTCACCCCGTTCCCCAGTGAGGACAGCCGTCAGACCTTTGTCCTTCAACCAGCGGAACAGGCGCCTCAACTCGGCGCGCAGAATCCCGGGGTTGGACAGACCGGCAAACAGCGATTCAATCGTATCGAGGACGATCCGCTGCGCGCCGATCGAGCTGATGGCGTGCTCGAGCCGTACGAACAGTCCCTCCAGATCGTACTCGCCGGTCTCCTCGATCTCGCTGCGCTCCACGCGCACGTAATCGACGATGAGTTTGCCTTCCTCGACCAGCTTGCCCAGGTCATAGCCCAGGGAGGCGAGGTCCCCGGCCAGCTCCTCGCCGGTCTCTTCGAAGGTCACCAGGACGCCCGGCTCGCCAAATTCCACGATGCCGTTGAGCAGGAAGCTCGCCGCCAGCAACGTCTTGCCTGAGCCGGCACCTCCGCAGACCAACGTCGGGCGCCCCTTCGGCAGCCCGCCGTTGGTAATTTCGTCCAAGCCCTGGATGCCTGTAGGCGACTTTGCAAGCTGTGGTGGGATCGGCACGGCCTATAACTTGGGTTTACTGTGCAAGTTATACCCAAGATTGCAAGAACCGTTCCCGCCAAGCTATCCGGTACGGGTCAGGCTTCGACGGCCCCGGGTGAGGCTCAGATGTCCTCAGCGTTGGCGGCGAACGACTTGAGAATCCCCAGCCAGCCGCCCTCGGAATCGAACGCGTCCCGCATCCGCCCGGCCTGGTCTCCATAGCGCTCGAGGTTGCGATGCTCCAGGTCGACCCGGGTGCCGCCACCCTCCAGTGCCGTGAACACAACCTCAACTTCGGTCACGAAGGCCGGGTCATACTTCCAGTTGGCGTTGATCTGCCAGCCGAGGATCATCCGGTTCGGCGGCTCCCACAACAACACCTTGCCCCACTCGCATTCCGCGCCGTCGGTACCAACCTCGTAGCATCGCCCGCCGGCCCGGCCCTCCATCACGACATTCGCCGGAGGGGCGGCCCCGATGAAGTGCGATCGCGGCCACCAGCGGCCGATGTTGGCCGTGAAGACCGCGAACGAGTGCTCGAGGTCCGCTTTGACGATGACGCTGCGCCTGACGGGAGCCGGACGGATCTGCAGGTTGCTCATGCGCTGGCCTCAAACGCGCTCAAGGTTCGTTTTTCTCCGGGGTCGCGTCGCTGTCTGAGGCGTCGAGCTCCGCGCTGAAACTCTGCAGCGCGCCTCCCCACATGTCATCGAGCCAGGCGCGAATGGCACCCAGGCCCTTGGGGTCGATCTCGTAAACTCTGCGGGTGCCCGATGCCGTATCCCGGACCAGCCCCGCAGCCTTCAGAACGGCCAGGTGTTGAGACACCGCAGGCCGTGACACGGTCACACCGCGCGCGAGTTCTCCCACCGCGCGCGGCCCGGCCCGCAACCTCTCGAACAACTCCCGCCGTGTTGGATCGGCGAGAGCGGCGAGGGCGGTGGCGGCCGAGGAGCTCTTCTTGGTCATATCGTCATGCGGACATTCTCAGGCGCTCGGCCTGCGTGGCCTGCATGCTCGCACGCATACCCATCCGTGTCAGCCAGCCTTCCAGCCCCGTGCCCGAGAGCAACTCCGTCCCCTCGGGTGTCGCCCTGAAAAACTCGAGTTGTGGCGCGAGCATCAGGTCCGCGATGGACAGGGCGTCGCCCACCATGAACGGTGAATCACCCTTCAAGCGGTCGAGCTCGCTCACACAAACCCGGGCACCCGGCAGAGCCTTCGCGACATTTGCCTCGTCGGGAGGGCGGTTCCAGAAGCGCTGTGACATCAGGCGTTCCGCGGTGATGCCGACGCTGATGGTTGGAAAGACATACCAGTCGACGATGCCGACGATTTGATTCATCCGGGCCGCCGCGCGCGGATCCCGCGGCTGCAGAGCAGGGGCTCCGGCCGAGCCGCCGAACGTATCGACATAGCGAAGAATCGCCTGAGTTTCGTATAGCCGAAACTCGCCATGGTCCAGGGTCGGCACCCGGCCGAACGGATGCAGTTTCAGGTGCTCCGGACCGCGGGGGGCTTCGATCGGTGCCAGCCGGTAGGGAATGCCTTTTTCTTCGAGGCCTAGCAGGGCGCTGCGGACGTAGGGGCTGCCCGGCACGCCATGAATGATCATGTCATCGCTCACGTCTGATCCCTCCTATGTCAGTAGGGACTTACTGTAAGCGATGACTTACGAATGAGTCAAGGCAGCAGACTCAGGTGACGGCCGCCCGGAGTTTCGCAGCCAGCTCCGCGCCGGCTTGGTGATCGAAGGCCTGCTGGGGCCAGCCGACCCCGAGCCCCTGGATCGCGTTCGGCTTGGGAATGATGTGGAAATGCACGTGGGCGATGGCCTGGTGGGCCGCCGTGCCATTGTTTTCGAGGACGTTGTACTGCTTGACCCCGGTGACGGCGATGACAGCCCGGCAGATGCGCGGCAGTACGCGCCCGAGCGCCGCGGCCGACTCGTCGGAAAGCTGGTCCATCGTTTCCGCCGGCTCCTTGGGAATCACCAGCGTGTGCCCTGTGCTCAGGGGATTGATGTCCAGGAACGCCAGGACCTTCTCATCCTCGTAGACCTTGTGGCACGGGATCTCGCCCCCGAGGATTTTCCCGAAGATCGTATTGGCCATGAGCACACTCCTTTTCTTAACAAACGCAGGGCGGGCATTGTGGCGCAGAATGAGTCCACGTAAGCAGGCGATCATAGGGTGGCAAGGGCGCTCCGCGGCGGAACATGTGCCGCGCCCGATCGTCTAGTCAGGAAAGGTGGGCATAGCCCTGGACAAGTGAATGAGAGTCGGCGTGATACAGAGCCTCGCGAGATTTTTTTCGCCTTTGCAGATGATGAAGGATGTGAGCCGCGGTACCTTCGAGGAGCGCATGGCGGCTTATCGTCACAACCGCAGCATGCGGGGGCCGCTCGCGGCTTGCATGCGCCGATGGGCGCTGTGCTGCTCCGTGGCCATGGTTCTGACCGCGCTCTTCGATGCCCTGGGCTCCGGGGGCGCCGGACCGCTCAGCATTTTCGTACTGCTGGCCGCCGCGTGCGGCACCTTCATCGCGTGCGCGGTGTGCATGCTGTTCGTCATGGGTTACGCGTACGTCTACCTAACACATAACGACTGGTAGGTTATCCCTAACGGCGCGCCGACTGCCTCGCCGGAAAGGCGATATCCAACCGCCGCATCTTACGGTACAGCGTATTGCGTCCTATCCCGAGCTTCTGCGCCACACGGCTGATGTTGCCGTGGTGCAGATCGATCTCGCGCAACAGGGCACTGCGCTCGGCCTTCTCGAGCGGGTTCAGAGACTGCGCCTCGGTCGATGCCGTCTCAGCGAGCGTTTCACTCTCCGAGACGGGCTGACCAATGCCGTAGTCGGCCGGGAGGCTGCTGCTGTCGAGCCTGTCGCTGGTTCGTAGGGCAATCATTCCACGCAGCACATTACGTAGCTGCCGGATGTTGCCTGGCCATGAGTAGGCACATAGTGCGTCAATGAGATCCTCGCTCAAGCTCACCGCCGGCGTTGCCGCGGCTTCCTGCGAGAAGATATGCCGAATCAACGCCTGTTTGTCTCTGCGATCCCGCAGAGGCGGCAGGGTGAGCACGAGGCTCTGCAGGCGGTAGAACAGATCCTCGCGGAACTCACCGCGCCGGATCTTTTCCTGCAGGCTGCCACGGGCCGCGCTGATCAGGCGGATGTCGACCTTGACGGCTGTTTCCGACCCTCGCGGCAACACCTCCCGCTCTTCCAACACATGCAGGAGCTGCGCTTGCAGCTCCAGCGGCAGATCCCCGACGTCATCGAGGAAGAGGGTGCCGCCGTTGGCCTGTACGATCCTGCCGCGCTCATCTTCCGAGGATGTGCTGGCAGCGCCGGCGCGCCCAAACAGCTCATTCTGCATCAGCGATTCCGGCAGCGAGCCGCAGTTCACGGCGATGAACGGCTTGTCGGCTCTTTCACTGGCCGCATGCACGGCACGCGCGAAAAACTCCTTCCCGGTGCCGGATTCACCCAACAGCAGGATCGGAATGTCGCGCGACTCGACGCGTTTGGCCGCTTGAATATTCCGTGCGAGCACCGGGTCGCCCAGGTCGAGCTCATCCAGCACGCTGCGCTGCGTCTCCGGCAGTGAGCGCTCTTCGGCAGGCTCGATCCGCTGTTTGCTTCCCGCGGGGGCGCGCTTTGATTGCGGCGCCTGCGCGACGGCGAAGAAGCGGCCGCCGTGGCGGGTTTCATAGATGGGCAGGGGATGGAAGGACTTCTTCTGGCTGCGTCCGACCAGCGCCGGCAACGAGATGTTGAACAGGCGCTCGAGTGGCGCGCCCACCAGCTCGGCCGAGCTCTTGAACCCGAGTTGGAAGAGGGCGTTGCGGTCGAGGGCGGCGATCGCCCCGTTGGCATCCATGGCGATGATGCCCTCGCTCCAGGTTCCGACCAGTTCGGGCCGGCTGTGGAATCGTACGACGAAGCCGTCGCGGAAGCGGTTCAGGAACAGTCGGTTCTCGATCATCTGCGCCGACATGTTCACGAGAACGAGGGTGTGTTGCTGGGCGCGATCCGACTCTCCGGAGGCATCCAGCACGGCCACCAGCTCACCGCGATAGTCGAAAATCGGCGAGGCACAACAGGTCAGGCCGGTGTTGCGGGAGAAGAAATGCTGGTCGCGATGGATGATGAGTGGGGCGCGCTCGATCAGGCAGGTGCCCATTCCGTTGGTGCCGCCATGCTCCTCACTCCACACCGCTCCGAGCACCAGGCCCGTGCGGAAGGCCGCATTTCTGAAGCTCAAGTCTCCGTAGTAATCCAGGAGGACGCCGTCCCGGTCGGTCAGGATGATGGAGTACCCCGAACCGGCAAGCTGATGGTAGAGGTGCGCCATCTCGGCATCCGCGAAGGAGACGAGCTCTAGATTGGCCTCCTTGCGGGCGAGGCGTTCCTCGCGGGGCAACACGAACGGCTCCCGCTGGGACTGCGGGTCGAGATGATACTGGCTCAGACATCTGAGCCAGGAACGTTTCACGTAGTCCGGTGTGCCGGCGCTTTCCGCGCCACCCCGGAGAACGGACTGGATGTAACGGGCGTGACTACCAATCTGCTGGAGCATGGCCTCCCCCTCACTGTTGGCGAAGCTCCCCATCGAACGGGACGGTGTTCGATCTTCGAAACGATTATGCCACGGTCTGGAAAGTGTCACTTGAACGAGCCTATTTTTCGATACAGACCCGGTGGCGAGTGTTCCGTATTGGAACACTGGCTCCGTAAGTGGTCGCCCCTGGGCGGGCTGTATTAATTTCGTTCAGCCAGCGGGTAGACTCTTCCGCTCGCCACGCTCGGGGATTCCTTTACCCGGGCAGGCTGTCGAAACGCGAGGGTCTGCATGAAAACGAAAGCTGCTATCGCCTACGCCGCGGGCAAACCGCTGGAAGTCGTCGAAGTCGATCTCCAGGGGCCGAAGGCGGGCGAGGTACTGGTCGAGATCAAGGCCAGTGGTGTGTGCCATACGGATGAGTTCACCCGCTCGGGCGCGGACCCGGAGGGCCTGTTCCCCGCCATCTTCGGACACGAGGGGGCGGGAGTCGTCGTCGATGTGGGGCCCGGAGTGACCACCCTGAAGAAGGGCGATCACGTGATCCCCCTCTATACTCCCGAGTGCCGGCAGTGCAAATCATGCCTCTCGCGCAAGACGAATCTCTGCACGGCCATCCGCGCCACGCAAGGGAAAGGCGTCATGCCGGATGGCACGAGCCGCTTCTCCATCGGCGGCGAGATGGTGCACCACTACATGGGTTGCTCCACGTTCTCCAACTTCACGGTGTTGCCCGAGATCGCGCTGGCGAAGATCCGCGAGGACGCACCGTTCGAAAAGGTTTGCTACATCGGCTGCGGCGTCACTACCGGCATCGGCGCGGTGATCAACACCGCCAAAGTGGAGCCCGGCGCGAATGTCGTCGTGTTCGGCCTGGGTGGTATCGGTCTGAACGTCATCCAGGGCGCGCGCCTGGCGGGCGCCAACAAGATCGTCGGCGTCGACCTGAATCCGCGGCGCAAGGCACTCGCCGAGAAATTCGGCATGACCCACTTCGTGAACCCGAAGGAGGTCGGCGGCGACCTCGTGCAGCACCTGGTCGCGCTCACCGACGGCGGCGCCGACTATAGCTTCGAATGTGTCGGCAGCGTCGACCTGATGCGCCAGGCACTCGAGTGCTGCCACCGCGGCTGGGGAGTGTCGGTCATCATCGGGGTCGCGGGTGCGGGGCAGGAGATCAAGACCCGTCCGTTCCAACTCGTGACGGGCCGCGTCTGGAAGGGCACGGCATTCGGCGGCGCCCGTGGCCGCACCGACGTGCCGAAGATCGTTGACTGGTACATGGAGAAAAAAATCAACATCGACGACCTCATCACGCACGTAATGCCGGTGGAGAAGATCAACGACTCGCTCGATCTCATGCACAAGGGCGAGTCGA
>DAITMW010000280.1:0-9983 GCA_036834945.1 Steroidobacteraceae bacterium
ATCATTGACGAGAGCCAGTTGCCCCTGGCGGGGGGCAAACAGGCGCGCCGCTTCAGCGGCTGAGGGAGCTGCCGAAATCGCAACGCCACGGCCATGCTAAACTGCAGGCCGTGGCGAGCAAAACCCGAAAAAAGAAGGCGCGCGGTCCGCGGAACGCGCGGGCGGCGCAGTCGAAATTCCTGCATGACCATGTCGTCGGGCGTATTTGCCGGCTCGGGGATGCCATGATCCGGATGAGCTCGCGGCACCTGCGCCAGCTCTGGAACCTGCGCAATACGGACCTGCGCCTGTTGAACATCCTGGACAGCGACGCCCCGGTACCCGTCAGCGAGATCAGTCGCAGGGCTCTCGTGGACCAGGCCTGGGTGAGTCGCTCGTTACGCGCGCTGGAAGCGGGCAAGCTCGTCGAGCGGTGCCGCGATGCGACGGACTCGCGCCTCACGTTGTTCACTCTCACGAAGCGCGGGCGCCAGATACTCGATGAGTTCCGTCCTTACGCCGACTGGAGCGAAAAGGTGCTGTTGAGCGGGGTGGATGAAGAGCGACTCAAGGCCCTGCTCGACCAGCTGGAAGGCAACACGCAGCGGCTGATGAACACCCTCGAGTACATGCCCACGCGGCTGCCTAAAGAGAAGTAAGCCGAGATAGACGGCTAGAGTGGCCTGCTGTCACGTTGGCCGAGATAGACGGCTAGCGCGGCCTGCTGTCAAGTTGGCCGCGCTCCACGGTTAGTGTGGCCAACTCGCCACGTACGCCGCGACATCGCGCAGATCGCGCTCGTCCTCGGCAGTGCGCGGCTCCGGAAAAACCTTGGGCATCGGGGCCACCGGGTTGACGACAAATGCCATCACCTGTTGGGCCTTCAGCCGCGCTCCGATGGTTTTCAGATCCAGACCCTGGACCTTGTCACCGTCCGGTCCGTGGCAGCCCAGACACGCCTGGATGTAGACCTGTTTGCCCCGCACCGGATCAGGGTCGGTGGAGACGGCCGACTTTGACGCAGTCGCCGGCAGTGCCATGATGACAATGCTCGGCCGCCCCACTGCGCCAAAAGCCGTGGGCGAGACATTGCCCGAGGTGAAGGCGACATACTGCCGCCCCCCGCGGGCGTAGGTCACAACGCCGCCCGCGAGCGCACCCCCTGTGTTTTGTTTCAGGAGCAGTTTGCCGCTGTCGCTGTCGAAGATGAGGAAGTTTCCGGCGTTGTCGCCCGTCATGACGATGCCGCCGGCTGTCGGTGTCACTCCGCCGATCACGGGTGTCTCGGCGTGATATTTCCAACGGACGGCGCCCGTATCGGCATCGACCGCCGTCACCCACCCGCTCGGCGGATCGCCAGTCGGTCTCGCCTCACCGAACCTTGTGGGCTCAACACTACCACCGCCCATGTTGAGTCCCCGTGGAACATACTTCGTGCCGGGTACGCTCTTGAGGGAAACGCAGAGATCGACGGCACCCACAAAGATCGTCATGCGCCGGGGATCGATTGCGGGTCCATTCCATAGGACCCCACCCGCCGGGCCTGGACAGACTTTCACTCCCTCAGGGGTAACCACCTTGCGCACGGGATCAACCGTCGTGATGGGGACCTTGAACCGCGCCTGGTGCGAGGCGCGGTCGACAACGTGCAGCAAACCATCCTTGCCGGCGGCTGCCATCATGTCCTCGTGTTTACCGTTGCGGAACAACAAAGGCGCCGCGGCGAGGTCGTGATCGTGGTCGTCGTTTGCCTGGAGCTGATACCACCACTTCAGGGCACCGGTGCGCGCATCCAGCACCAGGGCACTGTCGGTAAACAGGTTCGCGCCGTGTCGGTCGCCAGGAGCGAAATCCGGTACCGAGTTGCCGATGGGTGCGAACAACTCCGCCGTGACCGGATCGAGTGTGAATGCCGACCAGGTGGCACCTCCGCCGTGGGGCGCCCATCTGCCATCGCCCCACGTGTCCGCTCCAACTTCCTTGCCCATGGGGATCGTATTGAAGCGCCAGACTTCCCGCCCGGTCAGCGCGTCATAGGCCATGATCCTGCCGCGGATACCGAACTCTCCTCCCGAGATCCCGACGATCACCAGGCCGTTCCAGGCCAGGGGTGCGCCAGAGATGTACTCCCCGATAGTCGGATCACCCACGATGCTGGTCCATACCTCACCGCCGGTCGCCGCATCCAGTGCGACGAGACGGCCGTCGTCAGTACCGCGGAAGACGCGTCCGTTCAGATAGGCGGGACCCCGATTCACCGGCAGCCCAGGCTGCTGACCGCGGTGGTAGGAGTGTTGCCACCTGATCGCGCACGTGACGGGGTTGATCGCGAACGTCTCGGTGGCCGTCGTGACAAAGATCGAGTCGCCGACGACGACCAACCCGGACTGCAAGGAGCCGCGGGCGGCGATCCTCGCGCGACAGACCTCCACGAGGCTTGCCGCGTTCGCGGGATTGATCTGGTCCAGGAGTGAATAGCGCTGCCCTTCGAGGGATTTGTTGTAGCCCTCCCAGTCCGAGCCGGGTACCGCGGGAGCGGAATCGGCGGCCGCGGTGTGTTGCCCAAACTGCTGGTCGTACAACGCCTGGTACAACTTCAGCTTTGCCGGCTCCAACGACTCGGCTACCGCCGCCTCGTCTCGCAGATGCATGACAGGGCCCCGGGTGAGATCGTCGAACACCGGCCACCTGGGCAGGCGCTTGCCGTTGGGATCGCCGGTCTTCGCAAAGTTGATCCAATATGTCGACGTCATTGCGGCCAGTTTCACATCCGCCGCAGAGGCTGACGCCCGTTCAGGTGAGCTACTGTCGGGATACAGACGCGGCGCGCCCAGATTGTTGAAGACGTACGGCAACTCGCAGGTGTGGCACACGCCCAGGTTGCGTGAACCTGCGGCGTAAGGGGGCTCATGTTCGAAGAGATAGACGTACGCGCGTCTGCCGATCGCCCGTTGTCGCGCTGCATAGAGACGCGTGATCCACGCCATGTTGTCGGCGAAGATGCGGGTGTTGTTGGCCGCGGCCTGCGCGTCGTCCGCCGCCGGGTAGGCTTCCAGCCCCAGGGCGGCGGCATCACCCCAGCGCTGTGTAGCCCCACTCTTCCATTGATCCGCCGTCATCGGTGGGCCGAAACCGGCGGCAAACGAGCCCTCGTCGCGATTGGAGCCGGCGAGAATATCGACAGGGTTCTGCCGGCCTGCCGCGAAAGTCAGGGTCAGGTCCTCGGGAATGATCCAGCCGTCGATGATCATCCCCTGCTTCGGAAGTTTATTCGCAGCATCCTCCGCAGAGAGCTTGCGCAAGGCGGCCAGGCTCGTTACGCCAAGCTCCGTGGCCGCTTGCACCGTTTGTTGTTCTGCGGACTCCCGTGGGCGCATGGGGGCCAGGTTCAATCCCATCCACAGGCCGCTCTCCGAGATCGCTCGTTCGAACAGCCCCCTGGCCTCGGGAGCCCCTACGAGGGCCGCGGACATGGCCGCTCCGGCGGACTCGCCAAAGATCGTCACGTTATCCGGATTGCCTCCAAAGGCGGCGATGTTCTTTTGCACCCATTGCAACACCGCCAACGCGTCCGTCAGCGCGTAGTTTCCGGACGAGTGATGAGGCGATTCGGCCGTCAGCTCCGGGTGCGCCAGAAAGCCTAGCGAGCCTAATCGATAATTGAACGTCACAACGACTACGCCCTTGGTCGCCAGGGTGTCGCCCTGGTTGTACGGGGTCGACCCCGCCCCCTCGGTGTAGGCACCTCCATAGATCCAGACCATGACGGGAAGCCTGGCGCTCGGTTTGACCGTAGGCGCCCACACGTTCAGATAGAGGCAGTCCTCGCTCATCGGCGGGGAGTCCGGGAGGTCGACCGCACGGTTGTTGGGCGTGCGCTGCGGCTGGTGCGGCTGGATGCAGGTCGGGCCGAACTTGTCTCCAGGACGCACACCTCTCCATGGAGTAACCGGCCGAGGCGGCTTCCAACGCAGCTCACCGATGGGAGGCGCGCCGAACGGAATGCCTTTGAACGCGACTACACCGGCGATCTTTCCGGACACGCCTGACACGAGGCCATCGGCCGTGCGGACCGGCTCGGCGCTCGCGGCGGTCGCGATGCTCATGGCGCAAAGGCCCATCAACGCGAGTGATATGTAGGTGTTTTTCATTGGTTACTGACCGATCACGAAGCCGATCCAACGCCCAAAGCCGATGACGCAGCACCACAGGCCGATAGAAAGCGCGCCGGCAAGGCGCGCCCTCGAAGGCGGACGCGCCGCGTCCCAGATGGATACCGTACGAAACGTGACCCTCTGGAAATACAGCATGTTGAGGCCGGCCAGCAGCAACAGGACCATCTTCACGCGAAATGGAGTGTTGTCGTAGTAGCCGGTCGCGTTCGCCACGAACAGCAATGTCCCCGTCACTACCGAACAGGCGAATGCGCCCCAGGTCCAGGGCAGCAGGCGACCCGACAGGTAGCTGAAGGGCAGTTGTCTCGACGTCAGTCCCACCAGGCGCGTGTCCACGATGAAAATCGTGCCGGCCACGATCGCCATGGCGATGACGTGCAGGGATTCCACCAGCGGAAACCAGTCCTCGGCGACCGACACCGCCAGAGGGGTTGCTTGCAACCATTCGAGAAAGTCGACGCTCACGGCTATCTTTCAGGTGATGTAGTACGCAATGTAGCGGCCGGCGACGATGATGCCAGCCCATATCAACATGCTGAGGGCCGCGGCCACGACGTGCAGCCGGGTTGGCTTTTCCGACTCGCGGTGCGCCACGGCCTCGAGCCACAAGGTGAGCGCGATGGCGATCACCAACAGGCTCATCTTGATATAGAACACGCGGTTGGTAATAGTGCGGCTGGGCTCGGCGATGATGAGCAGCGAGCCGCTTGCGAGCAGCAGACCCAGACAGATCCACATCGCGTGAACGAAACGGCGGGCGAGACTTCGTGAAGACTCCAGGAGCAAGCCGCGTCCCGCGACACGTAACGACACGTTAAGGGCCAACGCGAACAGTGTGGCGAGGCAAAGAATGTGCACGATCTGGATGTCCGGTATGGCCCAGGACGTGGTCTGGATGACCTGGCTCAAAGAGGTCGCCTCCAGCCAGCGGCTGAATGCGATCAGGCTCATTGCGCCGCATCTTTCGCCGCGGCTTCCTTGGCCCGGCGAGCGCGTGAAGTGACGATGTAATTACGGATCGCCTCGTTGTCTTCGTGGCAGGCGTATTCGTAGAACTGATAACTGTCGTCGCGCCTCCACGGCGCCCGTACCGTCCACGAGGCGACCTGCATTGCCGGGTCGCTCACCGTTACCGTGTAGTTGAGATGATCTTCGTCGACGCGCTCGAAGCGCTCCACCAGTTTCAACCCGGTACTGCTGGCTCGCGGATCCTTAGGCGAGCCTCGCGTGGGGAAACTCGTCATGCTGGTCTGGCCGTTGAAGTTGGTGGTTTCAACCACCAGCGCATTACCCTCCCAATGGCCGCGCGAGGAGCCCATCCACTGCTGCACCGCCCCGTCGAGCGGCGGCATTTTGCCGAGGGGCACGATGCGGGCTTCGTGGATCATCTCCAGGTTGATCACGACATAGCCCGGTGCCTGCAGGATCTGGATGCCATTGTTGTAGGGAAACGGAAACATCGATGCCGGCAGACCGCGAGTGATGCAACGGTCCCAGGCGTCGAAGTCGGCGACACTGTCGAAGACCTCACGATTCCAGTCGCTGCCCATTTTCGCCGAGATTTCCTTGCCCAGCGATGTTTGCGCGGGCAGCTGGCCATCGGTCGGATCGACGATGAGTGAAGTCTGGACGGGCACGTCGGTCTCTTCCATCCAGTGCCCCATGCCCAGTCGATGCTGGGCCTCCTCGTCCTTGTAGCGTTTGTTCTGCGCTTCGGCGGCCTTGCGCTGCTCTGCAAGCTCCGCCGCGGTGAATTGCAGCCGGTCGCCGTATTTCGTGGGCCGTTGCAGGGGCACGCTCATCAGGTGGGCGACCGGCCACATGCCCTGGAGATCGGGGTCACCCCATGGAGTTCTGTGCACCTTCGCGGGCGCGGCGCTCCGCTCAGCCGCGGTGACACAGCCCGGCAAAATCACGGCGGCAACCAGCATCGGGACGATCAAGCATCTGGCGGTCATATTCGCGTCGATCCTTTTTTGAATCAGTTTAACTGATACCAGCTTTCCGAAGACGCCTTGAGAAAGCGTGGCGCGCGCTGATATCCTTGTCAAGACATGGAACGTCATACCAACCTTGTACGAACAGACGAAGGTCCGTGATATGAAAGCCGACCGTTGCAAATTCGGGGCGCTGCTGCTGGCCGTCTTGAGCACCACCGTCTCCCTGGCGGACGTCCCGCGCCTGAAGGGCAAGCCGGACTTGAACGGCATCTGGCAGGCCATGAATTCCGCCGACTGGAACCTGGAGGCGCACTCCGCGCGCAAAATCGATGCCGCGTGGCAGTTCGGCGCGTTGTTTTCGATTCCCGCCGGCAAGAGTGTGGTCGTGGGCGGCACCATTCCTTATCTCCCGGACGCCTTGAAGATGCGCGAGGAGTTGCGCTCCGGGTGGCCGAAATCCGACCCGGAGACTTCCTGTTATCTGCCTGGCATTCCGCGTGCGACCTACATGCCCTACCCCTTCCAGATCCTCCAGGGGGATCGCGACATCCTCATGGTGTACAGCTATGCGACCGCCAACCGGACGATCTACCTGCGCAACCACGAGGCAGCGCCGGTCGACAGCTGGATGGGGCGCTCCAACGGTCATTGGGAAGGCGACACCCTGGTCGTGGAAACATCGGGTTTCAACGGGCGCGCGCACCTGGATCGCGCCGGTAACTTCGTCAGCCCCACACTCAAGGTGACCGAGCGTTTCACCTTGCAGAATCCGAACGTGATCCGCTACGAAGCCACGTTGGAGGACCCGCGGACCTACAGCGCGCCGTGGAAGATCCGCATGCCGCTTTACAAGCACGTCGAGGACGATGCCGAGCTGCTCGAGCACAAGTGTGTGCCGTTCGTCGAGGAGCTCTTGTACAAGGACCTGGAGAAGCCGGGCAAGCCCTGACCACTTCGCCCGTCGCACTGGAGAGTCATCCCATGTTGAATCGCGCTACGGCCCTCGCCTGCCTGCTGGCGATGTCCACCGCCCTGCCGTTGACGGCTGAGGCGCATCACTCCTTCGCCGCGGAATTCGATGCGGACAAGGTCGTGCACCTGGAAGGCACGGTCGTGAAGTTTTCGTGGGTCAATCCTCATTCCTGGATCTACATGGATGTGCTGAAGCCCGATGGCACGGTGGAGCATTGGAAGATCGAGGGCGGTGCGCCGAGCCTCTTGTTGCGGCGGGGTTGGAACCGCGATTCGGTGACGCCGGGTACCAAGATTGTCGTCAATGCCTACCAGGCTCGCGACGGCGCGACCCGGGCTAGCGCGCGCGACATTGTGTTTCCGGATGGCCGCACGTTGGATGCTGCGTCTTCGTATCAGACGGCGGAGAAGACGGACAAGCCTGAGAAGACGGACGGCAAATAACTGTCGGCCGAGGCTCGTATGCCGCTGTTGCGATGGCGGCTGCAGGGGTGTGACGAATCCGTTAGGGAGGCGGGCTGGTGGGTCATTGCGCGCACAGAGATTGGAGTATGAGGCTGGGGCTTGCGGGCGTGGCTTGGGTGCTGGCGACCGGGGCGTACGCGGGCAACCTTTTCGCTGGCGATGGCGGGACTGGAGCCAATGCCGGGGGCGGGGTTGGCGTCGATGGCGGGACTGGAGCCAATGCTGGGGTTGGCGTCGATGCCGGGGCCGGGGCCAACGCCGGGGTTGGCGTCGATGCCGGGGCCGGGGCCAACGCCGGGGCCGGCCTCAGCGCCAATGCTGGGGCCGCGCCTGGCGCTGCGACCGGCGGCGCCGCTGGTCTGGCGGAGCAAGTTGAGCGCGGGCGGGCTGCCTATGCGCGATCGTGTTTGTCCTGCCATGGTGTAGCCCTCGAGGGCACTCAATTCGCGCCGCCGCTGAAAGGAGCGGCGTTTGAGAGTCACTGGCGTGGACGTACTCGGGCGGCGTTTTCCGCGCAGGTGCGTACTACCATGCCGCCTGGGGGTGTGGGTTCGCTCGATGGTCAGGCGTATGCCGATATTGAGGCCTACATTGTTCAGTTGAATGACGAACCGCCACCGCCAATGATCGCGCCGGTTCCTAAACACGAGAACGACCCGCAATACATTGCGGCGGTGAAGGCGCGTGAGAGCAAGCTTTCCGCCCTGACTCCCGTCACGGGCGCAATGCTGGATCATCCGCGCGCGTCCGATTGGCTGGTCTGGCGGCGCACGTACGATGCACAGGGTTTCAGCCCTCTGCGTCAGATCAATCGCTCGAACGTCAAGCATCTGCGCGTGGCCTGGAGTTGGACTCTTCCTCAGAGCACAAATGAGATCACGCCGCTCGTACACGACGGAGTGATGTTCGTTTACAGCGGCCCAGCAGTGCAGGCTCTCGACGCTGCCAGCGGTGAGCTCCTCTGGCAGTACTTGCGCACCCTGCCCGAAGAGCTCGACAACGGGCGCAGAGCGCACGCCAAGTCCCTGGCGATTTACGGTGACAAGGTGTTCGCTCCAACGGCTGATGGGCACATTGTTGCGCTGGATGTGCGGACGGGACGCCTCGTCTGGGATCAGGAGGTGGTGGCGAAGAGCGGCCGACCGGCTGCCATCGGATGGCAGCTCAGTGGCGGGCCGATCGTCGCCAAAGGGAAATTGATCATTGGAGTCAGCCTCGGGGTGTCGGAAGGCGGCGGCTGTTATATCGTCGGCCTGGACGTCGACAACGGCAGGGAAAGCTGGCGCTTTCATACCATCGCCCGACCGGGAGAGCCCGGCGGTGATACCTGGAACGGCGCTCCGTTCGAGGAGCGATTCGGGGCCGGTGTTTGGACCGCCGGAAGCTATGATCCTGAGCTCGATCTCGTGTATTTCGGTGTCGGGAACACCTACGACACGGCGACGTTGCTCGAGCCCCGGGCGGGCGCGCCGGGGGTTACTTCGAACGATGGGCTTTATACGGATTCCACCGTTGCACTGCGGCCGCAGACGGGTGAGCTGGCCTGGTATTACCAACATCAGAAGCGCGACGTCTGGGATCTGGACTGGGTGTTCGAGCAATCCATCGTGACGTTGCAAGTGGCTGGGCGCGCAAGGAAGCTCGTCGTCACCGGAGGCAAAACGGCCTTGTTCGATGCGGTCGACGCGGCAACGGGAAAGTTTGTCTTCTCGGCGGATCTCGGTTTCCAGAATCTCGTCACGGCGGTTGACCCTGTTACGGGCGAAAAGACAATCAACGCCGTGGTGCAACCCGAGGCGGGGAAACCCAGGTTGATCTGTCCGAACAGCTTCGGCGCGCGTAACTGGCTGGCCACCGCCTTCAACCCGGAGACCCATCTCCTCTACACCCCGATCCTGGAAAACTGCGCCGACTATATCTACGCGCCTCGTGGCGCGGACCAGACTGCCAAGGGCGGCCTCGATGTGCGCTTCGTGCCTCGCCTCCCGGCCGGTCACGACGGCAACTTCGGCCGCATCGCGGCTCTCGACCTGCTGAAGCGGAAGGTCGTCTGGACTCATCGGCAGCGCATCCCCTTGGCGAGCTCCACTTTGGCAACCGCGGGTGGCTTGCTGTTCGAGGGTGACGTCGACCGCTACTTCACGGCATACGACCAGTCGAATGGAAAGGTGCTGTGGCGAACCCGGTTGAATGCCGCGGCCGAATCCTCACCCGTGACCTATGCCGTCAATGGCCGGCAGTATGTTGCGGTAGTCACAGGAAGCGGCAGTCCCTTCGGTGCGGCGAGCCGCGCCTTCGTGCCGGAGGTTGGAGCACCGGCCGCCGGCGTGACGGTCGTCGTTCTCGAGTTGGAGGATTGAGAGAAGCTACCGCCGGAATGGCGTAGGGATCGGCAGGCCCAACCGTACATGCGCCTTGACGACAGGCATGATTGCCTGGGACTGAATGTGCA
>DAITMW010000281.1:0-9973 GCA_036834945.1 Steroidobacteraceae bacterium
CGCCCCAGTCGTATCCACAGAAGATGGCGCGTTTCACCCCGATGGCATCCATCAGTGCAACGACATCCGCGCCCATCGCAGCCTGCTCACCCGAGCGCGGTGTTGACTTGTCGCGGAAACGTGTCGGGCCATAACCTCGCAGGTATGGAACGATCGTGCGGCAGCCCCTGGCGGTGAGACGCGGCACGACATCAACATAGGAGTGGATGTCGTAGGGAAAGCCATGCAGCAGGATGACCACCGGCCCGTCCGCGGGTCCGCTTTCGGAATAGCCGATGTTGAGAACTCCGGCATCGACTTGCTTCAATGGTGCTGTCACGGGTGCCTGCGCCTCCGCAGTTGAATTGCCGAGCGCAAGCTCGATGGCCGCGACTCCCAGGGTGGCTCTCTCGAGCAAAGTACGACGCTCGCGATTGATCTTCTCGGACACGGACGCGCTCCTCGATGGTCCGTGGCCATTGTAGCAGCGTCTACTTGTCCGGCAGTGGCATCTGCGGGATCCCGAATTTTCCCTGCAGTTGATGCAGTTTTTTCAGGTCGATGGCACCGATGATATTGACGATCGTGAATTCACGCGGCTGGCTGGCGATGATGGCGAGGCCGTTGGCGCGGCCCCGGCCAACGCTGATGTAGATGTCCACGTTGGAGTGCCGCGGGCTGTCGTGGACGGCGACCAGTCGCTGCCAGCCGGGCTCGGATAGCTGCTTGCGCAAGGCATCCACGTCGGCCTCCGGGTAGACGAAGTCCTCGCTGAAGGTATAACTCCTGACATAGACCCCCTTCAGACTGCTGATGAGCTCCTTCACCTCGGCGTCATCGGGCTTGCTCGCGTCCATGAAGCCGGCGGCGAGTCCCAGCAGGGAGGTGTCGAGTGAGATATCGACGGTTTTGACGGCCTTGCTGGCAATGGCGTCAAAATTCGGGAGTCGTAATGTCCCGAGGGGGGAGTCCGCGGCGAAGCTCGCTGTCGCGGCCGCTGACAAGCCCGTTAACAACACTGTGCACCATATTCTGGCCCAGGTCCGCATGATCCACCTGTTCATGATCTATGCTCCACGCTTCTCGGCGCCGGAGTGCTCTTTTTCCTTCACGGCCCGATAGGCGAGATCGAGTTTCTCGCTGGTGACCCGCAGGGCTTCCATCACCTGGCGGCGCGCCTCCAATCCATCCTCTACCCGCTGTGCTCGCCACTCGTGCGTAACCAGCAGGCCAACCGCCACGACGGTCACAACTGCCGCCGCTGATTGCCAACTCAGTGCGTAGGCGCGCACCGCGCGAGCCAACGTTCTACCCATGCTCGAGGGAAGCGAGCCTGACCGAGCGATTAGCGAGGGAATGCCCGGCGGCTCGCTGGCGATGCGTGCCAGCACCTTTTCAGTGAAGCTCTCTCCGGGATCAACGGGCCGCAGAGCCGCCCGCAACCGGTCATTCAATTCGTTACTCATGAGATCGTTAGCTCCACCCGGCTGTCATCCTCCGGGTCGACCCGCGCGCCAATCCGCTCACGCAATGTGTTGAGCGAGCGCTTGAGATGACTCTTGACCGTGTTGATCGACATGTTCAATGTGCGCGCGATTTCGGTCGGATTGAGATCCTCCTGAAATCGCAACAGGACGACAGCCCTCGGCGCGGGAGCGAGTTGCGCGAGCACGGCGCGTAACCGCCGCTGCAACCAGGGATCGCTGTGGGAGTCATCGCTCGGCACAGCGAGAGCCTCCTCCAGGGGAAGCTCCTGTCGGGGTCGCCGGCGCAGCCGATCGATAGCCCGGTTCAGGGTGACCTTGCGCAGCCAGAAAGCAAGATGCGCCGCCGACTCGACGGACGAGAGGTTGCGGTGCAGGCCCAGGAAGACTTCCTGGGCCAGGTCCTCCGCCTCGTAGTGGTCCGAAAGCATCCGCAGCGCCAGGCTGTAGACCGAGCGCTGATGGGCCCGGACCAACATCCCGAACGCCGCCGTCTCACCGGCCAGCGCCCGGGTCAGAAGCTCCTCGATCGTGCCTGGGTCCTTCTCGTTCACATGGAAGAATACGCACGGTGAGGGTTGGGAGGGTGCAGTCGTCGCTTACCCGTGCTCGCTCGATTGTGCCCAGATGTTCAGGTCGCCATCGACCGCGTGTCGGTCAATGCGGGCCAGCTCCTCGTTGCTGAATCGCAGGTTCTTCAAAGCCCCCAGGCATTCCTCGATCTGCGCCCAGCGGCTGGCGCCGATCAAAGCGCTCGTGACCGCCGGCTGGCGCAGCACCCAGGCGATGGCCATCTGCGCCAGGGTCTGGCCACGCTCCCGGGCGATGCCATCGAGTGCCCGTACGTTGGCCAGGTTGCGCTCGTTGACGACATTCTTCTGGAAGGAGTCGTTTTCGGCGGCGCGCGAGGAGTCGGGAATACCGGCCAGGTACTTGGAGGTGAGGAGCCCCTGCGCCAGCGGGGAGAAGACGATGCACCCCAGACCTTCTTCCTGGAGCACCTGGAGCAGACCCTTCTCGATCCAACGATTGAGCATGGAATACGAAGGTTGGTGGATGATGAAGGGCGTCTTCAGCTCGCGCAGGATCCTCGCGGCCTCCCGCGTCTTTTCCGGTCCGTAGGAGGAAATGCCGACATAGAGCGCGCGGCCGCTGCGGACGGCCGTGTCTAGCGCGCCCATGGTTTCCTCCAGGGGTGTGTCAGGATCGTAACGATGCGAGTAGAAGATATCGACATACTCGAGACCCATCCGCGCGAGACTCTGATCCAGGCTGGCCAGCAGGTATTTGCGCGAGCCCCAGTCGCCGTAGGGGCCGGGCCACATGTCATAGCCGGCCTTGGTGGAAATGATGAGCTCGTCGCGATAGGCCTTCAGGTCGGTCGCCATGATGCGGCCGAAACTCTCCTCGGCCGAGCCGTACGGTGGCCCGTAGTTATTGGCGAGGTCGAAGTGAGTAATACCGCTATCGAAGGACCGTAACACCATCTCGCGCGAGTTCTCGTACGGCATACTGCCGCCAAAGTTCTGCCAGAGGCCTAATGAGATCTGCGGCAGGCGCACACCGCTGCGGCCGCAACGCACATAGGGAATTCGCTCGTATCGGTTGGCATCGGGCAGGTACATCGGCACAGGTCCTTTTGAGATCGAGAGGGCCCCTAAGAGTACACGCGTGACAGGCTCCCGAGACTTCGTTCGTGCGAGTGAGCTAGGCTGTGTGCCGTGACCCCGAAAAGCTCATCCGGCCACATTCGGTTGACGTCGCATCCCGCGGGAGGCAAGGCGCACTTGTTCCCGATTACCTGGGGCGCGCCGGATGCGCGTGCCCGCGGTCCCGTGATTGGCTCGATAACGGCCGGTGCTCACCGCAACGTCATCGGCGCCCACGGCGGGGCTTACTCGATCTACCGGGCGCTCGCGGTTTCGTCGGGTACCCTCGACCCTGTTGCCCGGCCTGACCTCAAGGATACCCACCCGGTGGTGGAGATCGGTCCTCATCCGCAGTGGGAAGGCAAAAACCGTATCGTGTCCTTCGATCCCTGGGGTCATCGGGTCGCCGAGGACTTCCGGACGGAGATCGAAGGGGGTCTCGACATCCGTCCGACCATTGCCGTCACGCGTGCCCGGCTCACGCTACCGGAGATCCGTGATGCCATCGCCCTGGGCCGCATCAAGGAGGATGGAACGGTTGTCAGGGTGGGCGGTGAGGTCAGTGTGACCAAGGCCGCCATCGACCCTGTCTGGCATCTGCCGGGTGTGGCGGAGCGCTTCGGTGTGAGCGAGAGTGTCCTGCGGCGCACCCTTTTCGAGCAGACCGGTGGCATGTATCCGGAGCTGGTCACGCGCCGCGATCTGCACGTATTCCTGCCGCCGATCGGTGGCATGACGCTCTATATCTTCGGTGACCCGGGTGCGATTCACGACCCGGCGCGTCCGTTGACTTGCCGGATTCATGACGAGTGCAACGGGTCGGATGTCTTTGGATCCGACATCTGCACCTGCCGGCCGTACCTGACACACGGTATCGAGGAATGTGTGCGCCAGGCCCAGGCGGGTGGGGTGGGACTCATTGTCTATAACCGCAAGGAAGGGCGGGCCCTCGGTGAGGTGACGAAGTTCCTGGTTTACAACGCGCGCAAGCGTCAGCCTGGCGGTGACCAGGCTTCCACCTACTTCGCGCGGACGGAATGTGTTGCCGGCGTGCAGGACGCGCGCTTTCAACAGCTCATGCCCGACGTCCTGCATTGGTTGGGGATCACCCGGATCGATCGACTGGTCTCCATGTCGAATCTCAAGCACGAAGCGCTCACGGCGGCCGGCATCGCAATCGTCGAGCGTGTTCCCATACCGCGTGAGTTGGTGCCGCCGGATGCCCAGGTCGAGATCGAGGCAAAGAAAGCCGCTGGGTATTTCTCCGCGGACGGAGCTGTAGACGATCCCGCATGCGTGGTCGGGCGTGATCTCAAGGACTATTGAGCTGAACGCACGCTCGCTGCTTTCGGCGGCCGCGGTGCGCAATGCCTCGAAACGCATCCTGGCGTTGGCACTCGATGGCGAGTTGGAGGACTGGGCAGTAGATCGGGCGCGATTGCAGCCCACCGTGGATTTCGTGGCCCAGGTGGTTCGTGATCGCTATCCAACACTACAACCTCCTGTGCACGCCCGCTGGCGCCACTTCGTGTTCGCCGGTCGCGATCTGTGGAGCGAGATTGCTGCTCGGCGGCGCTGGGAAAGTCCGGCCGCCGCCGCCAGGTCGGCGTTCGACCTCGCCATCACTTCCGTCCTGCTCGATGCCGGAGCCGGTTCCAGCTGGCGCTATCACGATGGCGGCAGGGAGGGTCTGATTGCAGCGCGTTCCGAAGGTCTTGCACTGGCAAGCCTCCGCTGGTTCGAGCGCGGTGGCCTGTCAGACGATACTCGGGATCCATTGAGAGCGGATGCAGCCGCCTTATGCCGGGTGGATTCGCAGGCAGTGGAGCAGGCGTTTCAATCCACGCCGGACAATCCGTTGCAAGGGACACAGGGTCGTGCGGCGCTCCTGAACCGGCTGGGCAACGCAGTGCATGCGCGGCCGGACCTGTTTGCCAGCGCCGATGTTCCGCGTCCGGGTGGGTTGTTCGATGCGCTGGCTCAGCGCGCCACGGCTGGAACGGTGCCCGCGGCGATGATTCTCGAGCTCCTGTTGGATGGGCTCGGACCGATCTGGGCCAACCGTCCCGTCCTGGACGGCGTGCCGTTGGGGGACTGTTGGCCCCATCCGGCACTCGCCGGTGAGCGTCCGGCCGACCAGTTCGCACCGCTGCACAAACTCTCGCAGTGGCTGGCCTACTCGCTCATCGAGCCGTTGGAACAGGCTGGGCTGCAGGTCCGTGACGTGAGCGCGCTGACGGGTCTGGCAGAGTATCGCAATGGCGGCCTGTTGGTTGACATGGGGGTCCTGGTGCCGCGCGATCCGCGGACCTATACCCGTATCCATAATGTGTCGGAGCCATTCGTCGTGGGATGGCGCAGTGCGACCGTGGCTCTGCTCGATGAGATCGCACCCCTGGTTGCGGCTCGGCTCGGCTTCACGGCACGGGAATTTCCGCTTGCGCGAGTGCTGGAAGGGGGAACTTGGGCGGCGGGTCGACTCATTGCGCGGGAAAAACGCGCTGACGGCGGCCCACCATTTCAGATCTCGAGTGATGGGACGGTGTTTTGATGAACAACGTAACTGTGGTGGATCACCCGCTCGTTCAGCACAAGCTGACCCTCATGCGGGACAAGACAACCTCGACCAAGAGCTTCCGGCAGCTCCTGCGCGAAATCGCGACGCTCCTTTGCTACGAGGTGACACGTGACCTGCCCCTGGACCCGGTCGACATCGAGACACCCCTGATGCCCATGCGCTCGCGCATGCTGTCGGGCAAGAAGCTGGTGTTTGCTCCGATCCTGCGTGCCGGCATGGGACTGCTCGAGGGGATGCTCGATCTCGTACCTTCGGCGCGGGTGGCCCACATCGGGCTCTATCGCGATCCCGAGTCACTCGTGGCCGTGGAGTATTACTTCAAGGCGCCTACCGCCCTCGACGAGCGCCTCGTCATCGCCGTCGATCCGATGTTGGCCACCGGCAATACCGCTGTCGCGGCCATGGACCGGCTCAAGGAGCACGGTGCGAGCGAGGTGCGTTTCGTTTGTCTGCTCGCCACCGAGACCGGCTTGAGCAATCTTCACCGACACCACCCTGAGGTGCGGGTATGGACCGCGGCGATCGATGAGCAGCTGAACGATCACGGTTACATCCTGCCGGGGCTCGGTGACGCGGGCGACCGACTCTACGGTACCCGCTAGCCGCGCTCCGGCCGTCCATTAGCGGGACAGCCTCGCCGGAAACGCTTGCCGCTCGAGAAGTCGATGCATCAGCATCCCCTGAGGATCAACGAGGGGGGACTTCGATGGCGAGCAAGCGATTGATTCGAACGGGAGAGCGGCGCCGCTTTCTGGAAGGAGTGGGACTCGGCGCGGGCGCATTTGCGTTGCTGTCCGGTATGGGTGTGAGTCAGAGTGCTCGCGCGCAACGCGTTCCAATGCCGCCTCCACCGACCTCTCCACAACCCCCACCGTTGAGGGAAGTCGCGGGTAAGACAGCGTATGTTACCGCTGCCTCGGACGGTATCGGTTTGGGAATCGCACGCGCCTGCTCCAACGCGGGGATGAAAGTCGTCATCGGTTACCGCAACGAGCAGCGTCTCGCGGAGGCGCTGCCGCTTTTCAAACCGGGCAACGCCGGCGTTCATGCCATCAAGCACGACGTGACCGATCGTGACGGGTGGGTCAAACTCCTCCAGGAGATCAAGGGCAAGTTTGGCAATCTGCATCTCCTGGTGAACAACGCGGGTGCCAAAACACTCGCCAAGGCCAGCGAGGCCAGGACCGACGACTGGGACAATGCCGTCGCCGTCAACTTCACCGCGATCTACAACGGAGTCATCACCTGCCTGCCTCACTTCAAGGAGCACGGGGAGGGAGCCCATATCGTGACGACGTGTTCCATGAGTGGTGTTGTTCCCGGGTTCATGGCCGGCGTCTACACCGCAACGAAGATCGCGGCCGTGGGGATGATGGAAGCCTTGCGCGTCGAGTTGGAAGGCACCAACATCGGAACCTCCGCGTATTGCCCGGGAGGGGTCATTACCGACAACCGCCCCGTTGGTCAACGCAAACCACCGCCGCCGGGCAGAGGGCCTTCCCCGATGATGGAGCCGCTCGAGGCCGGCGAACGCGTGTTGAACGGCGTGCGTCACAACGACCTGTTCATTTTTACCCATCCGGAGTTTCGCGGTGGTATGCAGGAACGTTTCGATGCCTTCATGGCGTCGGTGCCCGATGAGGTTCCGCCGCCGCAGCGCGCGCAGGCGGAGCAGGCCATCGCGCACTGCCCGATCTATCCGCTGGAAGTTGCGCACCGCAAGGTAAAACGTAAAACCTACACGGCCTGACACTGGTCAATCGCACAGGATGTCGCCAGACGCTAACACTTCGAGTGCCGCGTCTGGTGTCATCACTTGAAGTCGCGCACGGAAAGGAGGGTCCAACCTGCGGATAATGGTCCGCATTATGATCACCTCCCTGCTGGACGAGGCCCGGGTTCGGGCGAGCCTCTGGCGACATCGACTGGCCTGGTACTGGCGGGTCGATGCGAAGGATCATCTGCCGTTCCTCGCCATGGTCGGCGCGCCTCTCATTGCGCTGGCCGGCATCGTCTGGTTTGCCTGCTACGACGGGCCACCGGTCGCGCCTGTTGCCAGTCAACAGGTAGTGTCGTGGCAGGAAAGACAGGCCGCGCGTCGCGAGAACGACCTGCTGTGCCTGGCGGAAAACATCTACTTCGAATCGCGCGGTGAGCCCATCAAGGGGCAATACGCCGTTGCGGAAGTGACCTTGAACCGGACGCGCGCGCCCAACTTTCCCCACACGATCTGCGGGGTGGTCCATGAAATGCGCTGGGATCCGGGGCGCAAGCGCTACGTGGCGGACTTCTCATGGACGCAGCGCGGTGGGTTGTCCCCGGACGACGAGCCCGCCTGGAAGCGGGCAATGGAGGTCGCGACGGCGGAGTACGATGACCTGCGCGATCCGGTGGTGCCCGGTGCGCTGTTCTATCACTCCACCAGTGTCCGGCCGGGATGGGCGAAGTCGCGGAAACCCGTCACGACCATCGGAAATCACGTTTTCTATAGATGAAATCGATACACCGCGCGGGACGCGCTGCCGGTAGTTCCGTATTGGCATGGCGAGGTCCACACTTGGCGTCGTGAGCCAATCCGAAAAATATGCCTTCCGGCCAAGCGGTACGCAGACGCGGGCGGTTTTCGAACATCCCGCGCTGTATACGCTGATTCTCGTCGCCCAAAGGGATGCCGCCGGCGCAATCGTCGACTGGGTGTACCGGGACGCCAACGCGAACGCCCTGCGGCTGGTGGGTCGATCCTGGGGTGATCTCGTGGGCCGCCGGGTGAGCGAGCTGGTACCCGAGCGCTCACCTCGAATCGCGAAGGCGTGCGCGCGGGTCGTCGCGAGCGGAATGTTGGAAAGCTACGATGCGGAATTCGCGGGACGGACATTCTCGATCACCATTTATCCCGCGGGTGAGGACGCCGTAATCAGCTCGGCTCTGGATATCACCGGGCGCGTCCGCGCCGAGGCGGCATTACGCGAGAGCGAAGAACGCTTCCGCGAGCTCGCCAACAGCATCGACCAGTTCGCCTGGACCTGTGAGCCGGGCGGGCACGTCAACTGGTACAACAAACGTTGGTACGACTATACCGGTGCCACCTTCGAGCAGATGCAAGGCGAAGGTTGGCGGCAAGTGGTGCACCCGGAGCACCACGACCGGGTCATGGCGCACCTGCAACGCTGCCTCGCGCAGGAGAAAGAATGGGAGGACACGTTCCCCTTGCGCGGCAGGGAAGGCGGCTATCGCTGGTTTCTCTCGCGCACCGTGCCCGTCCGCGACCCTTCCGGGCGGATCGTTCGTTGGGTCGGAACCAACACCGACGTCACCGAGTCGCGCCAGCTCCAGATCGCCCTGGAGCAGGCCGACCGCCGCAAGGATGAATTCCTGGCCATGCTCGCACACGAGCTGCGCAACCCCCTCACACCCATTTCGAACGCGGCGGAAGCGCTGTTGAAGATCGTTCCGAGCGAGCGCACCCAGGAACACCTGCTCATCGGCATGATCCGGCGTCAGGCCGGCCAACTCGCGCGCTTGATCGACGACCTGCTCGACGTGGCCCGCATCACTCAGGGACGCATCGAGTTGCGAACGCAACAGGTCGCCATTCGAGGTTGCATCGAATCCGCCGTCGAAATGGTGGAGCCGCTCGTACGGGCCAGGCGCCAGCAACTGGTCCTGACTCAACCCCTCGAATCGTTGTACGTGACCGGAGACCGGGAGCGCCTCGGACAATGCATCTCGAACCTCCTGGTGAACGCCGTCAAGTACACGAACCCGGGAGGCGAGATCCGCATCCGGCATTATTCCCACGCGGGGCAGGTCGTCATCGAGATAGTCGATACCGGCGTCGGCATCGCCCCGGAGCTGCTGCCCCACATCTTCGAGCTCTTCGTCCAGGGCGACCGTACACTCGACCGCTCGCAAGGTGGGTTGGGCGTCGGCCTTGCCATCTGCAAACAACTCATCGAGATGCATCGGGGCAGCGTGACCGCCCTTAGCGATGGCGTCGGACGCGGCGCGACTTTTGAAATACGCCTCCCGCTATCCGAAGCCGCTACCCACACCGATAACGGTGTCCTGGCGCACGCCGGCCGCGGGAAGCGGGTCCTGATCGTCGACGACAACCAGGACGCCGCGGACTCACTCGCCCTGGTACTGCGTTTCGAGGGCCACGAAGCGACGGTCGCCTACTCGGCGCAATCCGCCATCGACACCGTGCAAGCCTCGCATCCAGAGTTCGTTCTCCTCGACATCGGACTTCCCAACATGGACGGCTACGAAGTCGCCCGCCGCAT
>DAITMW010000282.1:0-3471 GCA_036834945.1 Steroidobacteraceae bacterium
GCGCTGAGCCTGGACCCGCGGAACGTCGACGCGCGGGCGGTCGAGAGCGCTCTCGCCAATGGGCACGGCGAGCCGCGCAACTAGCTCGCGTTCACTCAGTCCGCAGCCGGACTTTTACGTCCAGATACGCGGCGTGGATCAAATTTCCGAGCGCGACGGAGTCGGGCTCCTCTCCGGGCTCGAGTTTCACGTGGCGCATGCGCTTTCCGGTGCCTTCCAGCAGGCCGGCGGGGTCGTCGAGGTCCGCACCGTGGAAAAAGCCCACATTGGTGTGGCTTTTGAAGACGTTGACGTAGGCAAACGGCGCATCGTCCACGCACACGACGGGACAACCGTCGTGCATCAGTTCGAGTACGTCATCACCGCAGGCGCGCATCCTCTTGAACCACGTGCGTGCGAGGGCGGTCAGGGCATCCGTTTTGCTCAACCACTCGTCGATGATGGGGTCGCGTTTTCCCGCACCGGAGAGTCGGAAGATGGCGGCCATGGGGCGAGCTTACCAACACAGCGCATGCAATGCCGCTGAAACTGATTTCGGGCGGCGGCGCCAGAACTTCAGGAGGTCGCGGCGGCGAACCTGGAGCCGCGCGTCGTTCGCTACCAGGACGACGGTATCGACGGTGCCGCGGCGCAGGGCTGCGATCGCCGGCTCGATGAAGCGGCGGTCGACGTCGACGAGAGCTTCAAACATCGTCCAGTGCGGGTTGGCCTGCAACAGCGGGATGAGCTCTGCGATGAGGGCCACTGACTGGATATCGGGCGATGGCGTCAGATCGGGGAGCCGTTCTGGCAGCGGATGTACGGGAGTGCCGCCGAGATGGCCAAGGCCGATCAGGTAAGGGTCGGAGCCGAAGACGGCCAGAGAGGTTGGCTGGGAGACCGACGTTGAGGGGCTCCGAAGTTGTGGACCGCCGCCCCACAACCACAGCGTGCTCACCGGCAGTTCGCCCCGGCGAGCGCGCGCTTCATTCAGGGGATGGCTGTGGAGCCACATTTCCATTTCGGCGCCGAGGCTCTTGAGGACGCGCGCATCAGGGCCGCTAGGCAAAGCGGCTCCGAGCTCGTTCGCGAGCGCGCGCGCGGGCTCGGTCGTGGTCGCATCGACGGGGGCTCGACTCCGCAGCAGTAGGGCCCCTGACGGCGATGGCGCCAAGTGGAAACCGGAATCGCCGAACGTCGTCGCGAAGTCGCGCGCCAGATCTGTCAGCTCCGCGGGAGAGAGGCGCAAGAGGCTCCGGTAGTCCAGATGCAGTCTGGTCAGCCCGGCGAGCAGGTGGACTGGAGTGGCGATCCAGACGGTACCGATAACGGGAGGGATGGGAGGCGCGCTGTCGGTCACCGCATCGACGCGTGACGACGCAGCATCGACGGTTGCAGCAGCTTCCGACGTGGCAGCCACTATCGCAGCTGGGGCCGCCTGCGCCAGTTCCTCGCTGCCCATCCGGCGAGCAAGCCACGCACGCCACCCGCCACCGCGCTCCAGCGCGCTCTTCTCTCCAAAGCGCACGACATCCTTCAGGCCCCGAAGTGCCGGAGCGGCGGCTGCGAAGGACGAGCGGCTGGTGTCGCCGGGATCACTGTCAGCCAGGTACAGATCGGAGATGATGATTACGATTTCGCCCACGGCGCTATGGTAGCGGTTCAGATGCGCGAGCCGTGACGATCGCCGCCATGGGCGCTATCGTAGGGCGCATGAAATTCACACTCGAAAATGCCTCCCGGGCCAACCTGATCCGCGGCTATTCGCCGCAGGAGATCCGCATCGGCGACCAGCATCTCACGTCGAGCTGCATCGTGACCGCCGATACGTTGATCGCCGACTGGGAGCCGCGCAGTTTCGCCGAGCTGCAGGCGGCGCACCTGGAGAAGATACTGGCGTTGCAGCCTGAGCTGGTGATCCTCGGGACCGGACCAACGCAGCGGTTTCCGCCCGCGGGCATTCGCTCGGCGCTCACGGCACGAGGCGTGGGGCTCGAGGTCATGGACCTCGGAGCAGCCTGCCGCACATTCAACATTCTGGTGCAGGAAGAGCGGCGGGTGGCCGCGGGATTGTTCCTGAGCTGAGGCCGGAGCCTGCCGCTTTACGCGGGAAGCTGTCCGGCAGAAGACACAAGGGGAGGAATATCAACCAACCGACAATCATTCGAAGCTGACAGACTCGAACGACTGCACTGAGTGTTATTTTTCTTCTTTCAAACTTGTTGCTCTTATTTCGACTCCCCTCCTCCCTGTGTCTTCTGCCGGACGTCCTCGCCTGGCTATTTTCGCTGTCGTCGTTAGACGACAGGGGCGCATGTTAAACACGTCACAGTTCGCTGCGCAAGCTCTTTGCAGTGCAATGATTTTCAAATGATCCGATCACCGTACCGCACTGCGATTCCACCTGCCGGGGCAGCTTTTTCAGCGACTTAGCGTGATTCACGCCTTGCACAGGATAAGCTGGTACAAAAGCTCTGCTGATCAGGGCGTTACACGCTATAAGTAAAATCAGTCTGAGCTCGGGACCACCCGTTTCAGGTGGTCCCGCCGAGCAGCGGGACAAAAGCAACAGGTCCCAGGGATTGGCGCTCGATCCTCTGCTCCTTGCGCGTGATGCGGATGAGCTCCTGCTCGCCCTCCGCGCCGACCGGCACGAGCAGGCGCCCGCCTACTTTGAGTTGCTTGACGAGCTCCTCGGGGAGTACCAACGGCGCCGCGGCCACGAGAATACCGTCGAACGGCGCGTGTGCTTTCCAACCTTGCGTGCCATCACCGTGACGGAAGCGCACATTGCGGATGCCGAGCTCCTTGATGCGCTCCTTCGCGCGCGTCACGAGCGGCTCGATGCGTTCGAGCGTGTAGATCCGATCCACGAGCGGCGCGAGAACGGCAGTCTGGTAGCCACAGCCCGTACCAACTTCGAGGACGTTCGTCAGCGGCCCACCTTCGAGCAGGGCCTCCGTCATGCGAGCGACGATGTAGGGTTGAGAAATCGTCTGGCCGAAACCGATCGGAAGTGCGGTGTCCTCGTAGGCCCGGGACCCAAGCGCTTCGTCGACGAAGATGTGCCGCGGTACATTGCGAATGCGATCCAGGACAGCGAGGTTGGTTATGCCCTGGTCACGGAGACGCTGCACGAGGCGATCTCGCGTGCGCGCGGACGTCATGCCGATTCCAGCAAAACGCAGGTCAGCCATTGATGTCGTCCAGCCAACTCTGCACCGCCGGCAGCGCGGTGTGTCGGGTCAAATCAATCTGCAACGGGGTCACCGAAACATAGCCTTGTGTAATCGTGTCGAAATCCGTTCCGGGGCCAGCATCCTGTCCCGCACCGGCGGGGCCGACCCAGTATACGGGGCGGCCGCGCGGATCCCGCGCGGGAATAATGGGTTCAGAACGATGGCGATAGCCGAGTCGGCTCGAGCGGAAACCGCGAAGGCTCGCGAGCGGGACGTCGGGCACATTGACGTTGAGGATGAGCGCACGCTCGCC
>DAITMW010000282.1:3571-9951 GCA_036834945.1 Steroidobacteraceae bacterium
TCACGCTCCAACGGCTTACGCAGGAGCTGTTCGACCAGGACTTTGGCGACGGCGGCGCCCGTCTCGAAATGACGGCCGCTTCCCGGAGCGGTGCACAGCGAGACAGCCAGCGTCGGCAAGCCGAGGAAACGCCCCTCCACCGCCGCCGCGACGGTACCGGAATACAGCACGTCGTCACCCAGATTGGGGCCGTCGTTCACGCCGGAAACGACCATGTCATGTTCATAGTTGAAGAAGCCCGAGACTGCCAGATGGACGCAGTCGGTCGGAGTGCCCGGGACATAGTACACGCCGGGCTCTGCCTCGAAGACCCGCAGAGGCACGTCGAGAGTGAGCGAATTGCTCGCGCCACTGCGGTTGCGATCGGGCGCCATGACCGTGACAGTCGCACCGGGAAGCGTGGCGAGGGCTTCCCGTAGGCGGTGAATGCCTTCCGCGCGGAAGCCATCGTCGTTGCTGACCAGTATCTTCACGAAAGAGGTTTTTTAGAGCTGGATGGAGGCCAGTGAGGGCGCGACTATACTGGAAGCTGGCCCATGGGTCCTCCAGGCCCTTTCGGTGGAGGTAGCGTGATTCCCAGACCCGACGACGAAGAGGCAGCCGGCGAGGCGGCTGGCGACCCGGAGAGCCGGCTTTTTCGGGAGGCGGTACGGGATGTGAGACGGTTGCCCCATGGATCTTCCGGGCTGCCTGCTGACCAGGCCCCGGTGACGCGGCGGCGCCCTCCCCAGCCCGTGGCACGCTTCAGCCGCGCCGACCGACACGCCGTCCTGCGCGAGAGCCTGAGCGGTGATGCGGGAGATCCGGAGCTCGCCAGTGGCGACGAGCTCGTCTACCACCGCGCCGGCGTCCAGATGTCCATTCTGAAGAAGCTTCGCCGTGGGCAGTATCGGGTTCAGGCGGAGGTCGACCTGCACGGCTACACAGTCGTCGAGGCCAAGCAGGTACTCCGCGATTTCCTGGCGGATGCGCTCGTGCATCGATTGCGATGCGTGAGAATCATTCACGGCAAGGGGCTGCGGTCGGGGCACCGGGGACCGGTGCTCAAAGGCGTGGTTAGCTCGGTGCTACGGCGGATTGGGCCCGTGATTGCCTACGTATCAGCGCGGCAGGTGGATGGTGGTACGGGTGCCGTCTACGTTTTGTTGGAATCCTGAGGGCGCCGAACTCGACTCTGGCCTACTCCTCACCACCCTCATCGCCCAGCCCGCTGGTGTCGAAAATCTCCCTCAGGACAGTGGTGGCAAAGCTACCTTTGGCGAGGCGAAAGCGCAGCAGGACTGCGTTGGATTCGTTTTCGCACGCGAAGTCCCGCACCGTCAGGCGCAGGGCGCGCCGCTCCTGATCCATCCCGGCGTCGGCGACCAGCGCGCACGCCTGTTGGAATCCAGCGGCAACCCGCGTTTCGAGCTCACCAACGCGGTCTTTCGCGGTGGTAGAACCCCGGCCCCACAGCGGACCTGTTGGGTGGATATCCAGCGCTTCGCAACGCGCGATCAGTGTCGGATCGATGGCGTCGACTGGAAACACGCTGCCCCGCCCGTCGAGGTTGGCGACGTCGCCTGCCTCGAGACGATCCCAAGTGCCCTCCCTCACTCTCTCGGCAAGCACCGCGTTGAATACGAGGCTCCGCGCGGCGGAGAGGACAAAGCCTCGTTCGGGGTGACGCAGATCCGCCAAACCGCCCGCGATGCGCGTGAGGTTTGCGCCATCGCGGCCGAAACGTTGGGGCCCGAAGTAGTTTGGGACACCTCGGCGAGTGATCTTTGCCAGGCGGTCCGTGAGAGCGCCCTCCAGCGCTGTGGCGTCGACGTCCCGAATACGGATGGCGAAGCGGTTTCCGGCAAGGGCGCCACGAGGCAACTTGCGCGAGTGACTAGCGGCGTCGAGGACGTTGAATTCGGGCTGCTGTACTTCGCGCCAGGCTTCGAGCGATAGCTGCGATCGCGGGACGGTAAACCACTGGATGGCCACCGCGCGCCGGTCCTTGAGGCCCGCGTAACCGACATCGCGCGGCTGGCAACCGCAACGTTTCGCGAGCTCGCGGGCAACCCATTGGGTGTTTGCGTCGCGCTTGCGGACTTTCAGCAGCACGTGCTGGCCGGTTCCTGAGGCGCTGAAGCCGAGGTCCTCCTCGACGACGAAGTCTTCGGGCTCGGCGCGTAGCGTGCCGCGGGCTAGCGGCTCGCCATAGGCTCGCGGCGGGTCGAGAGCCGTGGAGAGGAAGTTCAGGCGCGCACCCTGTTCAGCGCAGGCAAGAGAGAGCCGCGCAGCCATTGGTCGGGGCGGACGCTGCTCGATGCGCGCGGGCGAGCGCCGCGCACCCATCGGAAGGGCCGAGCGCCATTCGACGCGGGGGGAGAGCGCCGCGCACTTCCCGGAAAAGGCGGACCCTGTTTGACGCGCGCGGGCGGGCCTCGGGCAGCCTTGGCAAAGCTCTGCCCACCATCAGGTGTCCAGCAGGAGCACGACCGCTTGCGCGGCGATGCCTTCGGCACGGCCCAGGAATCCCAGCTTTTCGGTGGTGGTGGCCTTGACGTTCACGTAGTCCGTGCTGACTTCAAGCAGCTCGGCGATCTGACGGCGAATCTCGTCGCGGTGCGGACCTACCTTGGGCGCTTCGGCGAGCACGGTAACGTCGGCGTTTCCAACTCGCAGTTTTCGGGCGCGGAGCAGGTCGAGGATGTGGCGGACGAAGCCCTTGCTGTCGGCGCCCTTCCAGCGCGGGTCCGTGTCTTTGAAGTGCTGCCCGATATCGCCAAGCCCGGCCGCGCCGAGCAGAGCGTCACAGAGCGCGTGGAGGATCACGTCGCCGTCGGAATGGGCCACGACGCCCCGGGTGTGGGGAATCCGTACACCGCCGAGCATGACGAAGTCGCCCGGGCCAAAAGCGTGTACGTCGGTCCCCTGTCCAATTCTCATGTCGAATGCTCCTCAACTCGCCGGAGGTGGGCTCGCGTGCGCTTTCAGTAGTGCGGCCGCAAGGACCAGGTCATCGGCACTGGTGATCTTGATATTCGCGGCCGAGCCCTGCACCAGGACCGGCCGCTCGCCCATCCATTCCAACGCCTGGGCCTCGTCCGTAGGGAGACGTCCGGTCGCCAGCGCGCGATCCAACGCCTCGCAAAGTCTTTCGTAGCGAAACATCTGCGGCGTCAGCGCGCGCCAGAGACCAGCTCGGTCGACTGTCTGCTCGATTTCCGCGCCAGCGCCGGCCCGTTTCAAAGTGTCGGCCGCGGGGGTGGCCAGAATGCCACCAACAGGGTGCGAGCCGAGAGAGGTCAGCAGGTGTTGGAGGTCGCTGGAGGAAAGACACGGCCGGGCGGCATCGTGGACGAGCACCCAGTCATCCGCCTTGGCGCGCGCACGAAGAGCTTCGAGGCCCTTGCGCACGGTATGGCTGCGCTCCGCCCCACCTTCGGCGCGGATCAGCTCGGGCTTTCGGCCGGGAAGACTGTCCAGGCGGGCCGCGACTTCACCCCAGTACGGGTCCTCATCGGCCAGCGCCACCGCGATACCGGCGCAGCTCGGGTCCTCGAGAAACGGGGCGAGCGCCCACTCGATGACGGTAAGGCCCTGCAGGGAAGCATATTGCTTCGGTCGAGTGGTGCCGAATCTGCGGCCGACACCGGCGGCGGGCATGACGAGCCAATAGCGCATGGGGACGAGTGAGCGGGCTGTTTGAAAAGGGTCGGGATACGACGCCGCACGTCAGTGGGCGGCGGCAGTCCGTGTAGTCGATCGTCCGCCGTTGGGAGGCGTCGTGGGCGGCACGACCTGATAGAAGGTCTCGTTGGAGGCGATCATGCCGAGGTCGCTACGAGCGCGCTCTTCCAGGGCGTCCAGACCGGTTTTCAGGTCGCGGACCTCGGCAGCAAGCTGCTTGTTGCGCTCGGCCAGCTGGTCGTTTTCGCTGCGCTGCGTAGCCACGGCCTTCTTGAGGCGATCTAGCTCGCGCACGCCATCCTCGGAGAACCAAACCCGGTACTGCAGGAGGAGGATGGCGAGAGCCAAGCCCACGGCGAGCCATTTCATGGGAGAGACAGCCTATCAGACAGCGTGGCGCGCGCGAAAGGTGCACGCGCCACGTATTTGACTTCGAACACCCCAACAGGACGGCGTTGGGTCTGTTTTGACGTCAGATCTTGACTGGAAATGCGTCGCGACCGGCGTAACGCACTTTGCCGAGTTCGGCTTCGATGCGCAGGAGCTGGTTGTACTTGGCCATCCGGTCGGAACGGGACAGGGATCCTGTCTTGATCTGGGTCGCTGCGGTCGCGACCGCAATGTCGGCGATCGTATTGTCTTCCGTCTCGCCGGACCGATGTGACACGACGGAGGCGTAGTGCGCCTTGTCCGCCATGTCGATCGCGGCCAGGGTCTCGGTCAGCGTGCCGATCTGGTTGGGCTTGATCAGGATGGCGTTGGCAATGTGCTTGTCGATGCCTTCCTTCAGGATCTTCGTGTTCGTGACGAACAGGTCGTCGCCCACGAGCTGCAGCTTCTCGCCCAGCGCCTTGGTGAGCTGCGCCCAGCCATCCCAGTCGCCTTCGGCCATGCCGTCCTCGATGGTGATGATCGGGTATTTACCCGCGAGATCGGCCAGGTAACGGGTGAACTCCGCCGGCGAGAAGCCGCGCTTCTCGGACTCGAGCTCGTAACGGCCGTTCTTGAAGAACTCGGACGAGGCGACGTCGAGCCCGAGGTAGATGTCCTTACCGGCCTTGTATCCGGCCTTGTCGATCGCCTGCAGGATGATTCCCAAAGCGGCTTCGTTCGACTCGAGATTGGGCGCGAAACCGCCCTCGTCACCCACCGCAGTCGACAGGTCGCGCTCGTTCAATAGCTTCTTCAGCGTGTGGAACACCTCGGCGCCGTAGCGCAGGGCCTCGCGAAAGCTCGGAGCGCCCACCGGGAGGATCATGAACTCCTGGATGTCGAGGCTGTTGTTCGCATGCGCACCGCCGTTGATGATGTTCATCATCGGCACCGGCATGACGGGCTCACGGCCGCCGCCGATCGCCTGCCCTAGGTATTTGTACAGGGCCGACCGCGAATCGTTTGCCGCGGCATGGGCGTTGGCGAGAGAGATCGCCAGCAGAGCGTTCGCTCCGAGACGGGACTTCGTGTCGGTGCCATCGAGTTCGATCATCTTCTTGTCGATGCCCGCCTGGTCGCGCGGGTCGTGACCGAGGAGCGCCTGCTGGAGCACGGTGTTGACGCTCTCAACGGCCTTGAGGACGCCCTTGCCCGCGTAGCGCTTCTTGTCGCCATCGCGCAGCTCGACGGCCTCGCGGGTACCCGTGGAGGCTCCGGAGGGAACGGCCGCTCGACCCATGACCCCTGAATCGAGGATGACGTCGGCTTCGACCGTGGGATTGCCGCGGGAGTCAATGATCTCGCGGCCGCGGATGGCGGCGATTCGGCTCATGGGGCGTGGGTCCTGAGGCTGGTGAAAGGGTGAGAAAGATACTTGATGGCTCGCGGACGGGCCATCGTTGCAAGGGGCTGGATTGCGATTCGGCGGAGCCGGAGTGGCGACGGCACCCAGGGTGCTTCAGCGCCAGCCCGGCCCGCGGCAGTTACAGAAGCGACTCCTCGAGGGGCTTGGACTTGACGGCCACATCCAGCGCCTTGAGGGTCTCCAGCAGCGGCTCCATGCGTCCCAAGGGCCACGCGTTCGGGCCGTCTGAGAGCGCCTTGGCGGGCTCTGGGTGCGTTTCCATGAAGAGTCCGGCGATACCGGATGCCACGGCCGCCCTCGCGAGGACGGGGATGAACTCGCGCTGGCCGCCTGAGGCGGTGCCCTGCCCGCCCGGAAGCTGCACGGAGTGCGTGGCATCGAAGACGACCGGGCACTTCGTGTCGCGCATGATCGAGAGCGAGCGCATGTCGGACACGAGGTTGTTGTACCCGAAGGAAAAGCCTCGCTCGCAGACCATGATGCCCTCGTTGCCGGTCGAGCGCGCCTTGTCGACAACGTTCTTCATCTCCCAGGGCGAGAGGAACTGGCCCTTCTTGATGTTGACCGGCTTACCCTGCGAGGCGGTATTCACGATGAAGTTGGTCTGGCGGCATAAGAACGCCGGGGTCTGCAGGACGTCGACTACGGCCGCGACCTCCCCGAGCGGTGTGTCTTCGTGCACATCGGTGAGCACGGGCACACCGATGACTTTTCGGACGTTCTCGAGAACCTTCAAACCTTCGTCGATGCCAGGGCCCCGGTAGCTCGCGCGCGAGGACCGGTTCGCCTTGTCGTATGACGCCTTGAAGACGTACGGAATCCCCAGGCGGGTGGTGATCTCCTTCAGGCGGCCGGCGATCTCCTGCGTCAGCGTCGGGCTCTCGATGACGCAAGGGCCGGCGATGAGAAAGAAAGG
>DAITMW010000283.1:0-5319 GCA_036834945.1 Steroidobacteraceae bacterium
CCTGGGGCTCGTTGAGTATGAGCCGACGTGGCGGGCGATGCAGCGGTTCACCGATGAGCGTGATTCCACGACGCCGGACGAGATCTGGTTTCTCGAGCATCCTCCCGTGTTTACTCTCGGCATGAATGCGAGCCGCGACCATGTGTTGGCGCCGGGCGATATTCCTGTTGTGCAGATCGATCGTGGTGGGCAGGTGACCTATCACGGACCCGGGCAGCTCGTGGTGTATCCGCTGATCGACCTGCGCCGCTCGGGGCTTGGCGTTCGCGATCTCGTGACGGCGCTCGAGCGAAGTGTCATCGACCTCGCGGCGGATTATGGTGCGACCGCCCTAGCGCGCCGGGATGCACCGGGCGTGTATGTCGAAGGGCGGAAGCTTGCAAGTGTCGGCATCCGTATTCGCAGGCACGCGAGCTACCACGGCCTGGCGATGAATGTGAGCCTCGACCTAGGGCCGTTCGGGCGCATCAATCCGTGCGGTTTTCAGGGCTTGGAAATGACGCAACTGGCGGATCTCGGGGGCCCGGCATCGGTCGACTCTGCCGCGGCGGCGCTGGAGCCGCATTTGCTGAGGGCGCTGGGCTTTTCGGGCCAGCGCGCTGGGGCCATACGCTAACGGTATTCGCTGCGATCTTTCGGCTATAAGGGCATAACCCCTCTATAACCGGCGGGCGGATAGAATCCTCCGGATTCCACCGGAGTAATCGAAAATGCACGCGAAGAACGGGTTGCTGCGCGCAGCGCGGGGGTTGGGGCTGGCTGTCACTTTTGCCGCCCTGCTGTTGGGCTCATCGCTGGCCAGCGCGGCCCAGGTTACGCTGCTCAATGTCTCCTACGACCCCACTCGCGAGTTGTACGTGGATTACAACGCGGCCTTCGCGAAGTACTGGAAGGCGAAAACCGGGCAGGACGTCAAAGTCAACCAGTCGCATGGTGGGTCGGGTAAGCAGGCCCGCTCGGTGATAGATGGGTTGCAGGGCGACATCGTTACCCTCGCCCTCGCCGCTGATATCGACGCGGTGGCCTCGCAAGGCAAGTTGTTGCCGATCAATTGGCAGAGCCGCTATCCCGACAATAGCTCCCCCTACACCTCGACGATTGTTTTCCTGGTGCGCAAGGGCAATCCCAAGGGGATCAAGGACTGGGGCGACCTGATCAAGCCGGGCGTGCAGGTGATCACGCCGAACCCGAAGACTTCCGGTGGAGCACGTTGGAATTATCTCGCCGCGTGGGGATGGGCGCTGAAGCAACCGGGAGGTAACGCCACGACGGCGAAGGAGTTCGTGCGCAAGCTCTACAAGAATGTGCCGGTGTTGGACACAGGCGCCAGAGGATCGACGACGACGTTTGTTCAGCGTGGCCTCGGTGATGTTCTGATCGCCTGGGAGAACGAGGCGATGCTGGCGGTCAAGGAGTTGGGCGACGATAAGTTGCAGTTGGTCGTGCCCACAGTGAGTGTGCTCGCGGAGCCGCCGGTGGCCGTCGTCGACAAGGTCGTGTTACGTCGGGGGACGCGCGAAGTGGCGACGGCGTACTTGCAGTACTTGTATAGCAAGGAAGGCCAGGAGATCGTCGCGCGCAACTACTATCGACCGCGCGATCCCGAGATCGCGGCGAAGTACGCGGACCGGTATCCGAAACTCAACCTCGTGACGATCGCCGACTTTGGCGGATGGGCCAAGGCGCAGAAGGATCACTTCAGCGAAGGCGGGGTCTTCGATCAGATTTACGCGCCTTGATTATTTGGAAAAACTGGCCTTCGGCCGTTTTTCGGACATAGGCTTCGTTTACGCCGCCAAAAAGCGTGGTTTTTGGCGGCTGCGCGGTGGTCGGAGTCGCTAGGGGCAGAGGCGTGGGTTTGGCGGCTGCGCGGTGGTCGGAGTCGCTAGGGGCAGAGGCGTGGGTTTGGCGGCTGCGCCGTGGCCGGAGTCGCTAGGGAAAAGCTGTGGTGTTTGCCGGGTGCGCTGAATGAGCGCGCGAATGCACTGGCGGAGCGCGTGAATGCGCCGCTGGGCAGGCGTCAGATCGTCCGCGCCGACTCGAGGGAGGACGTGGGCTCGCGTGGGTGCGCGAGCGCGAGACTCCGCGGGACACTTTCGGGCGCGCGCCGGGCGGCGGCAATTACAGGTTTTACCGCGGGTGCTGAGAGATGGTGTGCGAGGCGTTCGGCGTGGACGCGGAGCTCTTGGGCTGCGGTGCATTCCCAGTGGTCGGCGCGCAGCATGGGGCCGATGTAGTACAGGTTGGGGGTGATGCGGTTCCTGGAGTCGAGCACTGCTCCGTTGCTGCTGGTACGGAGTCCGAGGCCGAGCGCATCGGCGGTCACCAGGCCCTGAGCGAGCAGGGAACGCATGAGCGGGTCGCGTGAACGATTGGGGTTGTAGTCCGCGCCTGTGCAGTTGACGACGCGATCGACGAGGAGCGTTTGAAGGTCGTCGCTGCCTCGCGCACGCCAAGTGACGCGGACCTTCTCACCGACGAGTTCGAAATTGGCGATGCGTCCCGCGTGGGCGTGGAATTGGTCCCCGCGTCGCAGGTCATGCAACTTCGTCAATGTCTCTTGGGGCAGGCGGTGTCTGTGCACGTCCCAGTAGGGGCGGGCGTGTCGCAGGAAACGTTGCCGCTCTCGGTTGGATAGACGCTGCCAGAGCGCGGGTGCGAAGTTGCGGACGCAGGTGATGGCTTCGCGCCAGTCGCCCCCGCGGCTTTGAACTTCGTCCGTCAGCTCGCGAACCGCGCGGAACAGGCGGCGCGCTGATGTTGACGCCGCACGCAGAAGCGTTGCGCCGTCGTCGTCGCAGCCGGCGTGGCGGAAGGCAGTTTGGGAAGGCGGAATCAATCCGCGACGCGAGAGCGCATGGAATGTCACATTTTGCGCGGTCTCGCTCCCAGCCAGCACGGTGTCGGCCATCGTCAGTCCGGTGCCGATGATCAATACGGTCTCGCCGGGTTTGAATTGAGGCGGCGAGCGCCATGGGTCGGCTACGTACTGCGACAGGCCAAGCAGTGGCTCCGTGCCCGGCACGTGTCCCGGTGGAGGGTTTCCGAGCGCGAGCACAATGTCGTCCGCGACGAAGCTGCTCCCGTCGTTGAGCTCGACGCGGAAGGGTGTGGTGTTGTTAGTACGCTCGATAGCGGAAACATCACCATGGATCCTGTGAAGGCGAACGTGAGGCGGTGATGCCAACTCCGCGGCCTGAAGTGCGGTCTCGAGGTATTCCCCGTAGAGCGCACGCGGCAGGAAGTCATCCTCGGTGGCATCGGGTAGGCGCTGCTGCGCGAACTTCAGAAATTCGAGCGGGTCGCTCGAATCGAGCGACATCCGGCCCGCCGGGACATTCAACAGGTAGGGATGGGGCTTCTCGGCGTAGGCGGTGCCTCGCGCCATCCGCTCAGCACGCTCCATGAGGACGATTCGAACCGGTCTCCAGTAGGAGAGCCGGAGCAGGTTGATGGCGACAGCGGTGCCGCTGAAGCCTGCGCCAACAATAACGAGCGTTCGCGGTAGATGGGTCACTGTCGAGCTTCCAGGACTGCTGTGGGAGCAGACTAGCGGAAGGTCGATATCAAGCCAGTAGCAGGCCGGTAACAACAGGAGGCGATTTTGTTACCGCCGACGTAGGACAAAGGCTGAGGCCGGGGCGCGACGGGAAGATAACGCGTTGTCTGGCGGAGGATTTCAGTCCACGACGAGTTTATAACCGGCACCCGAGGCCGTCTGCAGAAGCTGGGGCGTGGCCGGGTCAATCTCGATCTTCTGGCGCAGGCGGTGCACGAGCTGTTTCAGCAGCTGTCGGTCACCCGAGTTCCGGTGTCCCCAGACCTGAATGAGGAGTCTGTCCGAGCTGACGGTGTGCCCCGCGTTGGCCAGCAACATCTGCAGCAGGCGCAGCTCGAGCTTGGTCAGCCGCACGGGCTCGGCCTGTCCGATCCGCACCGTATGCTCTTCGATGTCGAGGGTGATGCGACCGGCCGCCAGGGGTGCGGTGTTCTCCATGCCGGCCCGGCGCAGCAGCGCCTTGATGCGGGCGAGCAGAGTTCGTGGACTGAACGGTTTGGTCAGGTAGTCGTCGGCACCCAGTTCCAGGGCACGCACGAGATCTTCCTCCTCACCACGGACCGTGAGCATGATCACGGGGACGCGGGAGCGTTTGCGGATCGCCTCGCATACCTGGAAGCCGCTCATTCCGGGCATGTTGATATCGAGCACGACCAGGTCGGGGGATTCGTTCTCGAAGGTCTGCAGCGCGTTCGGGCCGTCTCCCGCCTTCAGGACGAGATAGCCTGCCTGGGTGAGCGTGAATCCGATGAGCTCGCGCAGATCGCGATCATCATCCGCGATCAGCATCTTCATGCGGTGACCTCAATGGGCAATGTGATGTTGAATCTGGTGCGACCCTGAGCGGTGCGGACCAGGGCGATCGTGCCGGAGTGCCGGTCGATGATCGACTTGACTATCCACAAGCCTAGTCCCAGGCCGCCCGGTTCCGGCTCCTCGCCCGAGCCGCGTTGAAAGCGCGCAAAGATCGCATCGCTCTCGCCGGCCGCCGGTCCGGGGCCTTCGTCCTCGACCCACGTCAACAGCTGTCCGTCGGTCACCTCGGCGCCAATACGGACAATACTGCCTTCGGGGGCGAATTTGTTGGCATTCGCCAGAAGATTGACGAACACCTGTGTCAGACGGGGCTTGTCGCCGTCGATGAAGGGCAGGCCCTCGGGTAGCGTCACCTCGAGCGTCTGTCGCCGTAGTGTGAGCAGTGATCCGATCAGGGCCTGCGCATCCTCCACGACCTCCGCGAGGTCCACACTCTGATGGCGGATGTTGAGCTGTCCTGATTCGATGCGCACGCTCTCCAGGAGATTGTCGATGAGCCGTGTCAGCCGCAGCGCGCCCCGCTCCAGAGATTGCACCAGCTCTTTTTGTTGTGACGGTTGCAGCGTTTCCATGCCCTCGAGCAACAACTCGATCGATGCGAGCTGTGCCGCCAGAGGTGTACGGAATTCATGCGAGATGTTCGCCAGGACGGAGTCACGTGCGCGCCGGACGGCCTCGAGCTCCGTCTCGTCGCGAATGACCTGCACCTGCATGCCGTCGACGATGCCGGAGCTGGTGATCACGGTCGTACGCGGGTCGCCCGATCCGACCTGCAGCTGCTCGACCGCTTTGGAGCTGCCATCGGTGCGTGCCTGGAGAATCGGGCAGCGGTAGTCGCAAGGGCGTCGGCCGTCCTCGTTGCAAGGTTTCAGAACATCGCCGCAGAAGTGCCCGACCGCCTGTTCCTGGGTTACGCCCAGGAGGCGCGCGGCTTGCGGGTTGAG
>DAITMW010000283.1:5419-9905 GCA_036834945.1 Steroidobacteraceae bacterium
ACGGCCAGTATGAGCGCCGTCACCAACAGTTTGTGTGTCAGGTGGCTCGATGATGTATCGATGGACGCCGTCGGCAGGAGCGCATCGATCAGGGCGATGGCCTCGCCTGTGGACGCAAAGACAGGAACGCTGGAGGCATAGACGCCCTGGGAGTTGATCCGCTGGACGGCGGAGCGGCCGTCGGCGAGTGCGGCCGAATAGAGGGGTGTGAAGGCGTTCACCGGATCAGTCGTGAACGAGCGGTAGTCGACGATCTTCACGTCCAGGCCGACCTGCTGACTCAGCGAGCGCGCCAGTTTGTCATTCAACAGGCGGACCACGAAGACACGTGTGCCTTCCGTGTCGCCCAGGGAAGCGTAAGCACCTAGGACGGGTACGTGGATATTCGAGGGGAGCGCCATGAAGGTCGCGCCCTGCTCGGTACTGTCAGTGACAATACCCTGCCAATCCAACTGCGGCCCGCTTTCGGTCGTCAGCTGCGTGCCGGAAAAAATCGCGCAGGCGTCCATCCCGGCGGTTTCGCAGGAACGTCGCAGGATTGAGGGAATCGCGTCGGTGCGACCTTGGGAAAGTAGCCGGCCCAGTGTGGGTTGCTCTGCAAGAGTGCGCGCAGCTGTGCCGGCGTCTTCGACCATCCGACGCAAATCCTCACGCGCCATGGCACTGGCGAGTTGTACACGCGCCTTGCCCTGGTCGTCCGCCAGGTCACGCAACATGCCGATCGCGGAGTAAGAAATGCCGCCGCCCACTAGCAACACGATCGCGACGTGGATCGCGACGAGCCACCAGCCAAGGCTGGTCTTACCCGGTTCGGGCCACAACGTGTTCCACAGCTTTTGGAACCGCTCGAGCATTCCTCGTTACCGTCGTCGGTACCCCGTGCGCTCAACCAGCGTCTTGACGACGAGCGTCAGGACAGCCAGCAGTGTGAGGAGGGAGGCTACCGCGAACGCACCGACGAAATTGTATTCGTTGTACAGGATCTCGATGTGCAGAGGCATGGTATTCGTGAGGCCCCGAATATGTCCCGACACGACGGATACGGCGCCGAATTCGCCCATGGCGCGTGCGTTGCAGAGGATGACGCCATAGACGAGGCCCCAGCGGACCTTTGGGAGGGTTACGCTGAAGAACGTCAGCCAGCCGCCGGCGCCGAGTGTGATCGCGGCTTCCTCCTCGTCGTTGCCGAGCTGCTGCATCAGAGGAATCAGCTCGCGCGCCACGTACGGGAACGTTACGAACATCGTCGCGATGATGATGCCGGGCAGCGCGAAGATGACACTGATGTCGTGGTCCTGCAGCCAGGTTCCAAACCAACCGTGCAGTCCGAACAGCAGGACGAACACCAGTCCCGAGATCACCGGCGAGATGGCCAGCGGCAGGTCGATGAGGGTGATGAGGAAGCTCTTGCCGCGGAATTCGAACTTGGCGATCGCCCACGAGGCGGCGAGGCCGAACACGGTGTTCAGAGGGACGACAACCAACGCACTCGTCAGTGTGAGGCGCAGGGCCGCGGCGGTGTCCGGGTCAGCGAAGCTCGCGAAGTACGCGTGAATGCCCTTTTCGAAGGCCATGGCAAAGATGGTGGCCAATGGGGCCAACAGCAGCGCGGCCAGGAACAGGAGCGAGATACCGATGAAGATCCAGCGGGCCAGGGAGCTCGTGATGGAGGTGCGGCCCGGACGGGTCGCGACATCCTCGAGCGCGGTTGAATGGGGGACGGCGGCCATTATCTTGCTGACTGTACGTGACGCCGCCGGCCCCAGGCCTGCAGCAGGTTGATCGTGAGGAGCACGCAGAAGGAAATCACCAGCATGACGAAGCCCAGCGCCGCGGCGCCCTTGTAGTCGAACTCCTCGAGATGGATGACGATGAGCAAGGGGGTGATCTCGGTCTTCAGCGGCAGATTGCCTGCGATGAAGATGACCGAGCCGTACTCGCCCACAGCGCGTGCGAACGCCAGTGTGAAGCCCGTAAGGAGCGCCGGTAGTACCGTGGGCAGGATGATTCGTCGGAACACGTAGAAGCGGCCCGCGCCGAGTGTTTCAGCGGCATCCTCGAGGTCGCGTTGCACCTCCAGGAGTGCCGGCTGTACGGAGCGCACGACGAACGGCATTCCAATGAGGGTGAGCGCTACAGTGACTCCGATCCAGGTGTAGGCCACCTTGATGCCCAGTGGCTCGAGGTACTGTCCGATCCAACCATTCTGGGCAAACACCGTCGTCAGGGCGATGCCTGACACCGCCGTGGGCAGGGCGAAGGGCATGTCGATGAGCGCGTCGATGAGCTTCCGGCCCGGAAACTCATAGCGGACCAGTGTCCAGGCGATGACGAAGCCAAAGACCAGGTTGATGGTGGCCGCGAGGAAGCTTGCCCCGAATGACAGACGATAGGAGCCCAAGGCGCGGGGACTGAGCACGACGTGGAGGAAGTCGTGCCAGTTCATGGAGGCCGCCATGAGAACCAATGCTGCCAGGGGCAGCAGAACGAGGGCGCTCAGGAAGAACGTCGTGAATCCGAACGTCAGACCGAACCCTGGGAGGACATTAGGCTGGCGTAGCGCCATCAGCGATCTTCCACGACGCTCGTGGGAGTCGCTATGCGGGGCACGTGGGAGGCTTCGCCTTCGTGCTCACGACGGACGATCAACACGGGCCAGCGGGCGGATTCGAGCAGAGCGCCGAAGCGTTCGACCAGGCGCGATACTTCGCATACTCCAAGAATCAACATCTGTCCTGGAGACTCGCCGAGCTGGCGTGATAGCTCGTGCGCCACGTCGCCAAATCGGAGTTCGGTCCGCATTTCCAGGCCGTGAACGGCCTGCGCCTCGGAGCGTGCGTCCAACAGGGCGCGCATTCCGTGTGGTCTCTGCGCCGAGGGTGTCACCTCGGGCATGATGCCTACGTACACAGCCTCCGCGGATACATGACGCAATACGCTCGCTGACACTGCAAGCGTCGCGCTTCGCACAGCCTCGTCAGCCCAGTGAATCAGAACGCGCTGCGGTGGCGACGCATTACCGGGGAGGATCAACACCTCGTCAGCACCGCGCTTGAGGAGCCACTCTGCCTGATGGGCGACGTCCGGCTGTGATGCGATTACGGTCGTGCCTGGGAAAACGGCGCTATCTCCGTGTGCGCTGGGGACGCCCATCATGGGCTCAACCCGCGTGGAGATTCGCGTTTTCATGCGCGAGGCGAGTTCGGCAAGCAGCGGCTGCTGTGTTAGTGCGGAAGCCAACGCTTCATTTGGTGCGCAGACGGTGAAGCTCGACAAGGGCGTGGGTAAGACGTGTACGCGTCGAACGCCGATCGCTACCCTTTGTCCTCGTGTTACCTGGAAGGCGCGCTGCTCGTGTTGGGTGCGGGTCACTTCGAGGTAAGGCGTGCCGTCGCCGTTGGAGTAGGCGAGGGACAGAGAGTCCGTGCCGTGATCCAGGTGGATTCGCATGCGCTCCAGCGCCCCGGTGAACACAATTTCGTCCACGGAGCCTTTGCACATATAACCGGACGAGAGGGCTTCTCTCGTAGCGGCTACTTCAATTTCTTCTGGACGTACAACGGCGACGACTTCATGTTCACGCGCGCCATGGACGGGTGCGGCCGCGCGAGCGCTGACCGGCCTTTCGCCGAAGCGGATGCCGTCTTTTGTTTGGCGCGCCAGGATGAGATTTGCCGCCCCTAGGAAGGTCGCGACAAAGCGTGTGGCGGGGCGTGTGTAGAGTTCGTGCGGGCGGCCGATCTCAAGGAGACGACCGAGGTTCATCACGCCGATTCGGTCGGCCAGTGCGAAGGCTTCTTCCTGGTCGTGGGTGACTAGGACGGTTGTGATGCCGAGCTCACGTTGTACTTCTCGGATGGTGCGACGGAGCTCTTCGCGGATCTTGGCGTCCAGGGCGCCGAAGGGTTCGTCCAGCAGCAGCACTTCGGGCTTGTGGGCTAGCGCGCGGGCTACAGCCACGCGCTGCTGCTGGCCGCCTGAGAGTTGGGCGGGGAGGCGTTGATCCATACCCTCGAGTGCGACCAAGCGCAGCAGTTCCTGGCGGCGTTTGCGACGCTCGGCGGCTTTCACCCGGCGAACCCGGAGTGCGAATTCGATGTTCTCCGCCACGGTCATGTGGCGGAAGAGCGCGTAATTCTGGAAGACCAGGCCTACGCCTCGGCCTCGGGCGGCTACGTGGGTGACGTCGCGGCCGTGCAGTGAGATGCGGCCGTGGTCTACGCCTGAGAGGCCTGCTATTGCGCGCAAAAGCGTGCTTTTGCCGCTACCGCTGGGGCCTAGGAGTACGAAGAATTCGCCGTCTCCTATGTCTATGGAGACGTCGTTTACGACTGGGACGCCTTGGTAGCGTTTGGTCACCTGGTCTAGGGTGATGGACATCGGTTCTCGTGGCGCGGCTGCGGGGACGGGCGGCCGCAAAACGACCAATGCTAACGGGGGGAGGGGGTTTGCGTCAGTGACAAAGGGGTTATAAGGATATGCACTT
>DAITMW010000284.1:0-6688 GCA_036834945.1 Steroidobacteraceae bacterium
GTCGCACACCAAGGCCCTCCGGGCTGGGAGTACGCCACGGAGTTCATCGACCTCTTCGGCGATGTACCCACCCCGGTGCGCCCTTACCTGACGTCCTTCCGTCACGCACTGGTCGACTTGGCTGCCTCTGACGACGGCAGCCTATCAGCCGATATCCGGCTGGACGCCTACCTGAAGGCGATGAAATACGCCCGGCGTGCAGACCTCCCGAGGCAACTTCGAGCGCTCCTGATAGCAGAGTTGCCCACGATGGATATAGTCGTCATACTTCAATATATCAATGCCATACCTGCCAGCGAAAGCCGGAATGCCATTCAGATGGCCCTGCATTCACTGGAATCCAACCGACGCGAGGCTATCATGGAACGTTTCAGCGATCAGTTTGAAGAGAAAGGTCGTGCGGAAGGCCGTGCGGAAGGCACAGCCAGAGCCCTCGTCCGTCTGCTCGAGAAACGCTTCGGCCCGATGCCCTCGGACCTCCGGCAGCGCGTATCCGCCTCCGACGTGACCACCATCGAAACCTGGTTCGACCGGGCGCTGGAAGCCCCCGAACTCCAGCGCGTGTTTGAACCCGAGGGGACAACCTGAAAGGCGGAGCAAGCCAAGCTCCCCCAATGCCCCAACCCCAGCTGGGTCTGGCGCATCCAGCCCAACACTACGGCCGTAAAAACTCGAGCGTAACCTGCACAACCGCCTCCTCGAGCCACATCGCCATAGCGCGCTCGCGCTCCAAATGCACTTCGCACATCCGAGCAATCCCGCTCTCAGCAAGCTCCAATGCGGCGGCACGCAATGAAAGGTAAGTCGCAATCTCCAGGTGGATAGCCGCATACGCAGCCAAACAATCCTTCACCGGCTCATCGCGCGAAACCATGCCCCTGTAGGCCTGGGCAATCCCGACAAAACGACTCGCAAGATCCCTGAACGTCGACGTATCGGACCCAAGCTTCCTGAGACACTCCTCCAGTGCGGCAACCTGATCCAGCGACTCCCGCCAGTGCTCCCGAAAGCGCCCCGCGAGTTCGGGATGACGAGAGAATCGGTCCGCGAGCCGATCCAGATTGTCGACGCTCGTCCGCTCCATTGCGTGCGCATCACGCAGCCAGTCAATGAGCACGCGTTTGCCGTTTGTCATGGTTTGCTCCGTTGACTTACTTCGCCATGAGCTCCTGGCCGGGTGTTGCTTCGAAGGGAGACACCGACACAACCGCCGGGCTCTCGCTATCGGAGCTGTACATGTCACGGTACAGCTTCCAGCCGTCATGGGTCCTCTTCCAGATGCGAATGTATTTACCGGCCTCGACGTCCGCGCCGACTCGCACATTCCTGACGCTATAGCTGCCCTGCTCTATCGCCATATCCCCGCGCACCACGCTCCATGTCGAGCCATTGCCAAAACCCAGGTACTTATCGATGTTGGCCCTGAAGAAGGCCGTGATCGCAGCCTTACCCTGGATAGCCGGGTGGTGCGGCGCCAGGATCTGCGCATCATCCGTGTAATTGGATGCCGCCCGCATTGCGTCGCCTTCGTTGAAGTCGCGAGCGACGGCTGTCGTCACCGCTGGCGGAAGCTGCTCATTCGCACTCGAACATCCGGTAAGACTTGCACAACCCATCAAGATCAACGCCCCCGCCGTGACCGGATAAGCCTTCATAGGAGTGACTCCCTGAAATGACGGAGCCTGATGCGGCGACCGGGGCCGATCCGCATGGCCGCGGTGCTGACTCCGTGTGTAATGGAAGGGATTGAATGCGCGCCGGACTGATTTCTTGCGTAGTCGGTACCCCCCGAACCTTCGTTCGGGATTCCATCCGACATTGTCGTCCACCGAGCGGTCTTTTCGGGCATGGGCCACCTCAGACAGCTACGACGTCACGCAAGAGTCGCGCGCACGCATATTTTGGCCCGTCGCGCGCGCGAGTCAACCGCTACTTGGCAGCCGTGCCATTGCGACCTTTGCGGCGATATACTTACATTTTGCCTGCCTGATTTGCGCACCCAAAGCTCATTGGGAGCGCGCCAACATGAGTTCCGGCCGTAACCGATCCCGCGCTTTGCCCAGATGTCCCACGATCTCCTTGTCCGTCATCGTGGTGATCCTCGAGATGCTATCGAGCGGCAAGCCGATGGCGTAAACCAGCGCAACGATGACCCGCTGCTCCCGATTGAGGCCCTCCACCAGGCTTCGAACATCGAAGCGCGGGCTGGGTATCGGCTCCGCGCGACCTGTTGGATCGGCCGATCGGGCGCGCTCGAGGACGACCTGGTAGGCGAGGTGGAATATACAGTCTACGAGTGTGTCGTTCGGCGGTGCCGCGGCCGCACCGTGCCAAAGTCTCTCAAACACTTCGAGACAGGCTTCCGCGGGTGACTGATCCGGGTCGACGAGCGACAGGAACCGGATAACCTCCCCATTGTAGCGCCGATAGATTTTTTCGAGCGCATCCTGATTGCGCGCCTGAATGCCGGCGAGCCAGCCAGCGCCGGAGTCGGGGCTCGCTACGGATCGGTCTTGCGGATAAACATCAGTTGCCGGCATTTCCTTCACCTTCCGAACAGCTTCGGAACAGCATGATGACAACCGCAAATCACTCCCACTATTACGTTCGCGACCTCTTACATTTCAAATGACATCCGCGACATCAGAAATTGGCATTGATCTGTAATAAAAAATTCCGCGGCTCTCCATACCAGTTGTTTCCGGTGGGCGCGCCGAGCGATTCATAATAGGTCTTATCGAAGACGTTGTTCACTCTCAGTGCCACACGCCAGTGTGCGTCGACCTGGTAGCCGAGGCGGAAATCGAGCACGACGTAGGCGCCTTGCGTAATCCGGTAGGGTGCGCCGTCGTAGTAGCAACGCTCGGGCGCTCCCGTCCCACAGAGATGGCCGTTCGCCCAGACGGAACTCTGTGCATGCAAGTTTCCCCCGACCGTCCAGCGACTCAGCGCACCGGGCAGCCGGTTGCTGGTCCAGACCTTGAGCAGATGCTTGGGCACAAAGCTGGCCAGCGCCACATCCCCGGGTTGACGAGCGGCCAGCTCGGCCGCGCGATTGGTGTTGTAGGTGTACCCTGCCCCCAGCAGCCAACCCGGCGCGGGTGAGCCCTCCAACTCCACGTCCAAACCCTTGCTCTTGTTGTCACCTCCCACGTAACAACACCCGTTAGGATGAGAGCCGGGCAGAAAAAGGCTCACCGGGGAGCCGCGTTGGTCGATTTTGTAGGCCACGAGCGTTCCATTGAGAGCACCGTCGCGCCAAGCGGCCTTGATCCCCACCTCCGCATCCGCACCATGCTGGGCACCCAAGGGCGCGCCGTCGGGCCGCAGATTCAGCCGGTTGCTCTGGAAGATGTCCGCATAGCTCATGTAGAGCGAATAAGGTCCTTTCAGGTCATAGATCACGGCCCCGTAGGGCGTAACGATGTGCGGATCGCCGGATGACAGGTTGCTTCCGTACTGCGGGAGCTGGGCCAGGAAAGTATGACTGTTGAGATAGTCATTCGAGAGGCGTGCCCCGGCGATGACGGACCAGGCCTCGCTCAGGTGCACCTTCCATGAGGCGAACAGGCCCTTCTGTATGGATGTGGAGAAGGTCGTGTTCGTAAGAGCGGTCTGTGTGAGTCGTGGATCCGGATAGCGCGAAGGATCGAATCTGTGGATGTTCTCGACCCCACGCTGGAAGCCGGTGTAGTAGGACAAAGAAGCCACGGCGTTGACACGCGTGAAGTCCCCCCCGAAGGCCATCTCCGTGCGGCGGCCGAACAGATCAAAAGCGCCCGTCAGCGTAAAGTCGGACGAGAACTGGGTCAGCGTGTCCGGCCCATAGGTGCCGAAGGCAGTGGGTGCACCAACCAGCACTCCAGTGGCCGGGTTGACCGGATTGTCGAACTCCGTGTTCAGAAAATCGGCCGTCCCCTTGTCGCCCACGATGTTGAATTTAGCCGTCCACCCGTCCCCGAACCGCTGGCGCAACTGCACGTAGGCCTGGCGTGTTCGCGTCCGATAGTACGACCAATCAGTCGTCAAGGACGTATCACGGGGCAGATGCGAATCGCTTCCGTCGAGATTGAACGGCAGGCCATTGCTGAACGGCAGGGCATTGTCCGACTGGTAACTGCCGCCCAACAGCAGCGTAGTGGCCGGCGTGAGTTGGTACTCGAGCATGCCGAATATCTTGCGTCGTTTCAGATACGCGGTCTTATAGAAGTAGCCCCGGTCGACATAGACCCCACCGACCCGACCTCGCAAGGTCCCCTCGAGCGCGAGAGGTCCTGTCGCATCGAGCTCCATCCGGTAGTCGTTCCAGGAGCCCCCCGAAACATTGAGTGCGAAGGCGGGCATCGGCAACGGACGCTTGCGCACCAGGCTGACGGTCGCACCGGGATTACCATTGCCACCAAACAGACCATCCGCACCGCGCAGTACCTCAATGTGATCGAACTCGCTCAAGTCCGGCGTGCCGGGAAACCGAACGGCGCGCCCGCTCATGGGCTGCAAGGCGGCACCTCCGTCGATGTGCAGTGAGGTCACCTGAAAACCCCGCACATACAGGTCCTGGTCCAGGGAGTCGTTGCGCACGACGCTGACTCCCGGAGCGAAACTCAGAGAGTCCGCGAGACTCATGTCGCCCTGCTGCTCGATCTGCTCGTGAGAGATGATCGACAAGGTTTGCGGAATCTCGCGCAGTGGCGTCTCGGTTCGCGTCGCGACCAGTTGCTCCGCCGTACCGCGAACAACTACCTCGTCAATCTGGCTGGACGTCCTGGAGGGCCTGTCAGGGTGCTCGTTGGTTGTGTTTCCCGAGTCCGCCGTGACGTTCCGCCGCTCCTCGCGCCGGATCTCGATCGTCATCGGGTTCAGCACCCGATAGGTCAGCCCCGATCCCGCAAGCAACCTGTCCAACGCAGCCGCGGGCGTGTACTCCCCCGCGAGCGGCTTTGCCCGCAGCCCATTGGTGATCGCCGAGACAAAGACGATCTGAATACCGGTCTGACGCGCCAATTCCTGCAGCGCATCCTCGAGGGGTTGATCGGGGATACTGAGCAGGCCCGCGGACGAGCGGTCGAACAAAGCACCCGCTGATGCTGCCGCGGGCGCGAGCATCGCGAGGAAAACACAAAAAAGGTTGCGGACGATCTTGTCCTCGAGAATGCCATACCAGCCCATTCCCCCTCATGCTCGCACCGTAAGCCACTGAGCCGCTATCACGAATCTGCTCAAGCAGGACGGACATTCGTACAATAAAGGCGCTCAGTGGATCGGCCCGTGGCGCCGAGTCTTCGTGGCCTTCGCCGCACTCCAGAGCGAGCCCGGGTTGGCCCGATCGGGATAGAGATCCAGCATCGCCTCGTAGAGCTCCTGGGCCGTCGTCGTCGCCTTCTCCACCAGATTGAAATCTCGCAGATATTGGCGGGTGCGCGCGATGTCCCGAGGATCGTCGGGATTGTCCGGCACCTTGTGACCGGCGACGACGACGTTGGCTCGCAAGGCTTCGAGCTTGTCGAGCACCGCGATCCATTCGCGGCGGCTCTGCGTGTCTGTTTCGTCAAGATACGGATGAACGCCGTTGTAGACCACACCCCCTGCCACCAGCAATCCGAGGTGCGGCACGTGCAAGCTCGTGGAGCAAGGCGTGTCGGTCCGCCCTGTTTCAACGGCGACGAGTGTGTGCCCTTCGAGCTCGAATTGAGCCTCCTGGAGGGGTTCGGCCACGATCAGACGCTCCGCAATCCGGGTGAATATGGCATCCACCACCTGGGGAATCGCCACAACCCTGGCGCGCGGGAAACACTCCAACAGGGGAGCGAGACCGAGGAAATGATCGCCATGCGCGCGGGTCATGTAGACCGCGGTCAGGTTCTTACCACTGGCAGCGACCCATTCAACCTGGAGTTTGGATTGCTCCCAGGAGGGAAAAGTGTCGATGAGGATGGCATCGCGCTCGCCCCAGAGGAGTGTCGAGGAGCTCGCCACCCACATGGCCTCGGATTTTGCATACGCTACATCCCCGATGACCCCCCGGCGCTTGATGGTGAGGACGTCCCAATTGAGTGCTCTTTTTGTCGTATCGATCTTGATCATCAGTTTCTCCAGATTTCCCCGGGTTTGAGCAACCCGCGGTGATGATCTTCTCAACCTGACATAGCACAATAGCGTCAGCTCCGCCCTCCTTCGTGACAGTCGACATCGAACGCCGTTACAGATGTAACGAGGGTGAGCGCAACGTATCCAGCTCGGTCATTGGATGCCGGCTGGGCCGGACTTCGGCCGGCCCGGCGTCGAGTGGAATGCGGAGAATCGCAGCCATGCGGACCAAATCCGCGAACGATACGGCTTCCATTTTTTGCATCACACGGCCGCGATGGATCTCCACCGTCACCTCGCTGATTCCAAGCTCGGAAGCGGCCTGCTTGTTCAGTAGACCACTGACGGCGAGGCGCATGACCTGCCGCTCACGCGGTGTGAGCCGCTCGTGCCGCTCGCGAAGCTCTTTCACACGCACGCGGTGAGCGCGGGTGCTGATATCGACTTCGATAGCCGAGTGTACCGCGCTCAGCAAGAGTTCCTGGCTGAAAGGAATGGTCAGAAAGTCGAGAGCCCCAGCCTTCATTGCGCGGACTGACAAAGCAATGTCAGCGTGGCGGCTCACGAACAGCACCGGAGGACACTGGTCAGCCAGCTCCTG
>DAITMW010000284.1:6788-9849 GCA_036834945.1 Steroidobacteraceae bacterium
GACGTAGGCCAGAAACGAAGCCAGATCGTCCGTCCGGAACGTCCCGGTGATCTCCAGGGCTCGCAATGCAGGGCTGCGAATATCGATCTGTTCGTGGTTGTAGCGGTTGAACTCGTCAGCGACCTCGCCCATCGGGCGCCTGTGGAAAATGAGACTGCCGCGCATCCATCCAGTCGCCTCTGCCGTATTGACCTCATGCTGCAGCTTGATCGATCCCTCGTTGTCGATGGTTGCGCGATCCGTAGCGGAAAGCACCGGCAAATCCTTGTCCTTTCCGCCGCTCGCCCCGGCGGCGATGATCCCGACCCGACCCTCGACGACCGTCACTATTGTGCGTGCCCGTCGCAGGTCAACGTCGAACTGTGTTCCCAGATCGCGCAAAGTCGTCCTGCCCACGCGCACTTCGAACGGACGTCTCGCGTTATGCACTACATCAAACAGAGCCTCACCCTGAATGAGGCGAACGATCCGCAGGTCAGCCTGCATTCGCACTTCGATTTTCGAGTCAGTATTGAGCGTGACGCGAGATCCATCCGCGAGCACAACCGAGAGTCGCTCGCCAAACTTCGTGCGGAATTGCTCGGGACCTGATAGGAAATGCCATGCTGCACCGACCGCGAGCAACACAGAAGCCAGAAAACCCAATCCGACCAACACTGGCAAGCGCCGATTGCCTACCCCCTCTGGGCGCGCCCTTTGGACCCGCAGCGGAATAGGCTCCTGCGGAGAAGCGAGCGCGTCCCGGACGAGTGCCGCGGTCGGCGTCTTCGGCCAGCGCAGGTCGTTACGTGTCAGCGCTGCATGAACACGTGCGACACGCAGATAGGCTTCGACTCGCTCGGGCGCGAGCACGATCCATTGCGCGAACTCCCGTCTTTCAGCCGACGATGCCCCACCCCCATGAAACACGACCCACCAATGTGCGGCCTGCTCGGAAATCAAGGTCAACTCATCACTCTCGCGCATCATGTCAACCCTCCACCGCCACACGCATGCGCTCATACCCGCGCGCGAGATAGCGACGGACCTGTCTGGGAGTGATTTTCAATTCGGCGGCGATGGCTTCGTGAGACAGCTGATCGCGCAATCTGAGCACCAGTACGGCGCGCATCATGGGAGAGACCGTGGCTAGTGTCTCTTCGAGGCGTCTCTCCGAAAGGCGCGCATCGAGCTCGAGCTCCGGGAGATGCTCGTCGACGAGCATCTCATCATCGAACTCGACCACGGAATTGGTGCGCGGAAGATCGTCGCACCACTCCAGCACAACGTGCTTTGCCACCCGTAGCAAATAGGCCTCGGGGTTGCGCACCTCGCTCAGATCGCGACCACGCAACAGGCGCAGATAAGTCTCTTGAGTCAGGTCTTGTACATCGACCGCGGCGCGTACGCGCCGCCGCAGAAACTGCGAAAGCCTCGTGTTCCAGCGCTGCCGCCACTCCATGAGTAAGGACCTGTTGGACATGTGCAAGGATGCCGATTCGCCCGCAATTGAGGCTCCCTGCGGGGTTAGAGGGCAGAAACCGCCGTCCTGCCCCCTCCCCTGACAAAATAAATCACATCGGGAACGCCGGCCTATCGGATGGCTTTGACAGGAGCGTCGAAGAAGTACCCCATGGAACGCTCGGTACGGATGAACCGCGGCTGCGAGGGAACTGATTCGAGCTTGCGTCGGAGTCGCATGATTTGTACATCAACCGCGCGATCGTAGACCTCGGTGCTGTGCAAGCGTGAGAGCTCGAGCAACTGATCGCGGGTCAGAATCCGATTCGGGTGCGACAAAAAGGCGCACAACAGACTGTACTGACTGCGCGAGATGCGAACGCACTCGCCGTTCGGAGAATGCAGGCGATGCAGTCTGACATTCAGCTCCCAGCCGGCGAATCGATAGCCGCGCAGCCCGTCGTCGCGACCGCCAGGAGCCGCCTCCACCTGTGTCCGCCTGAGAACCGCCCGGATACGCGCCAGCAACTCGCGAAGTGAGAAGGGCTTGGTGACGTAGTCGTCCGCGCCCAGCTCCAGCCCCATCACGAGGTCAGCCTCCTCGACGAGCCCGGAGAGCATCACGATCGGAAGTTTCGAGCTCTCGCGGATGCTGCGAGTCAGACCTAGCCCGTCACCGTCAGTAAGCCGGGGCTCCAGAAGCAGTAAATCGATCGGTTCACGAGCGATGATCTCGAGCATCCGCTTGCGTGTATTCACCGTTGTGACACGGAAGTCGTGCCGGCCGAGGTAATCGCATACTTGGCCGCACACGACGGGATCCTCGTCCGCGACCAGTAGGTGTGAGTCTGTCGTGTCCACGTTGGCCTCCATCTATGAGCCCCTGTCCGATGTGCCTTCCGACAGCTTCGGACAACAGGCGATGGCCGCCAATCATGGAATTGCCTTACTCACTCCCTGCGAGATGCTATAGCCTCCGGATCGTCACTACTGACCCTGACATCGCCGTCAGCACAACGCTGACGCACAGCCCTAAAGCTGCCCGTCATCCGTAGGACTTCTCGAACGTGATGGATTGAACAACCCCCTCCGTAATCCTCAGCACCGCCGGAAACCTGTTGGGCCCGAAGTTGTACCGCCACAGCTCTCCCTGTGCGGTACCGGACTGATACACGGTTCCATTGGGTCCTTGCGACCACACCGGCACATCGAAGGTGGTCTTGGAGGTGGGCTCGCCACACTTTTCGAGCACCCGTGCCGCGGCGTCGCCTTGCTCGATCAAATCAGGTCCACAGCGCAGGATATCGGCGTGGGCGGGTTGTGTGAGCGTGTAAGCCACACACGCAAGTGCGAGAGGCAATCGAAGAGACATGATCACTATTCCTTTTGACGGTCTGGTCAACGTCCCAGGCGACTAGAATAAAGCTGAATCAGCCTCATTGCCGAGCTTCGATTCACTGCTGCCCTGGCAATCACTGCCGGAGCAGCGAGACTGCTCCGGTGTCCTTTAGGGCATCAACTTTCGCTCTACTGAAACGCGCGCGGCGACAGCGTAGTTACCCGATATATCGCCCGGTCACCATGCAAAGCACGCTCACCGCCAACAGCCCGGCAGCGATCC
>DAITMW010000285.1:0-9792 GCA_036834945.1 Steroidobacteraceae bacterium
ATATTGAGCCGATCGAACAGGCTGCCGAGATATTCCGCGGCGAAAGCACATGCAAACAGCAATACGGCGAAGACTTCCAGGAATACGACATAGGTCGATGGCGCGTAGAAACCCATGAAGGAATTCTGCGGAGCCATGTCCCTCGTTCCGAAGACCCAGGTGATCCAGGCGTCGCTCCCCACCAGGCCGGCGGCATACCAACGCAGCTCCGGCGATTGACTCAAGGCCACCATCGCGGTGGTCAGCACCCCCGCGGCTGCCAGGAGATAGGGATGCCAGCGGGAGAGAAAGATCGAGCTCACCACCGGCAGGGCGAACACCATGGGGAATATGGGGTTGCGCAAAGCGCCCGCGTGCCCCCAGATGAAACCGATCGCCACCACACCCGCCAGGCTCAGCAATGTCAGAGCACGATCCTGCCACTTGCCGGGTGTGCGCGTCGGAGAGGCGAGAATGGTAAATGCGACGTGGATGCCCCCCAGCGCCAGCAGGCCCCAGGCTGCCGTTGCGAAGTCCACTTCGAAGCCATTGGCCAGCCAGGGTACCGCCGTGGCTACGAGGATGGCCACAATGGTCAACAGCCACGTGTCATCCAACAGGTTGACGCGTGGGTGGTGCCACAACGGCTGCTGTAGCAGCTGTGTTCTTTCGGTTTCCGCTCTCATGGGGATGCGGTGGTCGCGCGGCCGGCGACGGCTGGCTTCTCGAACGTGTTGTTGTCGAGGAAGGGCTTGGACTGCACCTTCTCGCCGCCCGCCGGCGGCTGGAAGTCCTCGACGTGCAGCGCGAAGGCATGGGGGCGCAAGACCTGGTTCCGACGCAGGATCGGCGAGTCGCCGATGACGTCGATGCCGTTGAATTTGGGCTCGATGATCGTGTTGTCGACCGCCGTGCTCGCGCCTTTGGCATCGCCCAGCACGAAGGCGAAACCATAACCGCAGTTGTGCAGTTTGTTGGATCGGACGAGAACCTTCGACGAGTTGCGCACCATGACGCCGTAAGCGGCGAGGCCCTCCAGCTCGTTGCTCTCGATCGTCGCGCCATGGGAGCCTTCGGCGACGATTCCCATCGCCGCACCTCCATTGATATGGTTGCCGCGCACGACCCCACCGCTGCCGACGAGGTGTACGACCGCCTCCTTCGCATTGACGAAGTCGTTGTGCTCGATCAATACGGGGACATTCCCGGCGACGACGCCCGTACCGTTCTGCGTGAATTTGTTGTCATGGATGCTGATTGCCTCATCCCGGGAATCCGGTGCGCTGCGCACCGCCCACATCCCTGCGTCCTTGTTGTCCGCGAACTCGTTGTTCGTCACGGCACTGCCGTGGCCGGACGCCGCGAAACGAACTCCGACACGGTCCTTGGTGAAATGATTGCGATCGAGCAATGTCTGGCTGGCGTTCTCGGCAACTTCGACGCCCACGTCGCACGAGGAGATCGTGGCCGAGGAAAGGTGAAAACGACTCGCCCTCACCAGCACCCCGGCAGCCGGGCACGCTGCGATCGTGAGGCCCTCGATGGTGGTATCCGGCCCGGAGACATCCAGAACCGGACCGGCGCTCAATGCCCGGGCATCGATCTCGGTGCCGGTGGCCGGTGCGCGGATGGTGACACCATGACCGTTGACGAGCGCCGGCAGCGCGACTTCCACGGTGATGCGGGGAACCTCGATCACGATATCCGCCGGTCCGTTGTTGGCAGCGACGATGAAGAGTGCCTCGCGCAAAGTTCCGGGGCCCCTGTCGGCCGCGTTGGTGACGTGAACCAGCGTCCGTTTCGAAACGATGGGCTGGGGCCTGGCATGATGAGTTTCATACCACCGTCCGGCAGCCACGATGATACCGAGAGCCACGAAAACGCCGATCGCTACGGATATGCGCTGTTTGGGAGACACGCCTACGCCCTCCCCCAGCCCGGCCGCAACACAAACACCGCGTGCCACGAAGCTGCGGTCAGACGGCGTCCGAGAAGACCGTTCACGGGCAAGGACAGGACGGTCGCAAGCGCTATCAGCCCCGTGGAAAGCGCCTTGGGAAGTGATCGCAGGTGGGGCAACAGCCGCGCACGGAACGGTGCCGGATCGACTCCGCTCGAGGCCATCACCTCCAGGCCGCAGTCACGGAAGAGCTCGAGGTAAGTATCACGCGTCCGGGCTCTGAAAACCGTCGTATCGCAGCGCCTCACCGAGAGAATGGGCGCCGCCTCCAGAAGGACGATGCGTCCGGTCGGGGCCACGCGAGCGGCTATTCCTTCGAGCGCGGCGCGTAGCGCACCGGGGTCGAGGATATGTTGCAGGACCGTCACTCCCAGCACGAGATCGAATTCGCCCTCGACTGCGAGAGCGGATATGTCACTGACAGCGAAGTGGCAACGGTCGGCAACACCGTCATCGAGTGCGCGGCGGCGTGCTTCCTCGATCATCGTAGGGCTGATGTCGACCCCGGTTACCTTGGCTCCGCGTGTCGCAAGCAAGCGGCTCCAGCGCCCAACACCGCACCCTACGTCCAGAATCCGAGCACCGGGACTCACTTTCAACCACGGCGCCAGTGCCAGACGTTGTTCCAGGTCGATCACCCGGTTGTAGAACCCGGGCATACCGTACGCACAGACCGCTGCCAATCCCGCTCCTTCCCCCGCAAAACGACGCGCCCGGTCCTCCCAGTACAGGTCCGGTACGTACATCGAGGGTGCTGGAATCCCGCGCACGCTCATCGGCTTGCTCCGAAATGGTCGCCGTTGGGTTGCATCTCCGGATGGATATCCAACGGGGACTCGTAATGATCACGGTAGATGCGCCGCCCGAACAGCCTCTGGGTAAAGAAGTTTCCGAAGCCAATGGTCATGGGTACGATGTGTGTGAGGGCATAACACAGATACAAGGGGACGATGGGCGCGGCATAGGCGCGCTCCGATCGCGGCACGCTCGTGAACAACGCCACGACGCCGAGCGCCAGGTAGCTGCTCACCGCTGTTGTAAAATATGTAGGATTGATGACGCTTCCCTGGGGCACGAAACGGTCCCACAGCATCTCGTCCAGCCCGGCGAGAAAACTCAACAACAGCAGCGTCGCGCCGACCATCTTCACCAGGTGCATCGCCAATGACATGACACCCAGGTAGAAAAGATAGTGATAGGTGGCGAACGGCGAGCGGCGGCTGATCCTGCAGATCTCTGTAAAACGCTCGACGTACACCTTCAGCAGCCCGTGATACCAGCCGACCCGCTGGGAGAACCAACCTTTCAAGGTCCCGGGGCCCTCCGTGCTCACGACCAGCCGCCCGTCATAGTAGATGCGCTCGCCCCGGCTCAGGAGGATGACGGCGTTCTCGAAGTCCTCCGCGTAAACAGAGAGCGAGTGCTCTTCCAAAGCACTCTCGAGCGCGCTGCGCTGATAAATGGAGATGCCGGAGGTGATGCTGAAGTTGGCAAGGCTCTCGCGCCCCACGCGGAACGACAGTGCGTACTCGAACGACTGGAAACGAGCCAGGAAGCCATCGGGCTCGATCATGATGCGTGGGCACGCCGCGGCGGCTCCGGAGCGTTGGAAGTCGCTGACGAAGCGCTCCAGGTCGATCGAGCTTCCCTCCTCCAGACCGCGGATACGGATGTCGGGGTCGACTACGAACACGGTCTCGATGTGCGCAGGCAGCCGCTGGAGCAGGCGGCGTATCGCACCGGGCTTGCGCCTGTTCACACCATCATCGAAACAGCGCCAGCCGGCCTGGCGTAAGCGCAGGACAGTATTATCGGTCGAGCCGTCGCTGATGAGCCAGACGCGGTCGCGGAATGGGCCGAAGGCTTCCACGAACTCCTCCAGCTGGCCCTCGAGGTTGTAGACCGACGCAATGATGGCGAAGCGCGAGACCGGTGCACGGCTGGCACCCGCCGGAACCAGCGCCCCGAGATTGATCGAGACGTTGGGGACGCGCCCGCCCTCCACGGCGCCGCTCACCGCCGCCGTGTGGCGGCGACGCATGTAGAGGCGGAGTGCGTAGTCGAGCGCGTCGGTATAAACGATGAGGTTGGCAATCGCGAAGGCGAAAACCGAGAATCCCTGCTCCTGTGCGTTCATGATCGTCAGTCCGATCCAGCCCGCCAGCAACCCGCACACCGCCAGAGGTGGCAGGACAGCCCAGGCCACGCGAGACGCAGTCATAGACCGGCCGCCGCGGCGAGCTGCGTGGCAGGCTGTGGGTGCGCCGGCAGTCGCGCATTCAGCTCGGCAAGCACTTCAGGCGCGGCAGCGATCTGCTGGCCGTGCTCGGCCATGATAGGCAGTGAGCACAGGATCCACAGCAGAGAGCGCACCCGGGAAGGCAGATGGGCCACGTTGTGCTCCAGGGATTGCAACGCGGTCTCGAAGCTGCGTTCCAACCTGAGAATGACGTCGGCCACCGTCGGGTCCACCGGTAGAATCTTCACCGGCTGTTGCCACGAAATGCCGGTTCCGGCCACCTCGCGCAACGCATATCGCACGTGTCGTGCGAGACTCGGATCCCTGGCGAACGCGGCGCCGGAGAACGGAATGACATAGGGATACATCCCGATCTCGCAGCCTCGTTGCAACCAACGGAATCCCTCGCGCAGCGTCTCGGCCACATCCAACAGGGTCGCGCCGGGAGAGCTGAGGATGATGTCCAGAAAGGGAGTCACGCCCAGCTCGAGCGCGGCCGATAACATAGGTTCGATATGGCGGTGAATCTGCGCCTTATTGAACTCCGCCAACACGTTATGTGAAAAATTCTCGATACCAAACCCCAGCACGCGGAAGCCGGCGCGTCGCAGCGCGCTCAAGCGTTCGGTCGACATCGCATCGATGCGGTTCGTGCTGATGAACTGCAGATGGGCGGGGATCCGGCCGGTGCGCTTGGCGGCGACGATGCCCTCGCACAATGGCAGGACCCGGTGATCACGCGTGTAACAGAAGATGTCGTCCTGGAAAATGATGGTGCGCACCCGGGGATGGGCCGCGACGATGCGCTCTATCATGAGGAGACATTCGTCCGCATCCAGGCGGGCGATGGACGCAACGCTGCCTTGCGCTTCGTGCAGGAAGTTCGTGGCCGAGCAGAATGTGCAGCCCATCGGACAATAGTTCAACGTGATGAGGCGCACGGATCGGATTTCCGCGAGATGGGCCTCCCGTGCGGCCTTGCTAGGGAGCGCCCCGACACGATAGGCCGCTTCCAACCGCTCCCAATAGGCCGCGTATGGCATCTTCTCGTAGGGGATGTTGAAAATCGCGTCGCGCAACTCATCGCGACTCAGTGCACGCTGTGGGCGCGACACTACCCGGCCACCGGCGGCGCGCTCGGCCGTTCCGGCAATGCCACCCAACGGCGCTCCCGCGCGCAATCGGGTCAGCAACTCCATCATGGGGCGTTCGCCCTCGCCCAGCACGATGAGGTCGAACGGGCCCAACTCAAACAGCAGGTCGGGACGAAAGGTCGCCTCCATGCCGCCGGCCACGAGCAGCGCCCGACTCGCGAGGCGGCGCACGATGTGTGCCATCTCCAGGTCGAAACGCAGCGTCATACCGGTAGTGGAAATCCCGACGACATCCCAGTCGCCGTCGAGCAACTCGCGCTCGAGCGCCTGCTGCGGAGCTCCCTGACAGCAGTTGGGATCGAAGACTTTCGCGACGAATCCCGCAGCCCCGAGAGTCCCCGCCAGTCTCCATACGCCCAGCGGAGGCGCCAGGAAGGTGTATTCGCCACATTGCGGATCGTAAGGTCCGATCAGCAGCACATTCGGCGAGCCGTTCGGCGTCACTTGTTGTCGGCCCCTGTTTTCCCCTTCTGGCGTTCTAGCGGTTTGCAGGCCGCGAGTCACGCTCTCGTTTACGCGGATCACGCAAGTTGCGTTCCTGCCAACTCTGCCGTCAGCCCGGCAGCGCCACCCCATGCCGCGGTGGTGTTTGAAGTTGATTCGTGTTTTGCGGCGGGCGCCGGGTCAACCGCGGCAGGCTCCCGGGGATCGCAGCCTGCGGCAGCCCCCGGGCGTCGAGGGATGCCCGATCTTGGACTGGAACTGCGCCAGCGCTCCCGGCCGCCGCCACCGTGGTGAGCTAGTGAGCGTGGCTGGAGAGGGCCGCGCGGTTCGCGGAACCGGTGGCGATTGCCGTCAGTTCGGCGTCAACCGACTTCTCCCGGTCAACGTATGCGCCGAAACGCGCGGCGTCATCGATCCGGCCCAACATTTTCGCGAACGTCGCCACACTGCCGTATGCCGCGATTTTCAGGTGTACGATGCGCTGTACTGAGTCGATCAGGGCGGCATCGCGGACGGCGGGCACGGGGAGATCGGACATTTTACCGAGCTCGGCCAGCAGGCTCTTCATGGCCTGATCAGAATGCTCGCGCGGATTGATGCCGGCGGCGCTCAACAGGCGCTCCATATCCTCACGTCGCGCATTCAATTCCGTGGCATAGGACTGCAACAGCTCCTGCAGGTCCTGCTTCTGCTCCGACTGCGCGATGCTCAGCAATTCGGCCGAGACCTGGAGCTCGGCGCTGCGCAGCTCCTGCACTTCGGCGAAGAACAGGGCTTCGAGCGTATCGATCGGATGCGCGACTGCGTGGGATTCAACGTTGGGTTGTGGCCTTGGCATAAGTCCTCCCCTGTGGTGGCCATCATAACGCTATTCCGCAGCGACCGCCGCCGCGCCGCCCGCTGGCCGGCGTACGAGCCAGCACAGTGGCACCAGCAACATCACCACCCAGCCGGAGAAATAGAAGATATCCAGGCTGGACAGCAGATAGCCTTGGGAAATCACCTGGCGCAACACCAGCGCAGCGGCAGAGTCTGCGCCAAAGCCGTGGGCATGAAGTTGGGACAGCATGTTCGAGTAGCCGGGATCGTAGGCGGAGAGCGACTCCACCAGTCGCGACTGATGCAGCGCTTCGCGGCGGTCCCACCAGGTGGTGGTGAGCGATGTGGCGAAGCTTCCGCCGGTAATGCGCAGGAAGTTGTTGAGGCCCGATGCGGCCGGCACGCGCTCAGGTGGCAGACCATCGAGCGCAACCGTCAACAGCGCCACGAAGAACATGCCGAGGCCCACACCCTGTACGAGCAGCGGCAGGACGAAGACTCCAAAGCTCGCATCCGGCGGGTAGTTGGATCGCATGAAGTAGGAAATGGCGAAGATCACGAACGAGACAGTGGCGAACCCACGGGGGTCATACTTACCTATGAAGCGTCCGACGAAAGGCGCGACCAGCACGGCAGTCACCCCGCTGGGCGCGGCCACCAGTCCCGCCCATGTAGCCGTGTAACCGAGCTGAGTCTGTTGCCACAGCGGTAGCAGCACGACATTCCCGAAGAACACCGCGTAACCCAGGCACAATGCAAGCGTGCCGAGCGTGAAGCTGCGCGACTTGAACAGAGTCAGGTCCACGATGGGATGAGCATCGGTCAGCTCCCAGATGATCCAGGCGGCCAGGCTCAGCACGGTCACAATGGTGAGCACGACGATGAGCTCGTTGGAGAACCAGTCCAGGTCCTTGCCCTGGTCCAACACCACCTGCAGCGCGCCGACCCACACGAACAGCAGGGCCAGGCCGACTTTGTCGATGGATAGCTTGCGGGTCGGTGTCTCGTGATTGCGCAGGGAGCGCCTGCAGACCACGGCGCAGAACAAGCCGACGGGCACATTGATCAGGAAGATCCACTCCCATGGATAGTTGTCCGAGATGTACCCACCCAGGATCGGGCCGCAGATGGGAGCCACCAGTGTGGTCATTGACCAGATCGCCAATGCCGTGCCCTTCTTCTCCGCGGGAAACAGCGATAGCAGCAGCGCCTGCGAGCCGGGAATCATCGGGCCGGAAACGCCACCCTGCACTACGCGGAACAGGATGAGGGCCGGAAGGCTCCAGGCGATGCCGCATAGAAACGAGGCCAGCGTGAACAACAGGATCGACAGCACGAAGGTACGGACGACACCGAATCGTTGCATCAGCCAGCCCGTGAGGGGCACGGAGACACCGTTGGCGACCGCGAAAGAGGTGATGACCCACGTGCCCTGATTCGCCGAGACGCCGAGATTGCCAGCGATAGTGGGAATCGACACATTCGCAATTGTCGTGTCGAGCACCTGCATGAAGGTGGCGAGAGCGAGCGCCAGCAGGGTAATGGTCCGGGCGCCGCCAGTGAGCGGCGCGGGAGCGTTCTGAATGGTGGAGTTGCTCATGACGGCCTGGCCTAGCGGTGTGCCACGACGTTTCGGGTTCCGGCGCCGGCCCCCTCATTGGCGGCAAGTATGCGTGCGATTCGTGCCTCCACTTCCGGGTCGTTACCCAAGCTCTCTTGCGCAGGGATGGGCTCACTGCGCACTTGCGAGGCAATTGTCGGACCGGACGTGTCGCGCACGTCCGCTGACACGCTCATCGACAAGCCCACGCGCAGCGGATGAGCCTGCAGCTCCCGTGGGTCGAGCGCGATCCGCACCGGCACACGCTGTACGATTTTGATCCAGTTGCCGGAAGCGTTCTGCGCGGGCAGCAATGCGAATGCACTGCCGCTGCCGGCTGACAGGCCCACGAGCTTGCCGTGATATTTGACCTTACGGCCGTAGACGTCCGCTTGGACTTCGACCGGCTGGCCAATGCGCATGTCCTCGAGTTGCACTTCCTTGAAGTTCGCATCAACCCAGACATCACTCAGGGGCACCACGGCCATGAGCGGAGTACCGGGTGCCACACGCTGTCCGACCTGCACAGAACGACGCGCCACGACCCCCGCTACTGGCGCGCAGATACGCGTCCGGCGCAGCGCGAGAGCGGCATCGCGGACCTTTGCCTCCGCGGCCAGCACCAGGGGATGAGTCTCTACCGTAGTGCCGTCGATCTTTACGGTCGTGGCATTGAGCTGCTCGCGCGCTTCGGTCAGATTCGCCCGTATCTGCGCGATGTTATCTTGCGTGTGTGACAACTCCTCCGACGAGACCGCTCCGTCCCGCAGCAGACTGGAACGGCGGCGGTAGTCCTCCTGGGCGCGCTTCAGTTCGACTTCGCGATCGGTGATCCGGGCACGTAGTTGCTCGGCCGTGGCGAACAGAGTGCGCACCTCACGGACGGCCCTCGCGAGGCCGGCCTCCGCATTGCCCATGGCCACTTGCGCATCGGCAGGATCAAGTTGCAAAAGCACCTGGTTGCGCTGCACGCCTTGCGTATCGTCGGCGCTCAGCTTGATCACGGTGCCTGGCACTTCGCTGGTGATCTGAACGAGGTCGCCGTTGACGTAGGCGTCGTCGGTGGTTTCATAGTAGCGGGCGATGAGAAACCAATAGGTCCCGTAGACGACGGCGCCCAGGGTTGCGACGAGGCCGAGAGCCATCAGGCCGCGGCGCCGCTTGTTTGGAGTTTGGGTGTTGCTCATGATGATCTCCCGGGTAAGTTCGGTTACAGCGGCAAAGGCGCTTGCGGGTCGAAGCTCCCTCCGACCGCCAGAAGGAGGTTGACGCGAGCGATGGCCTGGTCTGCAAGCAAGGCGATGTGTGCACGGCGGGCTCTCAGAACCGCGGTTTCCGTGTTGAGGACGGTCAGATAGCTGGCCAGGCCCGCCTCATAGCGTTCCTCGGCCAGTCGATAAGCGGCTTCGGCATCATCCAGCGATCGCTGCTGCTGCACGATCTGGGCGCTCAGCGACTCGACCAGGCTGAGCTGGTCGGACGTCTCGCGCACCGCGTGTAGCACTGACTGGTTGTAAGCCGCGACTGCCGCGTCGATTTCAGCGGCGGCACCTCGATACTCGGCTCGCAGCCGACCCGCATCGAACAGCGGCAGGTG
>DAITMW010000286.1:0-2075 GCA_036834945.1 Steroidobacteraceae bacterium
AACGTGCAGGGCGCGATTCCGGGGTTCGGCACACTCGAGCCTGCGGAGCTCACTCGGCAGCTCATCGAGCGGGCGCTGGGAAGGATCGGGGGCGGTTGACATCGGTTCGGCTATATGTCGGGCATTTTTTCCGACTCGCCCCTCAAAGTCGTCCACGATGCAAGCGCGGCACGGGCGATGCCCTCCAGGTCTCGCCGGCTTGCACCGTCGCGTGCCTGGATCGACATGCCTTGCTGAACTGTAACAAAGTATCGGGCAATGGCATCAAGATCGGCTCTCGGCGAAATCTCGCCCGTGGTCACTCCCTGCTGTAGACGTTGCTTCAAGCCTTCGACGTTTTGTGCCCGCATGTTGATTAGTTCGCGGCGCACGGTATCGGAGTGTTCGTTCGGATGCAGCGCCGACAGCACAATCAGGCAGCCAGGGGGCCTGTTGCGTCGCGTGAACACTCGCGCCGTTTGCATGAGGTAGCACTCGATGGCCTCGTAAGCGGTCTTCGCCTGCTCCACGCCACCCCAGATCTCCACCCCCTGGGTTGCGCCATAGTGTTGCACCGCCTGGCGGAACAACTCTTCCTTGCTGCCGAAGGCCGCATAAAGGCTCGGGGATGCAATTCCCATTGCCGAGGTGAGGTCGGTCATCGAGGCGCCCTCGTAGCCCTTGATCCAGAACACCTCCATGGCGCGCTCCAGGGCTGCGCTCTTGTCAAAATTTCTCGGCCGACCTCGCTCCGCCATTGTTCCACCTGATTTCTATAATGGTCACTAAATAATTCACTTGACCGCTGAATGCAAGTCGCCTATTTTTGTGTCGATCATTACATATATCGGAGCAGTACAGCATGAGTCCATTGCAGGAAAAGCGGGCGCTCGTGACAGGCGGCAGTCGCGGCATTGGCGCGGCCATTGCCAAACGCCTGGCGGCTGACGGCGCACATGTTGCAGTCACGTATGAGCGCTCTGCGGAGCGGGCGCAGGCCGTCGTCGCCGAGATTGAGAAGCTCGGCCGTCGTGGGCTTGCCATCAAGGCCGACAGCGCTGATCCGGCCGCGGTCAAAGCCGCGGTGGACCAGGCGGCCAAAGCGTTCGGCGGTCTCGATATTCTGGTCAACAATGCCGGCATTTTCCGCGGCGGCGGTCCCATTGAATCGATCACGCTGGAAGACATTGATGCAACGCTGGCCGTGAACGTGCGTGCGGTGGTAGTCGCATCGCAAGCGGCAGCAAAGCATATGAAGGAAGGGGGCCGCATCATTTCGATCGGCAGCAATCTCGCTAGCCGCGTGGCTGGCCCGGGCGTGAGCCTCTATTCCATGAGCAAGTCTGCGCTGATTGCCTGGACGCAAGGCCTGGCGCGGGATCTGGGGAGCCGCGGTATCACGGTCAACATCGTGCATCCAGGCTCAACGGATACGGACATGAATCCGGCGCAAGGCGAGCAGGCGGCCGCCCAGCGCGGCCGCATGGCGATCCCACGTTACGGCAAGGCCGAGGACGTCGCCGCGTTGGTGGCATTCGTGGCTGGCCCTGAAGCAGGGTCGATCAATGGAACGGGGCTCGGAATCGACGGCGGCTCGAACGCGTGAACTGTTCGAGCATTGCGAGGACGCGAGAGTTGCCACTGGCGCTGGTCGTCCTGACGACGGCGAGCGCCGTGGTCGTCGCCACTGAGTTTATTGTTGTTGGTCTACTGCCGGTCCTGAGCCGCGATTTGGGTGTTTCGACCACCACCGCTGGCCGGCTCGTCGGTGCCTTTGCGCTCTCGGCGTCATTGTTGGGACCCCCTCTGACGCTCGCCACGGCGCAAGTCGCGCCGCACCGAATCCTGATTGGCACCCTCCTCTTGTTTGCGGCTGGCGACCTCGTGGCGCTACTGCTTCCTGGGTTCCGCGCCATTCTGGCGGTGCGGATCATCCAGGGTGCTGCGCTGCCGGTATTCATTAGCGTAGGTGCTGCAACAGTCAGCCGGTTGTCGCCGCCGGAACTGCGCGGCCGCTCTCTGGCCCTAGCCAACACCGGCTTTGCGATCGGCGTGATCTTTGCCGTGCCGGCCGGCGTTGCCCTTGCGGAAAGCGG
>DAITMW010000286.1:2175-9756 GCA_036834945.1 Steroidobacteraceae bacterium
GGGGCGTTCCGCTCCGGCATTCGCTATGGCGATGAACATCTCGGCTGCGAATCTGGACATCGCGCTCGGGGCGCTGGTCGGGGGATGGGTGGTGGCCCGATGGGGCATAAACGCAATCGGATGCGGCAGCCTGAGCCTCGTGCCTTTCGTGCTCGGACTGGCTGCTGTACTCGGGTCAAGGCACCCTCGCACTCGGCAGTTGCGCTCAGAAAGTACACAATAAAAAGGGCTGTCAGAACGTCGCATCCGTAAGGGTGTCCACGAGCATGGGCATCAGGCTGTAGTCGCTTGGAGAGTCCTGATCGTGAATAGCATGAGTCGCTTGCCCGTCATCACCCGTGTCGGCCATGAGATCAAGCGTCGCAGCCTGGTCGTTGTACGAGTGGTGCGGCTGGCCCCGAAGATGGTGCGGGTCGTTCTTGGAGGGGAGGAGCTCGCGCAGTTCATCTCGCTGGGCTTTGATGATCATGTGAAGCTCATTTTCCCGGGGGAGGATCCTACGTCGCCGGCCATGCGCGACTTTACGCCGCGTCGTTACGATGAGGCCGCCAAGGAGCTGTGCATCGACTTTTATTTGCATGATGCCGGCCCTGCGGCAACCTGGGCTGCGCAGGCGGACGTGGGGCAGAGGCTATCCGTTGCCGGACCGCGGGGTTCTTCCGTCATCGCGCTCGATGGAATCGACTCGCACGTTTTGATCGGGGATGAGACGGCGCTTCCGGCAATTGGCAGGCGGCTCGAAGAGCTTCCTGGCAGCACGCGAGCGCTCGTGGTTGTGGAATCCGATGGAGGATCGCAAGGCTATCCGCTTCAGAGTGAGGCGGCTGTGGAAAGTGTCGAAGTCGTGCGAATGGCAACGCACGGCGGGCAGCCGGCCCAGGGCATCATTTCAACACTGCGGGGGCTGGAATTCCCACCGGGGCACTGTTTTACGTGGGTGGGGACCGAATCGCAGGCTGCGCGTGCCATTCGCCGCTACCTGACTGACGAGGTCATTGAAGATGATCGGTGAGCCCCAGCGTCCGCTATGTAGTGGGGACATCCTCATAGATCTGTCGTAGCGGTAATGATAGGTCGATTGAGCGGAATGTCGCGACGGAATCCAGCGATGTGGCGATCGTCGGCCGCCAATTTTCGGCGCGACGCTGAAATTCGATGTAGGGTCGATCCTGCGCGACAAGTACATATTCTTCCAGTGCCGCAATCTGGTGATAGCTGAATGCCTTCTCGCGGCGGTCGATCCGCTCCGTGGAGGGCGACAGCACTTCGATGACCAGCTTGGGTTCCTGCAAGTAGTAGGTGGTGATGCCCTCGCGGCCGCACTTCACCATTAGATCCGGGTAGTAGAAGAGATCGTCTTCACCGGTCTTCAAACTCAATTTGAAAGCCTCGAAGTAGACTCTGCAAGGGCGGCCGCGCAGGTGGGCATGGAAAGCGGCTTGGAGATTTCCCACAATATGCACATGCGGCTCGGCCACTCCCGGCATCGCGTAGATTCGGCCCGCGACGTATTCGTGCCGAATGTCAGTACTTTTCTCGAATTCGAGGTATTCCTTAATTGATAGAAAGGGACTCGCCGGTTTGTCGCTATAAGCCGGCACGGCTTCCGCGACTCCGCGGCGGATTTCCGCATCGCCCAGCCATGTTGCGATGCTCTCTCGCTCTAACGTGGAGAGCTGACGGATCGCCTCTTTGATCTCGTGTACCGTGTACATTTCGCTTTGCCTGTGCGTTGGAGGTCTGAGACCAGTCTAACGCTGAGGGTTATGAAGTGGCACTGCGTATAATTAACCTCTTCGTGGTGAAATGAAGTTGGGTTTTGCGCGGAGAAGTGACGTTTCGTATGACGTCGTCTGCTCACGGTAGGCCACCACGCGATTTGCGCGTGGTGGCCCGCCGTCGTCGAGTTGGTGCTGGTGCTGTCAGCTCAGGTAGCAAGCGTACCGCGTGTCGGCAAAGAGCGCAGTGACTCGAGGGCTCGCACGCACAATGTGCGAAACTCCTCGCTCAGTGCAGGCTCATCGACGAGACGTCTCCAATAACTCTCGGCCAGCGAGAGGGCCCGCGCCCAAACGGGCAGCCAGGTTGATCGAGGGGGCGGAGGCTCGAAGACGCGCGGCACGATCTGGTCGTTCTGCGGAGCAAACAGCATCGGCAGCATGTCGTAAACGGGACTCAGCCTGAACGGGCCGTCATAGTCATCGAACAGGGTGATATTGCCGAAGTGTCGCTCTGTGTTGGCAATGAGGGCGCCAAACGCATCCAGAAGACGGATCTGATCGACATCCGATGCGGGGAGCAAGCCATCGATCGCCAGACGCTCCGCCGCAGCCGTCCACGAGTCGAGTTGTCCGTAACGACTGGTGTCCAGCGCGAAGAGCGAAACGGTGCCGCGGCGGCCTTCGCCGCCGGTTCGGTCGAAACGTTCGCATTGTAGAAAAACCCGCTCTTCGTACTCGAGCAGTTCTGATCGGCAGGCTGCGATACCGTGCTCGTTCAGCACACGATGCGCCAGGTATTCGGCCCTGAGCAGATCCGCCCAGCGCCGGCCGGTTACTGTCGAGCGCGGCGGAGAGAACTTGACGATGACTGCAACGCGTTGTGCGTTGTGTTCCACTCGTGCGGTGGACTTGGGATGTTCTCCGTGAGCCGAAGGTCCTGGCGGCGTTCCCGCCATCGATAGACTAGTGTACCGCGCGTACGCGCTCGCTCGCTCGTCTTGCGTTATGAGCGGCGCGGTTTGTGCGCCAGCCAGATACCTGTCCATTGACTCAGCTCCGACTATGAGCGATCCAGTCATGTCGGGCGCACGCTGTATCAAATAGGTCAGTACGTGCTCATCGGTCCAGTCAACGACCCGGGCTGGGAGATTCAACTCGGGAAATGCTCCGGGGACCGCTCGGCCCAGAAATCCGCCGGGACGGGCATCCTGGAGGAAATAGGGCATTGCATCGAAAAACCGTTGAATTCGTGCCGGCCCGGCCGAGACGTAGTAGCTGTCACGTTCGAGGGACTCGAGCATCCCCAACTCGTGAACAGCGCCGCTTTCGTCGATGCGAAACAACGGCCAGCGCGAGCCTATCGCGCCTACATTTCTCCGTAATGCGTATCGGGCTCCCTTGGTCTTACCCATGCGCAGAACGCGCTGCTCGCGCTCGAGCGTGCGCAGGGCTCATAAGACCGTGGGCTCCGAAGTACCGACGGGACTGCGCCAGCTCGAGGGTAGACCTCGGACCCGAGCGAAGCATGGGGACAAGGGTTTCTGTGACGCCATCCATGACGATATTCTTGACGAAATCGCTGATTATTCAAGTCATTGAATTGTCGCCTGAATTCTCTCCATTGACTGAATTTTTGACGAGATTAATAGTCGTCAGTGCGAAGCAGTAGCGGGCGCCGCGGGATGGAGGTGCTGATTGTGGCGCGCAGTCCGCCGGACAAAGTGCCGCAAAGCATCTAGCTGTGCATCGGTAAGCTCGGCGAAGCGGGGCATGCCGCGGGGCGCGAGCGCGCCGTCACGCACGACGTGCGCAAACGCCTCGGGCGACAGCACCACTGGCGAGGCTCGCAGGTCAGGTGCAATGCCTCCGGCGACCACACCCATGCCGTGGCACAAGGTGCACCGACCGTATTCGTACTCCCCTTGCCTGGCCTTCGACTCATCCACCACAAAACCTTGTGGGTCGAGCGGTACCGCAGGGCTGCGCGGCGGTGTTGGTGGCAATTGGGCCTTTGAATCCAGGGCGAAAGTCAGAAGGCGTCGCGGGTGTACGCGCGGATCCCAACCCCATCGGGCCGAGATCGAGCCGAACGCGGCGGTCGAGCCTCCTAGCGGGCCGGCGGTGATGGTCACGTATTGCTTTCCATCCACACTGTAGGTGATGGGTACGCCGGTCACCGCGACGCCGGCGAAAAAGGACCAGAGGTCCTTGCCTTCCTTGGCGGAATAGGCGTGCAGATAGCCATCTGCCAGTCCCTGGAACACCAAGTCCCCGCCGGTCGCCAGAGTGCCGCCGTTGGACACGCCGGCTGTTTCAACTTGCCAGACCGTTCGCCTGGCAATCGGGTCCCAGGCTTTCAACACACTGTGACCGGCATCGGCGGGCACGTCCCCGCCTCCAACAGTGAGGCCGGTGTAGTCACCCGTGCGGAGCCTCGGGTTGTAGTGTTTCAAGTCCACACCCGTATCGCCGAATTCGGCGGGCATCTCGAGTGTGGGCTCATACATATAACCGGTGCGTGGGCTGAAGGACTGCGGCAGCCAGTGATGCACGGCCTGAAAGCTCGGCCACAGCAGGATGCTCCGGTCAGCATACTTGGCCCCGTCCGCGAGCACCGGCTTTCCGGTCTGCAGATCCACTCGATCCGCCCACGTCACCGTGCCCAGCTTTTCGGCCGACAGAAGCCGGCCGTTCTCACGGTCGATCACATAGAAGAATCCATTCTTCGCGGCATGCAGGATGACTTTGCGGTCATGCCCGTCGATCTTCAAAGTCGCAAGGGTCATGTCGGTCGCGGAGTCGTAGTCCCACGAATCCCCCGGCGTGGTCTGGTAGTGCCAGACGTACCGGCCGGTGTCCGCATCCAGGGCTACAACCGAGGCGATGAACAAGTTATCTCCGCCCTGGGGGCTGCGAAGCTTCCAGTTCATCGGGGTGCCGTTGCCGGTGCCCAGGTAGATTCGGTTGAACGCAGGGTCGTAGGTCATGGCGTTCCACACCGATCCGCCGCCACCGTACTTCCACCATTGGCCGGTCCAGGTCTTCGCGGCCATGTCCATGACAGTGTCTGATGCCGCGCCGTCGCGCGTCCCAGGCTTGCCTGGCACGACATAGAAGCGCCAGAGCTGTTTGCCGGTGTTGGCGTCGTAGGCGGTGACGTAGCCTCGCAATGGACTGAAGTCCCCGCCCGAAAACCCGATGATGATCTTTCCGTTGAAGGCACGTGGCGCGCCGGTGATCGTCGCTCCATCGTTCGGGTCTACGGTCTGTACGCTCCAGGCCAACGTGCCGTCTTTCGCGTTGAGTGCGATCAGACGGCCGTCACTGGTTCCCGCGTACACTCTGTCTTTCCAGAATGCGATGCCGCGGATACCCCACGCCACGCGGAGCTTTTTGCCGTTGGCCTCCATCGCCTTGGCGTCATAACGCCACAGGAGCTTGCCGGTCCTGCCATCGACCGCGTGGATGATGCCGTGCCCGGCCCCGAGGTAGACCACTCCATTCACCGCCAGGGGTGCGGTGATGGAGTTGGTCACCTCGAGGTCGAGTGTCCAGGCGAGTCCGAGCCTGCCGACGGTGTCGGTGTTGATTTGCGTCAGCGGACTGTAGTGGCTCTCGCTGAATGTACGGCCGAAGGCCGGCCAATCGGTGCCATCCTGCTCGTCGCTGAGCGCGGCGTTGTCAATGTCGTTGGGTACGCGCGCCTGGCACGAGAAGGCGACTGACAAAGCCATCACCCAAGCCCAGCCTCGAGTCTTCATGACAGAAGGGACTCCTGCTGTATCGCTTCAGCTAAAGTAAATGTCTTCCAGAACCACGCCCGCAGGCTCTTCAATGAGCTCGAGCACCACACCATCCGGATCGCGAACGTACACGACCTTCAGGCCGCTAACCGGGCCACCCTCAGCCTGTTGGATCGGGCCCACCGGCTCGAAACCCGCAGTGCGGACCTCGTTGACGACGCGGTCCAGATCCGAGACTTTCAGACAGATGTGCATGAATCCCGGGTCGCAGGCACGAAGCGTGGAAGGCTGGCTTGGCGGATTGCGGTAACACAGTAGCTCGATCACATGCCCGGCAACGCGTGCGAACGCCACGTCGATCTGACAGCCGGGTACGCCTGTTACCGCCTCAAAGAAAGGTCCCTCCGCTCGCACCGGCGGGCTGACTTCGCACCCCAACAGATCGCGATAAAACCGGATCGAGCGGTCGAGATCCGATACGGTGACTCCGGTGTGCCCGGTACTGAGCACTCTGACCGGGGCCTCTGTGAGGCTCATGTACTGGTCTCCACCACGCACACGCCGCCGTTCACCTGGGCGTTGTCACCAGCCTGGACCAGGATTTCGAGCAACTTTCCCTTGCAGGGCGCCGTCACTTCCTGGGTGACTTTTTCGGTCTCGATCTCGTAGAGCGCTTCATCCTTTTCAAACGGGTCGCCGACCTGTTTGTGCCACTTGGCGATCGTGGCTTCCTGCATGTTCATGCCGACCCGGTTCAGCTTCAACGTGATCTTCATACGAGCTCGCGAGCCGTCCGCGCAATGGAATCGGCGTTGGGGATCAAGCGGGCTTCAGCCTGGGGTGCATACGGTAGACAAGTGTTCGGAACGGTGACGCGTTTGATCGGTTTCTTCAGGAAATCGAACCCCTTGTCGGCCACCATCGCCGCGATCTGGCTGGCGACGCTGCAATAGTCGCGTGCCTCGTCACAGACCACGAGGCGACCCGTCTTTTCGACTGAGGCCAACACCGTCGCGTCATCGAACGGCATCAACGTACGTGGGTCGATCACTTCGGCGTCGATGCCGGTCGCCGCCAACTTTTTGGCGGCTTCCAAGGCCGGCTTGAGCATGGAGCCGATTGCAACGATCGTGACATCCTTCCCGGCGCGCGCAATAGTTGCCTTACCGAACGGCACAAGGATGTCGCCTTCGGGTACTTCGCCCTGCTCACCACCGCGGCCACCGGCCTCCATGAAAAAGGTGGGGTTGTTACCCCGAATTGCCGTTTTCAGCAGCCCCTTGGCATCTGCCGGCGTCGCGGGGGTAAGCACATACAAACCACCCAGGTTCAACAGTGGCGGATAGGCCGTGTCGGAGTGTTGCGCGGCGTTGGAGCCACCGCCGCCATAGCTGGCGATCACTGTGATGGGCAGGCGTGCCTGGCCGCCGGACATCAGGCGCATCTTGGCCATCTGGTTGCCAATGGCATCCATGCCCGTGTAGATGAAGTTTGAGAACATGAGGTGGAGGATGACTCGATGGCCCGCGGCCGCGGCACCAACGGCCATACCGGTCAGGGTCTGCTCGCAGATTGGAGTGTTGCGAACCCGATCCCGTCCGAAGCGTTCTGTCAGCCCGCGACAGTCTCCCATGATCGCAAGCTCGACATCCTCTCCAAAGAGGATCACGCGTGGATCGCGCTCCATCTCTTCGAACAGCGCTTCGTTGATCGCCTGGATGTAGCGCTTCTTGGCCATCACGAAGCCCTCTGGTCAGCAAACATGAGGCTGGAGGCCAACTCGGGGTCGGCCGGCTCGCTCTCTTCGGCAAATCGCACGGCCGCCTCGACTTCTCGAGCGACCCGGGTCTCGATCTCGCCCAGACGAGCAAGACTGGCCGCGTCTGACTCCAGTTGCTTGCGCGCCCGCGCCACGGGACAGCGTCCCTTCCATTCCTCGATCTCAGTGGATTCCCGGTAGCGCTGTCCGCCAAGGAACAGGTCTTCGGCCTCCAGATGCCCTTGAATGCGGTAGCTGTGGGCCTCGATGAAGGTCGGACCACCACCCTCGCGCGCGCGATCGACAGCATCCTTCGCGGCGCGCCATACAGCGACGACATCGTTGCCATCAATCACGT
>DAITMW010000287.1:0-9733 GCA_036834945.1 Steroidobacteraceae bacterium
GCGGCGATCACCGGCAGTTCGGCCATGCTCTCCGAGGCCATCCACTCCGTCATCGATACCGGCAACCAACTGTTGCTGCTGTTCGGCCTGTATCGAAGCCGTCGCCCCCCCGACGAAGCCCATCCCTTCGGTCATGGGAAGGAGCTCTACTTCTGGGGACTGATCGTAGCCGTCCTGCTGTTCGGTGTTGGCGGCGGCATGGCCCTCTTCGAGGGCGTGCAACACCTGTTGCACCCGAGGCCGTTGGATAATCCCTTCTGGGCCTACGTCGTACTCGCGGTCGCCGCGGCGTTCGAATCGGTCTCGTTCGTCAATGCCACGCGCGAGTTGCTGAGACGCCGTGGCCCTGCGGAGTTCTGGGAACGGGTCCATCTCAGCAAGGACCCCTCCGTGTTCACGACTTTCTTCGAGGACCTTGCCGCGCTGCTGGGCCTGGTTGTCGCCTTCCTCGGGGTTTACCTGGGGCACACGTTTCAGAACCCGTACTTCGACGGAGGTGCATCGGTCCTCATCGGCCTCATCCTGGCGGCCGTGGCCCTGACCCTCGTCTACGAGTCACGCGGACTGTTGATTGGCGAAAGTACGAATCCGGAAGTGGTCGCGGACGTTCGCAGGATTGCCGCCGCGGATCCGGTGATCAGCTCCGCCCGGACTCCCCTGACGATGCACCTGGCTCCCTTCGAGATACTCCTGAACCTGGAGGTGGTCTTCAAGCAGGACACGCCCGCCGTGGAGCAGGTCGCCGCCGTCGAGCGCATAGAGAAGGCAATCCGGGAAAAGTATCCCTCGATCTCGAGAATCTTCATCGAGGCCCGGCGCGGCGAGGAGTCCCGCCCGCCGCCGATCAGAACAGCTCAATCGGATCGACGTCCAGAGCCCACCGGACCCGTCGCGCGCTCTGGAGCTGTTCCACCGCAGGGAGCCACGAATCCAGGAAGTGGTGCAGGCTCGAGCGGCCAGTACCCTCGATGAGAAGTTGTGCGTGAAAGCGTCCCGCACGCCGGGCCATCGCGGCGGGCACGGGACCGAGTAGGCGTAATCCGCGTGGAGGATTCCCGGCGAGCTTGCGAGCTTCCGTCAGAAATTCCAACGCCGCCTCAGCGGTCTTCGCGGAGTCACGTACGGCCGCGAGCCGGCTGAACGGCGGCCACGAGGCCTGCGACCTTTCCGCGAGAGCGGCGCGCGCGAAACCTTCATAGCCTTCCGAGAGCAGACTGAGTAGAAGAGGGTGCCCGGGAAACTCTGTTTGAATGAATACCTCGCCGGGCCTGGTGCCACGTCCGGCACGACCCGCCACCTGCACGATGGTCTGCGCGAGCCGCTCCGGTGCGCGAAAGTCGGTGCTGAACAGGCCCTGATCCGCGTTGAGTACCACGACAAGCGTCACGTTGGGGAAGTCATGCCCCTTCGTCACCATCTGCGTGCCAACGAGGATCTTTGCCTCCCCGGAAGACATCCGGCGTACGACTTCCTCCATATCGCCGCGCCGGCGAACGACGTCACGGTCAAGACGCGCCAATGTTACGCCGGGAAAAAGCCCAGCTATCGCCTCCTCGATGCGCTCGGTGCCCTGTCCAACAGGCTTCGCCGCGAATCCGCATTGCGGGCATTTCGAAGGCAACACCGAGTCGAATCCGCAGTGGTGACACTTTAGTCGACCCGCGGAGAGGTGCACCGTCAGTCTGGCATCGCATTCCGGACATGGCGCGATCCAGCCACAGGCCGTGCAGAGCAGGGTGGGTGCGTAACCCCGGCGATTGAGAAACACGAGCACCTGGCCGTCTTCCTTCAGGTGCCGTTCCATCGCCTGGATCGCCGGAGTAGACACTCCGGAATGAACCGGGTTGGCACGTAGGTCAACCAACGCCATGCGTGGAGGCTCCGCGCTGGCCGCCCGGTATGGCATCGACAGGCGCGTATAGCGTCCGCTATCGACGTTATGCAAAGACTCTAGTGACGGTGTTGCCGAGCCGAGAAGCACCGGCACGTTAGCCCGCTGCGCGCGGACCACCGCAAGATCGCGCGCCGAATATCTGAAGCCGCCTTCGTGCTGTTTGAACGAGGGGTCGTGCTCCTCATCGATGATGATGATGCCCAGGTCGGGGACCGGTGCGAAAACAGCAGATCGCGTACCGAGCACAATACGAGCGTGTCCACTGAAAGCGTCGCGCCACGCGCCGAGTCGCTCAAGGTCGGTTAACGCCGAATGCAACACCGCCATGGGAGTATCGAAGCGATCGCGAAACCGACCAACGAGCTGTGGTGTAAGCCCGATCTCTGGGACGAGCACCAGTGCCCGCTGTCCCTTCTCGAGCACGCGCTCGACCAGGCGCAAGTAGACCTCGGTCTTCCCGCTTCCTGTAACGCCCTGAAGGACGAACGCGCCGAACCTACCAAGTCCCGCACTGACAGCGTCTACCGCCGTGCGCTGCTCCTCGCGCAGTTCCGGACCGGCGACACGAACGGAGAAGGGGCGCGCGCTGGGCACCATAGTCGCCACAACGTCCGCAACACTGACCCACTCGCGCTCTTTCAGCGCCCGCGCAACATCCCGCCATTTCGGAAGTGCTTCGTCGAGCAGATCCGCAGACACGCCTTCGGCGGCGCTGCGGGGACTTCCCGCCGGATGGAGCATCACTACCCGCCCTTGCTGCTCCACTAGGTATGCAAGCAGCTCGCGCTGCTTCGGCGCCCGCTTAGGTTCGCCGCTGTCATACGCCTTGCGGCCCGCAGGGGTGACCGTCCAAAGCTCCTCACGAGCTTCCGCGTCCGCGCCCAACCGCATTGCCTTGGGCAGAGCCGTGGAAAGCACCTCGCCGACGGGATGGTGGTAGTACTCCGCTGCCCATCGCAGCAGGGCCAGGGCGGACGCATCGAGGACCGGCTTGGAATCGAGCACCTCGAGGACCGGCTTGAGCCGCTCTGGCGGGATCTCCGAGGAACGGGCCGACTCCATGACGATGCCGACCAGTTTCTGCCGCCCGAACGGCACCCGGACCCGCATCCCCGGTTCCAGGACCCCCGAAAACGGCCCGGCCGCGGGCGGCAAATAGTCGAACAGGCGCTTCAGGGGCGTATCCAGCGCCACGCGGAAAACGTCAACCGGATTCATTGTTCCAGTAAAATCAATTACTTACGCGCAAAGCGGCGAGTCAACCCGAGTGCGAGCACGCGCGTTATACGGGGCATGTCAGAGTTTGCTACGCTCGCGTCGCCTTATAGCATGCCGGTTGCATCACACGGCGACGTGGAACTGTCCGAATCGTCTACCAATGCGCGCTCCCGCACGCTGAACCAGTTTCTGGCCGGCGTCGAGCTCAAGGCATTCAAAATAGCCCAGGCGGCGCTGCGCAACGAGGACGACGCACTGGATGCTGTTCAGGATGCGATGCTGCAACTTGCCCGCGCCTACGCGGACAAGCCGGCGGAAGAGTGGAAGCCGCTCTTCTATCGCATCCTGGAGAACCGCATTCGCGACATGCAGCGTCGGCGGACAGTGCGTGGACGGGTCATCGCGTGGCTGCCGTTCCGCGGTGATGAAGAAGACGATGAGCCGGATCCGATCGCACAGGCCCCCAGTACCGATCCTTCGCCTGTCAAGAAACTGGAGTTGGCTGAGGCGATGGGGGCGCTGGAGAAGGCGCTGAGTGAGCTACCTCGGCGGCAGCAGCAGGTCTTCATGCTGCGCACGCTCGAAGGGCTCGACGTCGCTGAAACGGCTATTGCTATGGGCTGCTCGGAGGGCAGCGTCAAAACACATTACTTTCGCGCGCTACAGGCGCTGCGGGAGCAACTCGGGGAAGCCTACGTATGAGCGCGCAGGGTGAACAACTAACTGATTTCGAGCGCCGGTCGCGCCAGGTGCTCGAAGAGAGCGTGCTGCGCATCGACGGCCGTGTCCGTTCGCGCCTGAACCAGGCGAGGCAGGCGGCTGTTGAAGCCGCGTCGACACGGCGTCGTCCGGCACTCTGGCGGTTTTTCGGCCTGGTTCCGACGACCGCGGGCGCCGTCGCGGCGGCCCTGATTGTGGCGATGTTTCTGTGGCACCGGGGGCCGGAAATCGACCTGCCCCTGGCGAACGACTCGCATCCGATGGAGGATCTCGATCTGCTGGCGGATGGCGAAGGGCTCGATCTCCTCCAGGATGGAGACGGCTCGGGCTCGTTCTACGAGTGGGCGGCCGACCAGTCGGAGGCGAACGGTAACGAGACGGATACCTGATGCTGAAGCGACGCTCCCGGGTCATGTTGGCTGTCGCGGTGCTGACGGCCGGTTCCGGCATCGCGCTCGCCGATGACACACGCAAACCAGCGGATCCAGCGGCCGACGACGAGCTGCTCGAATTCCTGGGCAGTGTCGATCCCGCCTCGGATACCGTTCAGCCCGACGACGGCACATGGATCGAATACCTCTCGCAGACCGACATCGGCAAGGTGGCTGCCAAGCCCAACAATCCGACGGCCGACAACCCGACAAAAATGGCCGCGAAACCCGCAACCCCACCGCCGCCGCCACCCCCGAAGCAGAATGCACCGGAGGCGCCAAAAAATGAATAACAAGAAACGCTGCTCTGTGCTGTTGTCCCTGTTGCTCGGCGCAGCGACGCTGACTCCCGTGCTGGCGCAGGAGCCACCCGCGTCGCCGCCACCGAATGCGAGTACCCCGGCTGCGAAAGTGCCGTGGTCGAGCCTGTCGCCGGATCAGCAGAAGCTGCTCTCGCGCTTCGGAAATCAATGGAGCAACCTGCCGCCGGAGCGCCAGCAAGCGCTCTCACGCGGCGCCCAGCGCTGGGCTGCAATGTCGCCCGAGCAGCGCGGCATGGCGCGCCAGCGTTTCGACAAGTGGCACTCACTGCCGCCTGACCAGCGCGAGCAGTTGCGCCAGAGGTGGGAGAGATTCCAGGCGCTCCCGCCGAACGAGCAGTCAGCCGTGCGTCAGAACTACCATCGCTTCCAACAGCTGCCGCCACAACAGCGCAGCGAGCTGCGCGAGCGCTGGCACAACGCGAGCCCCGAACAGCGTCAGCAGATGCTGCAGCAAAGCCGTGAGCGACGGATGCAGCGCGGTGCGCAGCGGCCGATGCCCAGGCCAATGCCGAGGCCCCCGATGCGAGGCCCGGCTCCTCGTCCGCGTTGATTATTGGGACGCAAGTCGCCTAATGCCCCAAATGAGGCAGCGTTTCGTCGAACATTCTCCGTAGGCGCTAGCGCGACGGAACGGCCGCGCCCCGGGGTCGCACGGGAATCGGCACGTTGCAAACATCCACGTGCCCGGCCGGAACCTTGAACCACTCTTCGTGCCGGTTGCGACGCGCCTCGACGTAGTCCGTAAACGTCTGCGTATCAGTGCGAAGCTCTTCCAGTGGCGTCCGTTGTGCCTCGGGCACATCCGACGCCACCTTGAATGAAAGGATCGGCAACCGCTGCTCGGGCTTCTCGTAAAAGCCGAGCGGCCCCGTCCCACGCGGCAGTGAGGAAAGCAGCTCCATACCTTGCACTACCTTGCCGAGCAACGTCACGTTGCGGTCGAGGTGCCGCGGCGCTTGCCCTATGACGGCATAGAGCTCAGTGCCACCACCACTGTCCACGTCGTTGTCGCGTCCCGCTCCGACCATGCCATAGCAATGGATCAGCCACGCACGACCCAACTTAGGATCGATCGCAGTCGGAAACCCATCCGAGAAGCCAACTTCCGGAGCGTAGGTGTCAGGCTCAGCCAGAGGCATGAACGACAGGCCGCGCGAGCTGCGCTCGAACTCCGCCGCGACCGTACGCTGCGCGTTGCCGACCGGCTTCTTGCCGTCAGGGTCGCCCCACTGGGCGACGTAGTTGTCCTGCACGCGCTCGATCCAGAGCCCACTGAAATAGCCCTGGCGCGCGAGCGCCTCGACGTTCGCTACGTAGTGCGGCGCGAATTGCGGCGCGAGCTCGATGATGACGCGACCGGACGGCAGATCCATGTAAATCGTGTGCTGCGGATCTATCTGCCGCCAGTCGGCGGGAGTCGAAGCCGCAAGCACCTCGGCCGTCGTGAGAGGCTTCTTCGCCGTCTGTTGCGCGGCTCCCCACGCAACCGCCGCCGATACCGACGCGATGGCGGCGCACACCGCCAGCTTGGTCTTATTCATCCAACAGCCTTGATTGCCTGAATGAGCTCCGCCCCGACCTTCTGCGCATCGCCATACAGCATGCGCGTGTTGTCGAGGTAGAACAGGGCGTTCTCGATGCCGGAGAACCCGGCACCCTGGCCCCGCTTGATCACGATGACATTCTTCGCCTTGTCCGCGTTCAGGATCGGCATGCCGTAGATCGGGCTAGACTTGTCGGTCCGCGCCACGGGGTTTACCACGTCATTGGCTCCGATGATGAGCGCGACGTCCGCGGTCTCGAACTCAGCGTTCACCTCGTCGAGATCCGAGATGAGATCGTACGGCACGCCGGCCTCGGCCAGCAGCACGTTCATGTGACCCGGCATGCGGCCCGCCACCGGGTGAATCGCGAACTTCACGGTCACGTTACGATCGATCAGCAACTGGCACAGCTCCCAGATCTTGTGCTGGGCCTGCGCGACGGCCATACCGTAGCCGGGTACCACGATCACCTTCGAAGCGAAGGCCATCATCACCCCGACGTCGGAGGCTTCGATCGGCTTCAGGCTCCCGGTCACGGTGCCGGTGGCTGGACCGCCTGTATCACCGAACCCTGAGAACAACACGTTGCCGAGCGAGCGATTCATCGCCTTCGCCATCAACTGCGTCAGCAGCGTACCGGCCGAGCCAACGACGGTGCCCGCGATGATCATCGCCGCGTTGTTGAGCACGAAGCCCTCGAAGGCGACGGCCAATCCCGTGAGGGCGTTGTAGAGGGAGATCACGACCGGCATGTCGGCGCCGCCGATCGGCAACGTCATCGTCAAGCCCAATAGCAATGCCAACGCGAAGAACGCCGTGACCACCGCCGGCGTCGTGTTGATGTGGAACGCGACGAGCGCGCCGAGCACCAGCGCCGCAACCAGCATCAGCAGGTTCAGAACCTGCTGGCCGCCGAAGCGGATGCTGCGCTTGATGAGTCCCTGCAACTTGCCGAAGGCAATGGCGCTACCGCTGAACGAAACGGCGCCGATGATGCCGCCCACGACCGCCAGTGACGAGGACGCGTAACTCTCCATCTCCCCGTGATACAACTCAACCGCCGCGATGGCCGCGGCAGCGCCGCCACCCATGCCGTTGTAGAGGGCAATCATCTGCGGCATGTCGGTAATGGCGACACGCTTGCCGCTCCACCAGGCAAAGCCGCCGCCCACCAGCATGGCGGGAATGATCCACTCGTAGTTCGACATCCCGGGATAGGCGAACGTCACCGCCGTCGCCACCAACATGCCCGCGCCCGCCCAGGTAATACCGCTGCGCGCGGTCACCGGCGAGCTCATGCGCTTCAGGCCGAAGATGAACAGAAACGCGGTCACGAAATAACTGACCTGGATGACCAGGTCGCGCGTGGAGGCGTCGAACATCAGTGCGCCCCCTGCTGCGAGCCCGATGGGCGCTCGCCTTCAGGGGCAGGTGGGGCCTTGCCACCCCTACGCGCGCCGCTGGACTTGAACATCTCCAACATCCGCTCGGTGACGACATAACCGCCGACGGCATTACCCGAGGCCAGCAACACGCCGATGAAGCCGATGACTTTCTCGAGGGGCGTTTGCGCGCCACCGAGAGCCACCATGGCGCCGACCAGCACGATGCCGTGCACGAAGTTCGACCCCGACATGAGGGGCGTATGCAAAATCACCGGCACGCGCGAGATGACCTCGTACCCGGTGAACGCCGCGAGCATGAAAATGTAGAGCGCAACCATTCCGGTCATGTGGTTCCCCCGCCTGATCAGCCTTCAACGGCCTTGCGTGTCGGTTCGTGTTTGATCTGTCCGCCGTGCGTGAGACACGATTGCGCGAACACCTCGTCGTTCCAATCGATCTTGAGCTCCCCCTTGTCGAGGGCGGGCTTCAGAAAGTTGAGGAGGTTGCGCGCGTACATCTCACTCGCGTTGTAGGCGAGGTCGCCCGGCAGGTTGATGGGTCCGATCACCTTCACACCCTGGTGCTCGACGATTTCGCCCGTGCGGGTGAGTTCGCAATTGCCGCCCTGCTCGGCGGCGATGTCCACGATGACGGAGCCTGGCCGCATGCGCTCGACCGTGGCCCGCGAGATGATCTTGGGTGCCGGGCGTCCCGGTACCGAGGCAGTCGTGACGACGGCGTCCGCCGCTGCGATGCGTGAGTCGAGCACTTCCTGCTGCTTACGTTTTTCCTCGTCGGTGAGCTCGCGGGCGTAGCCACCCGTGCCATCCGCGCTCACGCCGGTCTCGACGAATTTCGCGCCGAGGGACTTCACCTGTTCCTTCGTCGCGCTGCGAACGTCGTAGGCTTCGACGACCGCCCCGAGACGTCGGGCGGTGGCGATCGCTTGTAGTCCAGCGACGCCGGCCCCAATGATCAGTACTTGCGACGGCCGGATGGTTCCTGCCGCCGTGGTGAGCATGGGCATGAATTTGGGCAGATGATCGGCGGCGATGAGGACGGCCTTGTAGCCGGCGATGGCCGCCTGCGAGGAGAGGGCGTCCATCGACTGCGCCCGGGAGATTCGGGGAATGAGCTCCACCGCGAAGCTGGTGGCGCCCACATCCTGCAGGGCTTTCACCTCGGCCCGGCGCGAATAGGGCTGCATGAAGCCGATGACGACCGCGCCTGGCTTCAGCCGGTGGATCTGGTCCACCGACAGGGGCTGTACCGTCAGCACCACATCGGACTGGGCCAGTACCGCCTCGGCGGAATCGGCCCAGGAAACGTCCTTGTAGGCGGAATCAGGGAATTGCGCGCGGGTTCCGGCCCCGTGCTCGATCAGTATCCGGGCGCCGCTCTGCATGAGCTTTCCGGCGACTTCCGGAACCACACTTACACGCGTTTCGAGCGGCGTCCCCTCGCGGAGAGCGCCTATTGTGACTGCCATGCACGGCCCTCATGGGAAGCTTACGTGGCCGGGCGGCCACGGTGTCAGAAATGTTTAATCGAATGAAGACGTTGCAATGTTGAATTCTTGCACAAAAGTTCCTAATCTTACACCTGCCATGCTAGGCATCGACCTCGAACGCGCCGACCACGGCGACCAGGATGAGCTGCGCATCGTCTCGACCACGGCGCGCGGGCTCTCTCAGCTCGTGCTCCGGACCGACGTCGCCGGGATGCCCCTCGAGTGGATCGACTACAAAGAAGCCGCGCGACTGTACCACCAGGAGCAAGTTGCTTATACCTGTGGCTCGATGCTCTACAAGCTATACGGCGGCGTGAACGCGCTGTCCGGTCGCCGGACCATCCTCGAAGTCAACTCGATTGTCGCCACCATCGGACATACGGGTAACCCGGGTAACACCCGACACGACTATGTGCCGCCCCTGAACAACCAGACGTTGTTCCGGCGCGATGCCTATCTGTGCATGTATTGCGCGGTACGCTTCCCGTCACGGGAGCTCTCGCGCGATCACATCCGCCCCTTCAGTCAGGGTGGTCTCGATATCTGGACGAACGTCGTGACGGCCTGCCGCCGTTGCAACAACCAGAAGGCCTCGCGCACGCCGGAACAGGCCAAAATGCAGCTGATCGCCGTGCCCTTCACGCCGACTTACGCGGAATACATTTTCCTCAAAGGCCGCCGCGTGCTCGCCGACCAGATGGAATACCT
>DAITMW010000288.1:0-9730 GCA_036834945.1 Steroidobacteraceae bacterium
TGGCCCATCAGGGGTTGGCCCATCAGGGGTTGGCCCATCAGGGGTTGGCCCATCACGGCCTGTCCCATTGCGGCCTGGCCCATCACGGCCTGTCCCATCAGGGACTGGCCCATCAGGGGTTGGCCCATCACGGGCTGTCCCATTCCTGCGGGCTCGGGAGTCCGTGATGGCCCGGGGCCTTGGGAGAACGCCTCGATAATCCAGTCTATGGTCGCGACATCGCGATCGACGTGATAGACGAGATTCCGGCGGCGCAGCTTCGCCCCTTGCTCGAGCTGCGCCCAGGAGCGGGCATATTCCCCCAGGTCCTCATATTCCTTGGCCAGCGCATAGCGGATCTCAACTTCGCCACGCCAGTCGCTGATGCCCCGCTCCAGGACTTTTTCGAGCTCGGCGACATGGTTGCGATCGGACGTCTGCGTGCGCAGGTCCGAGCGATTCTTGTAGGCCTCGAAGTCGTTGGGCCGCGCCTTGATGACCGCGTCGTAATCCTCCTCGGCCGCGGCCAGCTGACCGAGGCTGCGGCGAGCGGACGCCCGGTTGAACGCGAACGCGGCGTTACGGGGCGCCAACTGAAGCGCTCGATCGTAGGTCTCGAGCGCCAGTTGCTGCTCCCCGAACTGGCTGAAGAGCGTATCCAGCGCGTCGAGTCCCGCCGCATCCTCATTGAGGAGGTGTCGGATTGACCGGGCGAGCTCCAGTGCTTCGGCGTGACGCCGCAGCACCCGAAGGCAGCGCGCCTTCTGCAAGAGCGAGCGGCCGTCCTTGGGCTCGAGTGCCAAGGCCCGGTCGATAGCGGCCAACGCGGCCGGAGCATCCCCCGTTTGGAGCGCTATGGTGCTGGCGGAGCGCCAGCCGGAAGCGAATTGTGGGTGCTTCGTCGTCAGGGTGCGGCAGAGCTCTGCTGCCGCGCGGAAGGACCCGTGCCGCGCAAGTCGAAGTGCTTCCTCCTCTAAACGGGAGGCAGTCAGGTCCGCGGGGGGAGGGGGCATTGGAGAAGCGTAACGCGACTCTTGGGGCGGGTACACTCCTGTTTGGACATGCTTTCGCGGGTGAGGAAAATTTCATGGCGAGTCGGCTGCTGCCCTTCCTGACTGCGCTGCTGTTGTGGCCCTTGGCCCTGCATGCGGAAACAACTGGTCCTGACACACCGGAGCCGGGATCCTCTGAGGAGATCGCGCAGGCGACAACCGAGACGCAGTTCCTCTCGCCCTGGGTCTCGTACCTACCAGCGTCCGCTACCGTCGTCTCCCCGCGTGCGTTCCTGCATCGGATTCCGGGTGCACCTGGTGAGCTCGTGGAGTCGGCGGCGGCATACGCCTACAGCCGCGCGCTGGCGGCATCGTCTCCCCGTGTGCGGGTCTTCACCCTGGGACATTCGGAAGAAGGGCGTGAAATCATCCTGTTGGCCATCGCCGACGAAGCCGGCATCCAGCAACTGGACAAATTGAAAGCGACCACGGCCGCCCTGGCGGACCCGCGGAAGACCGACGCTGCGACCGCCGAGCGGCTCGTCTCCAGCGGCAGGCCTATCTATTACTTCAACGCCGCGTTGCACTCGGACGAGACGGGCTCGACCGAGACGATGTTGGAGCTGGCCTACCGGCTGGCGGTGTCGGAGCAGCCACGGATCCGCCGGATCCGCGAGAATCTCATCGTACTCATCAATCCGGTCTCGAACCCGGACGGACGCGACAAGCAGGTCGAGTGGTTCTATCGCTTTCTGAAAGGCAAAACCGTCCTGGAGCAGTTGCCCCGGCAGGCGCCGCCCTACTGGTCGAAGTACGCCTTTGTCGACATCAACCGTGATGCGCACCAACAGGTGCACGAGACGACCAAGGCCGTGTACCGGATGTTCTTCGACTGGCATCCGCAGGTCGTTCACGACCTGCACGAGAGCGTGGCGTTACTGGTGACCTGGAACGGTACGGGTCCCGTCAACGAGCACGTCGATCCCCTGTCCTACAGCGAGCGTCTGGAGCTCAGCTTTCACGAGGTCCAGACACTCGGCGGACTGGGTATGCCGGGAGTGTGGACCTGGAATTTCGGCGACGACTTCGCGCACCTGTTCCTCGACTCGATCGGACTCAACCATAACTCCATGGGCCGGGGATACGAGACGTTCGGCAACGGAACCGCCGAAACCCTGACACACACGCTGACTCCGGAAGAAACCACGCTCGACTGGTACCGGCCGTCGCCGCCGCCCACCCGTCCCTTCAGGTGGTCGGCCCGGGACAACGTCAACTACATGGAGACGGCGGCGCTTGCGGCCCTGGGCCGCATCTCGCAGGAGCCCGGGACGATTCTGCGGAATTTCTATCTGAAGGGGCTCCATTCCTACCAGGCCGGACTGAACGAGGCTCCTTTTGGCTTCCTCATCCCGGATGACCAGGGCGATCCGACCCGGGTCGCCCAGCTCGTGGCGCGACTGATTTCGCTGGGGATCGAGGTGCATCGGGCTGCGTCGCCGGTCGTTTTGAAGGATGGCTCGTACCCTGCTGGGACCTATGTGGTCCGACTCGACCAGCCGTATCGCAACTACGCCGTCGACCTGTTGACGCCGTCGCATTTCGCCAAGGACGCGGGAGAGCCTTATGACGATGTCTCGTGGGAGTTGCCGGCACACTATCACTTGAACGTGATTCCAACCGCGGATCCACGAGTTCGCGAGGTCAATCTGACGCAGCTCACGGCAGCGCCTCAGCCAACGGGCGAGGTGTCGGGGGAGGGGCCCGTCTACGTGTTGAAGGACACAGGCCAGGAGGAGTTGCTGGAGGCGCGGTTCAGGCTCGCGCACTTCAAGGTGTCGGTTGCCGAGAAGGCATTCAACATGGGCGGCGTGGAGTACCCGGCGGGCTCGTGGATCGTTCCGGGCCAACCCGGTGGTCTTGCCAAAGCCATTCACGACACGGCCGGGCGACTGGGACTGAACTTCGTGTCGGCCGCTGTTGTACCTGATGTTGCCAATCATCCGGCTCCCGTGCCACGGCTGGGTGTATGGGTCCCTTGGGCGGATACCGACACGATCGGGTGGCTGCGGTACTCCCTGGACCAGCGTCATATCCCTTATCTGTACGTGAGAGACGAGGATATTCGCGCTGGCAAGCTCCATGAGAAGTATGACGTACTGTTGTACGGTCACGTCGACCTCGAGCTTGCCGAGCAGATTCAAGGGATTCCCAAAGCCTGGGGACCCATGCCGTTCAAGAAGACCGCGGCCACTCCCAGTCACGGAACGCCGGCCTCGTCCGATGACATTACCGGTGGCATCGGCTACGAAGGTGTCGCTGAGTTACAGCGCTTTGTCGACTCAGGAGGATTACTCATCACATTGGGCAGCGGGTCGAGTCTACCCCTGGAGGGCGGGATCGTTCGCGGTGTCCGTCGCGAGTCCGGCGGCGTGCCACGCAGTACGCAAGGAGGTGGCGCTGCGGCCGCTGCTGCCGCGAACGATGCGGTGACACGAACACCAGGCTCACACCTGCGTGTGTCGTTCGTGCGGCCGGACCATCCGATCGCATACGGATATCCGGTGCGCACCCACGTGTTTCGACAGAACTTTCCGCTGTATGCCACGCCACGGCGCTGGTTGCGAATGGCGTATTGCACCGGGTGCCTCGATGGGCCGGTCGATCCCAGCGGTGTTGTCCTGGAATGGGGTGACCGGGGCGGCCAGCCCGCGGTGGGCCAGGCTGCAATGGGCCAGCCCGCGGCGGGCCAGGCCGCGGTGGGCCAGCCCGCGGTGGGCCAGGCTGCAATGGGCCAGCCCGCGGTGGGTCAGCCTACGACGCCCCAGCCCACGACGCCCCAGCCGTTCGTGATCAGCGGTCAGGCCTGGGGTGAGGGCAACCTCATCGGGCGTCCCGCCATTCTCGATCTGCCCGAGGGGCGAGGGCACGTCGTCGCCTTCAACTTCAACCCACTGCACCGCGACCTCAACCGCGGCGACCAGCGGATGCTGTGGAATGCCATCATCAATTGGAAAGCGATTTTGCGATGAATTTTCGATGTCTCGTTCTGTTCCTGGTTTTTGCGTTATCTGTTGTGTTGGCCGGATGCGTTGCGACGCGGCGGGTTACGCCGGTGAAGCCTGCTGCCCCGACGACTGTTTACGAGCATGCCCAGTGGTCGGATCTGCCAGGCTGGAACACTGACAAAGTTCAGGAAGCGTGGCAGGCGTTCCTTGCGAGTTGCCGCTCTGCACGCTTCAGGGCGGCGGAGTGGGCTGCTCCTTGTAGTGTCGCGCAATCTGTGGCGGCGGCGGACTCTCCTGTGGCCGTGCGCCAATACTTCCAGAGTTATTTCGAGCCCTACAAGATCGTGCGGCGCACCGGCTCAACACGCGAGGACACCGGCCTCATTACCGGATACTTCGAGCCGCTCCTGCACGGCTCGCGAACGGCGTCGGCCCAATTCATGGCCCCCTTGTACGCACCGCCGTCCGATCTGCTCACGATTGACCTGACCTCGCTTTTCCCGGAGCTCAAAGGCAAACGGGTCCGAGGTCGGCTCGAGGGTAAGAGGGTTGTGCCTTATTACACTCGCGCCGAGTTGCCGACGGATCCCGTGCTCCAGGGTAGCGAGCTCGTCTGGATCGACAACTCGTTCGATGCGCTGATGTTGGAAGTGCAGGGCTCGGGCCGGGTGCAACTCCCCGACGGCACGACCATCCGCCTGCAGTACGCCGACCAGAATGGCCAGCCCTACCATTCCGTTGGACGCTACCTGGTTCAGATCGGAGCGTTGACGGTTGACCAGGCGACCATCCCAGGCATCCGGGCCTGGCTGCTTGCGCACCCCGAGCGCGTGCGCGAGGTGTTGGACTCGAATCCGAGTGTCGTCTTCTTCACTGAAGCGCCTCTCGGTGATCCCAACCTGGGACCCAAAGGCGCCGAGGGCATTCCGCTCACCGCAGGGCGCTCGGTCGCGGTCGATGCGACCTGGGTGCCACTCGGCACACCGATGTTTCTAGCAACCACACTTCCTGACACGAATCTTCCGCTGCAGCGGCTCGTGATCGCACAAGACACGGGTGGTGCGATCAGTGGCGCGCCGCGCGCCGACTATTTCTGCGGCAGTGGCCCGCAGGCGGCCGACCTCGCGGGAAAGATGCGGCAGCAGGGGAGTCTGTGGATGCTGTGGCCGCGAAACGTGCCGTTGCCGGTCCATTGATGCCGCCTGAAGCTTGGACGGCTTGCGGCCTTGCGCTAACCCTACGATTCAACGAAGCTAGAGCTGTCGGTTGCGGACGAGGACATCGGGCGGATGAGCACGACTGCAACACAGCGTCGTCCAATGCGGGCCGTCCCCGCGGCGGTACCGCACGCCAACCACCACGTTTTCCCGGTGCGGTTCACCCCGACCTCTGGCTTAACGGCTGTACTCCGTCGACCCCAAAATAGCTACCGCTGGATAGGAGCGGGCTTGCTGCTCGTAGATGAGCATGGCGTACGGATTACGGCGCGGCGTCTCACCTTGCTCGGGCTCTACCGGACCGTCCTCTTTGTCCTGCCGAGCGAGATCCGCGAGGTTTACCGGGAAGGCGACTCGATCCGCGTTGATCTGCAAACCGGCACCCGCCACGATTTCTTTCGCTTCTGGGCCGAAAGCACCAACGCGGCGGCGGAAATCGTCGCACGCATGCCCACAAGTCGGACTATCGAGTTCGAGGCGCCCACATGGTCCGGCGGTGGTTCGTCCTCCGAAGCCTATCGGTCCGCACTGTGGTTGGCTCTCGCGGTGCTCATCGCCGGTGCCCTTGGATGGGTTGGAGTGGAGCGACTCCTGTCGAGCCAGGAGCCGATGACGCCTCCCGTTGCAACCTCTTCCACAGCGCAGAGCTCCGGATCGTCGGTACCCATCAACGCTGCGGAAGCGGGTTCGGCGGCCGATGTGTTGGCAGCTCGCGCCGACCTCGAGAAGTTCATGCCGCGCTTCAACATGCTGTCGATGCAATTCGGGACCTCATTCACCGCCCTGCAGAGGGGCACGCTCACTCAGGACGACTTCGTCTCCGGCGTGGAGAAGTGGCTACTGCCGCAATGGGAAGAGTTGGGCGCGGAGCTCGCTCCAACAACATCCGACCCGAAATCGCTTCGCGCCGGCGCCGACACTTCAATCCGCGGAATCATCGACAACTGGCACCAGGCGTTGATGGCCTACGCGCATGGCCTGCGTGCCCACGATGCTAGCGAAGTGTTCAATGCCTTCAGCTACATCAAAAAAGCCGAGGGCTACCAGGTGCACGCTCGCGAGTTGTACGACAAGCTCGATGCCCCGCGGTAGTTGACGCCACTGTATGACGTCTCGCAGCGCGCGATTTCTCACGGTTCATCACCGCCCATGTGTCGTAGAAACCAGTTGATTTTGCCGCAAAATCTCTGGCGTTAAGCCTTGCTTCTATCGCAGCGCCCGTGCAGACTGTCTTTCCAAGAAACGGCTGCATTGTGGGTGTTATTTAAGAGGGGCTCGTCCCCCACCCGCTCTGCGGCCATTTTCATTTTGGGACAGGTGCACCGGATGCCATGTTCATTTGCAATTCTGTTGGATGCCGGATTCTTGCGTTGCAAGCTCGGGACGGCGGCAAGCCCGATGGATGCTGCCAGGGTCAGTGCGTTTGTCGAGCAGCTGATTGCATTGCCCTGCGTGTCAGGTATGCGTCTGCATCGAGTTTATTTTTATGATGCCAAGCCATTGGAAGGCGTTTCTACCATTCCACTCGGTGGCAGAGTCATTGATTTTGGAACGAGCTCCACTGCCATCAGAAATAAGCGTCTTCATAGCGCGCTCTCGCGAGAGCCGTTTTTCGCTCTGCGTTATGGCGAGTTGTTTCACGGGGGTTGGCGCCTGAAGAAGCGCGTATTGCGAGCCGCAGGTCCGCGAGTCGAGATCGAATCCGCTGATTTCGAACCGGAAATTCGTCAGAAGGGAGTGGATATGCGCATCGGCCTGGATATCGCGAGCTTGACGTTGAAGCGCCAGGCAGAGGTGGTTGTACTCGTAACAGCGGATAGCGATTTCATTCCGGCGATGAAGTTCGCGCGGCGCGAGGGGGCGCAGCTATTCTTGGTCACCTTGGGTCACGGAATAAGAGACGCCATGCGCGAGCATGCGGATCTAGTGATCGACTCTTGCCCTCTCCCCGTAGGGGTCGAAACCGGCTTTCCTGGAACTGTTCCGGCTGTTGCCACCGGGGACGTCAGAGCCCTGTTCTGATCATGACCAGCTTGATCGTATTCTCCGGGCTCCCCGGCACCGGTAAATCATCTCTCGCGAGAGGGCTCGCGCAGAAAACGGGCGCCGTCTGGCTGCGTGTTGACTCGGTAGAGCAGGCAATCAAGGATTCGGGCGTCGTGCCCGGATCGATTGAGGATGCGGGCTACCGGGTGTTGTACGCCCTGGCGTACGACAACCTGCTGTTGGGCCGCGACGTCATCAGCGACAGTGTCAATCCTTGGATGTTGACAAGGAACGCCTGGCGAGACGTCGGTCTGCGAGCCGAAGCGAAGGTCGTCGAGGTTGAAGTCGTGTGCACGGACATCGAGGAACATCGCCGTCGTGTCGATACCCGCGCGAGTGACGTGCCCGGTCTGATCCTGCCGGACTGGCGAGCAGTGATGGAACACGACTATCACGCTTGGGACAGAGATCGCGTGGTCATCGATACAGCCGGGCGCAGCCAGGCGGAATGCATTGCTGGCCTGCTGGGCGCAGTGCTAAAACGTCCGCATGGACAAGATTGACATCAAAACCCGGGACGGGCTCTGCCCGAGCTATGTGTATCGACCCAGCACGGACGGCGGACCCTGGCCGGCGGTGCTGATGTTCATGGATGGGGTTGGTATCCGCCCGGCGATGCTCGAGGTGGGCGAGCGGCTGGCGACCTACGGCTACTTCGTCCTGCTGCCGGATCTCTATTACCGCTCCGGGCCGTACGAGCCGATGAATCCTGGAGAAGTCTTCTCCGATCCCGAGAAGCGCAAAGTCCTGATGGAAAAGTACTTCGCGCTCGCCACGCAGGCGAACGTCATGTCGGACACGCGAGCGTTCCTCGACTATCTCGCCGCGCAGCCGGACGTGAAGCCCGGCGGAATTGGCACGACGGGTTACTGCATGGGCGGACTGATGTCCCTCACGGCGGCCGGCACATATCCGGACCGCATCGTCGCGACGGCGTCGTATCACGGTGGTCGTCTCGCGACCGACGCTCCTGAAAGCCCGCATCGGCTGGCGCCGAAAATGAAGTCTCGCGTTTACGTCGCGGGCGCGATCGAGGATCCGACTTTCACGGACGAGATGAAAGCCCTCCTGGAAGACGCCCTGACAGAGGCCGGCGTCGATCATAAGATCGAGACCTATCCGGCCAGACATGGCTGGGTATTCCGCGACGCCCCAGTCTTCGATGCCGCCGCTGCCGAGCGTCACTGGCAAACGATGGTGGCGCTGTTCGATGCAACCCTGAAGAAGTGATCGTCGGCAACGTGCTGTTAGCCTACTCAGTACGCCGTTAGCGACTTACCCGTCACGGGCGTCACCGGGACGCCGGAGGGCCCGGCGAACTCGATAGGCAGGGACACCGAAGAGAACCCCGCATTGCGAATGACCACGAAATGCAAATGCGGGCCCGTACTGAAGCCGGTGCTTCCCGAGTTCGCGAGCGCCTCACCCTTGCTGACGTGCTGCCCGATGTGGACGTGGATCGAGTCCCAATGTAAATGACCGTAAAGAGCGATGGTACCGTCGTCGTGCAATACGTCGACGACATTGGCCTGGTCCATCATCGCGGCCGAAGCCCCGCCACGGAAGGCGTCGTGACGCACGTTGATGACGATCCCATCGCGGGCCGCGTAAACCGGCGTTCCGTCGGGTAGCGCGATGTCGACTGCGTACCGACTGTCGGGCGAATTGTGTGTGTACGTCGCAGGATACGCCTGCGAGATGCGATAGGTTGAGCCGAGGGCGAACGGCGCCCGGTAAGGACCTGGGGGCCTGTGTTGTGCATCCGGCGATCCCAGCGAGATCCTCCACTTGTAATCCAACTCGGTCTTGCTGGTGCTGGTCACCCGGCCCAGGACCTCACGGCTTTGGGGTCCGAGGATCTTGCGGAACAGTGTTCCGTTCGGAATGTTGGGGTCGTCCGAGTGGACGATCTGGGTCAGAAAGGTGGAGACACACAGGCAGGTGTTGACCGCTGTCAGCGTCGTCGTACCGTGGTCGACGGTGCGCTCGATGGTGTTCTGGAGGGTCTCGGTCGGGTGATTCAGGCTGAAGGACGCGTCCTGTTTGGTCCCGGAAGGCGGAGCACTGTCCGTGAACACCCACTGACCGTTCGCGTCCCGATACTTGTAGGCGGTCTGACCAATCGCCAACCCGCCGATCAGCGCCAGGGCGAGCGCTGAGGCTCCCAAACCTGCGGCTGACTTACCGGCGCTCACGACCCACAAGCGGCATCCATCGCGCGCTTGGCTTCAACGCGCATGGCGTCAGCCTGCGCGTCCGTGTAGTACTCGCGGTTTCCGTCAGCAGTCGCTGTGTAGAGCCGGTTGACGGATTTCAGGTCGGTGTAGTGGATCCGCGCTTGCTCGCAGAGCCGCTTCTTCTCGTTGTCCTGTTTCGCCTTGGCCTTTGCTTCGGCGGCCGCCTTCTGGGTGCGCTGGTCATCATCCGCCTTGAGCAACAGGCGCTCCTTCGCGAGGCGCTCGGCTTCCTTCGGGTCGGCCTGCTGGAC
>DAITMW010000289.1:0-9730 GCA_036834945.1 Steroidobacteraceae bacterium
TCCTCAGTGTCCACTCGCGGCGTCAGGCCGCGCTTGCGGAGTTCCGACTCCACGTAGCTCCTGTCCCACTGGTCGATGGTGTACGCAATGTGATCAACGAGAGGCTTGCCGTCGGGCTGCCTGCTCTTGCGGGCGATCAGGGCCGCATCGCCGAACGAAAGGATGCATTGCTTGCCGTTGTCGTGGCTGACTTCCATTCCGAAAAGGTCTACGTAGAAGTCGCGAGTGCGTGCGTAGTCGGCTACCCCATAGGAAATGTGGTTCACGCCCACTGCCTTGAAGGCTCCCGCTTTCGCAGGTGTCGCTGCTAAAGCTTGCGTCCCGGCGGATGCGGCGACCATGCCGATTGTCAAACTCTGCACGAGCTGTCGCCGTGAGATGCGCCCACGCTCGAACTGATCCAGGAGATCGACTACGACCTTTTCCACGTTGCCCCCGAAGTTGAGTGACGAATTACCAACTTAGCATCCGTCAACCCAACTTGGGTGTCAACGTACCGAAGCAATTCCTCGTGTTGATTTGTGGACGACCGCCCGATCTTTTTTAATGTAAATTATTGTCAATGCCGGGTGGAGGAAAGGCTGGCATCCATGCTCTTGCAGGGCGTAAGTTGAATGATCCATGCAAACGGCCGCGGTCAAGATGCCCGGCGCCGCACGGTTTTGCCGTCGCGCCAGTGATGCTTCATCTGGCGTCGCGCGAGGATCAATGCCACCGCCTCCATCAGCACATTCAGCTCCTCGGAAGTGGCGGCGGCTTTGGACGCCTCCGTTCGTTTGGTTTTTAACATGGTTGCCAGCTCCTGGTTGCTGGTGGATAGCTTGCACTGATGTCGGCGTGCAGCGAACACGCCGAGGCCGGGGTTTCCTGTAGGAAGGGTCCCACACGGACCCGGTCCAGGCTTTGTTGCGCGTGAGACACGCGGTCGGCTACCCGCGGCAGACCTCATCCGCCTCCAGGCGAAAGGCGTAGACTGCTGCTCCGCTTACAGTTTTGGAGCGGCAACCATGATCATGCATTTCGATCACGTCACGATCGTCGTGCGCGATGCTGAAGAGGCCAAGGCGTTTTTTGCGCTGCTGGGGTTCGTCGAGCAACAAAGTGTGGTCATCTCGGGTGACCAGTTCTCCAACTACATGGGTATCCCTGGCATCGAGGCAGAGCACGTAACCCTGTCGCTTCCGCACGCTACACCGCATCTCGAAGTGCAGCTGTTGCGATATCGTCATCCGCAGTCCATTCCCGATCCACATATCCTCGAGCTCAACAAGGTGGGGTTCAACCACATTTGTCTCGCTGTGGATGATCTAGATGCCGAGGTCGAGAGACTGAAGGCGCACGGTGTGCGGCTGCGAAACGAGGTCCTGCAGTTTCACGATCGCAAGCTGGTATTTCTCTACGGACCCGAAGGGGTGACTGTTGAGCTCGCGGAGTGGATCAGGAACTGATCCGTCCCGCTGTCGCATCGGCCAGCGGATCGTTGGCGGTCAGCCCCTGGTCAATGCCTTGGGAGCGCCGAAGCCTTTACTGTAGAAGCCGGATCGATCAAAGCAACATACGCGTCGCTTTCCGGAAGCGAGCATCTCGCAGGCATTACGGATCCGACGCACGCGAGTCTCCGCTTGCTTGGCGGATGTAATCCATTGGATCCAGTCCCTGCGGGCAACGGGCGTGATGTCGGACCACACCGCCCGGGCCTCAGGAGCGGCCGCCAACGCCTTGCGCAGGTCGGGCGGCACGCGGGGTTCCGGCTCCTGTCCAACAGATAGGATTTCCAGCTCCACGAGATCACCGACCTCGGCGCCCGCGGCTTCGCGCATTTTCTTCTGCACTTTGAGCCAGTGGCTCTTCTGGCCGTCTGGCTCCAGTGTGGCCCGAAAGGGCTGGCCGTTAATCAAACCTGCCACGCTCGTCATACTCCGCGTCGGGAGCTTCGCACTGGCGTCCTTGGGCAGAACGAGGAAAGTCCACGAGCCTCCTTTCGGGAGCTCTGCCGGCTGCAGGAGCTTTGCCTTGAAACGGATGATCGACGCGGTGCGGGTCATGGGCGCGGCTCGGTGCAGACGGCAATGCCGTAGAATACCTATTGTCTCCCCACCAACTCCAGCAGACCGGGTGAGGTGCCCGCGGAAACGGTGTTGATCAGCGTGAGCGCGCCACTGGTGCCATCGATTGAATACGCGGAGATGGAGCTCGAGCCATTGTTGGCAGCGTAGAGATACTTTCCGGAGGGGTCGATCACCACCGGGTACGGGCTCACCTCTGTCGTGAACGGACTGCCGGGGACCGGGGTGAGCGCACCTGTGGCAGCGTCGATCGCGAAGCCCTGGATGTTGTTCGAGCCGCCGTTCGCCACGAACAGAAACTTTCCGGAAGGATCGATCGCGGGCAGGCCGGTTTTCGTACCACCCGCGGCGAATGGCGAACCGGGAATCGAATGCAGCACTCCCTGGGAATCCATCTGATAGGCCGCGATGGTATTCGGGGCCGTCGGCGAATAGAGCGTTATATAGATGAAAGGCTTGTTCGGGTGGAATGCCACGACAGAGGCCTGGCCGCTGGTGACAAACGGTGATCCGGTTACTGTCGTGAGCGTACCGTCGGTGGGGTTTACAGCAAAAACGGTGACGCTGCCCGTCGTGCCGAAGGAGCTCGAGTACTGATTGGCGGAGACGAGAAATTTGCCCGAAGGATCCAGCGAGGCAAATGCCGAGACATTTCCCCCTGTGGGAAACTGTCCAACGAGGGCCAGATTGCCGGTCGACTGATCCACCTCGAATTCGTCAATTCCGCCGGCAGGGGTACTGTAGGGTAGATAGAGAAAGTTGCCCGCATTGCCAAAAAAGGCTGGGCCGAGCAGGGTGCTTCCCACGTTCACGACGGTGAGGGGCGAAAGGTTTCCCGTGGTGGGATCCACTGTCGCGCCGTACAGGCGCCCATCGGTGGAGTTGGCCAGATACCCGAACTTGCCCGACGGATGGATGATTGGCTTGCCCAGTAGCGCAGTCCCATTCGGTGGTGGCGGCTGGCTGAGATCGAACGGCGACAGGAGATTCTGGGTCAGCCCGCCGGTTGTAGTGTTGATCGCGTAAACCGAGATCTGCGGCGGAGTAGTCGAGCCCTCGTTCGCCACGTACAGGAATTTACCGGCCGGATCGGCAGTGATGAGCCATGGGCTCTGGGCGGCGGCGAACGGAGATCCGGGTACGGCGGTCAACATCCCGCTGTTGGGGTTGATCGCGTAAGCGCTTACGTCACCTGACCCGGTGTCCGGTGCGTAGATGAACCTGGCAACCTGCGCCCTGCAAGCGACGCTGATCGAGGAGATGGCTGCGTTTGCCATGGTGCCGGATCCACTGCTCACGGTGCATGTCTGGCCCGCGGGCTGCGTTAGCACCGTGACCGCGTAGTTGGACCCGGTGGCGACCGGCGATGTAAAGCTGAACGCTCCGTTCGCTGAGACCGATAGGTTGTTGCCGCCGTTGTTCTGCAATATGAGGGCGGAGCCGGCCAGGCCTGAAACGCTGCCACCGACTGTGTAGGTCGCGGGGGACGGCCCAGGCCCTCCGGGGTTTCCTGAATCGCCGGAGCCTCCGCCGCCTCCACCGCATGCGAGCAATGAACTTGCAGTGAGAACGATCGATAGCGTCCGAGACGTGGCCGTGCTTGCGAACATAATCCCCCCTGTTCGAATTCCGTGTTGATCCAGGCGCGGTTTTCAGGCTTGCGAGTCCGTTGAGTGGCACGGCATGGCTGGAACCGGCGGTCGGCTACGGTAAAGCATGAGCTTGGCGTCTACAAGATTGCTCGCGATGGGGTCCACATCGCTCGATAGCCGGTCTTCTTCCTGAGGGGAGCTCGCGCACACATCGGTCGGCCCTGGCGCGGGTGCGTGCAGCTGAGCTCACCGTACGGTGATATCCATATCAACAGCTATTGCCATGCCTGGAGCTGCACGCCGACCTACTTTCTCAGGGCATCCGAACTTCGGGCGCGCGCGCCGGGTTGAGCCTGACGCAAATCGGGAGTCAGCTCGGCGTGACCGTGTGCGCCGAATGGCCCGCGATCGTATGACACTTGCCACTTCAGCCTGGTGATCAGGGCGCGGCGTTCATTAAATGGACATACCGCTGTCACGCACCCTTCGCAACATCGCGGCGGTTCTCCATAAGTTGGAAGTGCTTCAGCCGCGGGCGCACACGCCCGTGGCCTGAGCGCTTTGCTCAAAACACGGTTCCCAAGCAGAAGGTTTCAAGATGAAGTCCATGATTGCAGCAGCGGTTCTAGCGTGCGCCGCCCTGGCGTGCGCTGATGCGAACGCTACGACATTCGAGTTCTCGTACACATTCGACAATGGTGGCGCCATCACGGGCTCTTTGGATGGCACGCTCGTTGGCTCGTTCATTCAGAACGTCTCCGATGTTCAGGTTGCGTTCGCTGGCTTTGCGTACGACCAGCCGCTCTACACCGCGGCGTATCTGCCCGATGGCTCGCTCAGTCTGGGCAATCCGATTGTCTCGGTCGATGGGACTCAGAACGACTTTGCCTTTGGCAATGCGCCGTCGACGGACGCGTCAGAATACTTTGTGTTCGTCGGCAGCACCGCGGGGGGCGGGGTGTCCCAGGTGTTGGCTCAGGGGCCGCTCGGCGGTGGGGAGGATGTGCCGATGAATTCCTCCTGGTCGATTCGGCCGGTTCCGCTACCTGCCGCCGGGTGGTTGTTGAGCTCCGGAATCGGGCTGCTGGGCATCTGGCGTCGCCGCACGTCCGCCGGCTGAGCGCCTGCGTCGATTGACCTGGGCAGGGTCACTTCGATCGAGGTGACCCCGCTCCATTCCCTGCCGATCAGGCAGAATGCGCCTTTCATCATCGGGCGCTACCAACGATGCCAACCGGTACCGGGACCGCGGCCTCAGCAACGGGCCACTGCCTCTGCAAGGGCGTTCAATTTGAGGTGCATGGGCCCTTGAGGCCCGTAGTTTTCTGCCACTGCGAGATGTGCCGGCGGACCAGCGGTCATTTTGTCGCGGCTACCGCGTGTGCCCGTCAGGACCTCGTGCTGAAAGCCTCTGCCAGTCTCCAGTGGTATCAGTCTTCCTCGACCGCGAGGCGGGGGTTCTGCGCGACGTGTGGCGGAAGCCTGTTCTGGGACCCGGTGGGCGAGGACCGTATTGCCATCATGGCGGGTACGTTGGACCTGCCAACCGGGTTGACCTCCAAGGGACACATCTTCACGGCGGAAGCGGGCGACTACTACCCCATTGAGGACGGATTGCCGAAGAGCGCTGGTTGGGGCCTGCCTTTGGATGTAGATGTCGCGTCGTAACACGACGCGGCCCACCGCGGACACGCTCGCAAAATCGGGATTCGTTCGCGTTCGTGGGGCTCGCGAACACAACCTCAAGGATGTCGACGTCGAGATTCCGCGTGACTCGCTGGTGGTCTTCACCGGCGTGTCAGGCTCGGGCAAATCTTCTTTGGCATTCGGAACGCTCTATGCGGAGGCGCAGCGGCGATACTTCGAGTCCGTGGCTCCGTATGCTCGACGGTTGATCGATCAGGCCGGGGTTCCCGAGGTGGACTCCATCGAAGGGTTGCCGCCGGCCATCGCCCTGCAGCAGCATCGCGGTTCACCCACGACGCGCTCGTCGGTTGGCAGTGTTACGACACTGTCGAATTCCTTGCGCCTCTTGTATTCGCGTGCAGGTGACTATCCGGCGGGGCAGGCGCATCTCGAAGCGGAAGCGTTCTCGCCAAACACTCCGGCGGGAGCGTGTCCGCGCTGCCACGGGCTCGGCAGGATCTACGACGCAACGGAACAGTCGATGGTTCCGGACGACTCACTCACCATCCGCGAGCGCGCAATCGCTGCCTGGCCGCCTGCGTGGCATGGTCAGAATCTGCGCGACATCCTCGTCTCGATGGGTTACGACGTGGATCGTCCATGGCGTGAGTTACCACGCAAGGATCGCGACTGGATTCTCTTTACTGAAGATCAGCCGACGGTGCCGGTTTATGCGGGCCTCACGCCCGCCGAGACGCGTCGTGCGTTACGTCGTAAGGAGGAGCCGAGTTACCAAGGCACGTTCACCAGCGCGAGGCGATACGTGCTGAGCACTTTCGCGAGCACAGAAAGCGCGACGATCAAGAAGCGGGTTTCCCAGTATCTCGTGAGCACCGAGTGCCCGCTTTGTCAGGGTAAGCGCCTGAAAGTCGAGGCATTGCGGGTGAAGTTCGCAGGGCTCGACATCAGTGAGCTGTCGGCCCTGCCGCTGAAGCGCGTACGCCAGATCATAGAGCAGACCGTCAGTGGGACTCATCGCCATTTTGCGAAAATCCAAAAGGAGCATCCGGAGCGCGCCCTGGTCATGCGTCGACTTGGTGACGATGCCATTGCCCGGTTGGAAGTGCTCATGAATCTCGGCCTGGGGTATTTGTCCCTCGACCGCAGTACTCCGACGTTATCTCCCGGCGAGCTGCAGCGACTCCGTCTCGGTACACAGATCCGCTCCAATCTGTTTGGTGTGGTGTACGTGCTCGATGAGCCGTCGGCGGGCTTGCACCCGGCCGACACCGAAGCGCTGTTGCATGCGTTGGATCAACTCAAGGCTGTCGGCAATTCGGTGTTCGTCGTGGAGCACGAAGTTGACGTGATCCGACACGCCAACTGGATCGTCGATATCGGGCCTGGCGCGGGTGCCCACGGCGGACAGGTCTTGTACAGTGGACCGATGGAAGGATTGGCCGACGTGCCGGCATCCATCACCCGTAAGTATCTTTTCGAGGGGCGGGCGGCCAAGTCCCGTCCAGTACGCGTTCCTGGTGGCTGGCTCCGTTTGCGGGACGCGTCTCGAAATAACTTGAAGGGGGTGGACGTGGACTTTCCGCTCGGCACCCTGACGGCCGTCACCGGAGTCTCCGGATCGGGCAAGTCGACACTCGTCAGTCAACTGCTCGTTGAGCTCATTGGTCAACATCTCGGCCATGCGGCCGATGACGAGGAGGAGGACGAGACCCTGGCACTGGAGCACACGACCTCCGTAACCCGGGGTGGCAGGATCACAGAGGGTCTCGATCGTGTCCGCCGCCTCGTGCGCGTGGATCAAAAGCCGATCGGCCGTACCCCGAGGTCGAACCTGGCGACCTATACCGGGTTATTCGATCACGTGCGCAAGCTGTTCGCGGCGACTCCTGCCGCGCGCGCCCGCCGCTACGACGCCGGCCGCTTTTCTTTCAACGTGACCAAAGGCCGCTGCGCAACCTGCGATGGGGAAGGCTTCGTCTGTGTGGAGCTGATATTTCTGCCGAGCGTGTTCGCGCCCTGTCCGAGCTGCCATGGTGCTCGTTATAACGCCAAGACTCTCGAAATCCGCTACCAGGGAAAGAATATCGCCGACGTCCTGGGGATGTCGGTCGATGAGGCCTACGACTTCTTCACGGACGAGCCGCACGTGCGCCGGTCGCTGCTCGTGTTACGGGAGGTTGGTGTGGGGTACCTCCGGCTCGGGCAGCCTGCTACGGAGCTCTCGGGTGGTGAGGCGCAGCGAATCAAACTCGCCACGGAGCTGCAGCGCCCCCAACGGGGCGATACGCTTTACGTACTGGATGAGCCGACTACAGGACTGCATCCGGCCGATGTCGAAAAGCTGATGGTGCAACTCGAGGCCCTGGTCGATGCCGGCAACACGGTCGTCGTCGTCGAACACGACCTGCGGGTCATTGCACGCAGCGACTGGGCGATCGATATGGGGCCTGGGGCTGGGGATGAGGGCGGTCGCGTCGTGGCAGTTGGAACGCCATCCGCTCTTGCAAGTGCAAGCGCCAGCCTTACGGGACGATACCTCTCCCGGCAGTGAGGAACGTTGGCAAGGTTGCGAGTTCCCGTGTCGTTTTCAAGAAATAACACACGTTCATGGGGTCGGGTGCGATCTTGGTCGCCATCGGATCATCTCGCCAATGGGATAGGGAGCGTGATATGCGAAGTGAAATGGGCGTGCAGGCATTGACCACTTGCGCGGTCGCATCGGACGGTCGTCATGTTCGCATCAATTTCCAGGATACGTGTGGCTCACCGATGTCGCTGACGTTGCCGACACACTGTGCGCGGCAACTCATCATGACCCTGCCACAGCTGATTTCGAGCGCTTTGCAGAAGGAGCTCTCGGATGACTCCGCCAGGGCGGTATTTCCTCTCGGCCGTTGGCACGTGGAGCTGGCCACATCCAGTGGCTACATCCTCACCATGACGACGCAGGATGGCTTCGCCGTTTCGTTCGCGGTGAGCGCCAGCGATCTGGGAGATTTGACGACACAGTTGAGGGATCTGTGCTCCACGGGCTACCCGAGGCACTGAGACCCGCATAGCGATGCGTGATCGCCGTGATCTCCTGGGTGCATTGCAGTTTGTCGAGCGCAAATGCCCTGGAGGTCTCGAACAGACGGTAAACGCTCCGTTCTCCCCAGACGTGGGTTTCAAGGAGTGATTTGGCAGTGAGGCTCGCGAGAATATCGAGGACGTCGGCGGCATTGATCGTGTCATCGGCGATTACCGCAGTCGCGGATGCCAGATCGAAGGGTGCGGCGAACACCGCCAGCCGCCGCAGGGTAATCTGTTCCAGGGGCGTCAGAGTTGCATAACTCCACTCGAGCGTTGCGCGCAGGCTCTGATGACGCAGCTCAGCGGTTCTATAACCTCGCGTCAGGACTCCACGCTCGTACAAGTGGGCGGCCAGGCCCCGTACTCCAAACATGTCGACGCACGCGCCGGCCAGCTCGATTGCCAGGGGCAGACCATCCAGTCGCCGGCAGATCTCCACGACTTCCGCGACATCCGCGTCATGCAGCTGGAAGTTGTCCGACCCGGCGGCCGCACGCTCCACGAACAGTTGAATTGCCGGAAATTGCAGAGCTTGCTCTGCCGTGAGTGTGGCCGGGGCCGTAGGAAGGTCCAGTGGGCCCAGTCTCAGTAACCATTCGCCGTTGGCGCGCAGCGGCTCGCGGCTGGTCGCAATGATGTTGAGATTCGGCGCGTCGCGCAACAATTCGTCGGCAAAGATAGCGACGCCTTCCACGGCGCGCTCGCAACTGTCGAGTACAACCAGCGCTCGTCTCGACCTCAGGTATTCAATGATGGTGGGTAGCGGATCGTTCGAGTCCGTCTGAATTCCGAGTGCCGCCGCAGCGCTATGTTTTATGGAGAGCGGGCCTTCGACTTTCGCCATGTCCACAAGCCAGATGCCGTCCGGATAGGACTCGCGTAAGCGGTCGGCAGTGGCAAGGACCACTACCGTCTTGCCGACGCCTCCTGGTCCGACTACTGTGACGAGTCGTCTCCCGCAGAGCCTCTCGGTCAGGGTTGAGATCGGACCAGCATGGCCCACGAGTCCCTGCAACGGGATGGGCAGGCCCGGTGCCTGTGGGGTCTCGTTGGCCTGGCCGACAGGAGCGACAAAACGGTAGCCATGGCCGGCCACATTCTCGATGTAATACCCGCCCGGGTCTCGATCTCCGAGCGCCCTGCGTAGCGCTGAAATGTGGACTCGCAAGGTGCCTTCCTCGACGGCCGAGTGAGGCCAGACACACGCCATCAACTCGCGCTTGGCGACCGTCTCCCCAGCATGCTCGAGGAGAGTGGTGAGCAGCTTTCGTGCGCGTCCATTCAGATGAAGGAGGGTTCCGGCCCGATCAACTACACGGGCGTGGCGGTCCAACCTGAAGGCCCCGAATTGCA
>DAITMW010000290.1:0-9716 GCA_036834945.1 Steroidobacteraceae bacterium
TCGGCCAGCCTGAGTGGCGACATCCCGGCGGTGCCGGCCAGTGTCGTGGGGCCGGAGACAGTCTGTTACGACATGGCTTACGGAAAGAGCGATACGCCGTTCGTGCGATGGGCGCTCAAACAGGGGTGCACACGCGCACTGCAGGGATGGGGAATGTTGGTGGAACAGGCCGCGGAGTCTTTCCGCGTGTGGCGCGGAGTGCGGCCGGCAACGGCGCCGGTGCTCGCCGCGCTCAAAGAGCGCGCCGCCCTGCCGAGCATGACGGCGCAATAAGATTTACCGCATCGTAACGAGCTCTTCCGCGACGGTAGGATGAATCGCGACGGTGTCGTCGAAATCCTTCTTCGTGGCACCCATACGCACGGCGACCGCGAATCCCTGGAGCATCTCATCAGCTCCGTCGCCCACGATGTGTACTCCGACGATCTTCTGCTCCGGTCCGACACAAACGAGTTTCATGTCGCAGCGCGGCTTCCGCGCTGTCAACGCGTAATACATCGGTACGAAGCTCGCCGTGTACACGTGGACGGCCGCATCACCATACTGTTCACGTGCGGCGGCCTCGGTCACGCCCACCGTTCCGATCGGCGGATGTCCGAACACCACGGTCGGGATGTTGTTGTAATCGAGATAGCGATCCGGCATCCCACCGAAGAGACGATCGCTCAAGCGCCGGCCCGCTGCGATCGCGACCGGTGTGAGCTGCGCGCTCTTTCCGATGATGTCGCCGATGGCATAGATGTGTTCCGCGCTGGTGGTCTGGTACTTGTCGGTAGGAATGTATCCATCCGCGTCCACCTTCACCCCCGCACGCTCGAGACCGAGATCTTCGGCGACAGGTCCGCGGCCGATCGCCCAGATGACCGAGTCGAAGGGTTTCAGACGGCGTCCGTCCCGTGTAAGCAGCTCGAGAGTGCCGTCGGCTCCGCGCTCGAGCCCGTCAGGCCACGCGCCCGTAACGCATTGCACCCCGTCATCACGCAGGATCTTCAAGGTGGACTGCCCGATCATGGCGTCGAAGCCTCTCAAGGCAGTCTCGCCACGCAGGACCAGGCTCGTCTTCGAGCCGAGTGAGTTCAGGATCCCGGCGACTTCGATCGCGATGTAGCCGCTGCCGACCACCGCGACCCGTCCGGGTCGCTCCTCGAGGTCGAAAAAGCCGTCCGAGGTAATGCCGAGCTCGGCACCCTTGATGGCCGGTATTAGGGGGCGACTCCCGGTCGCGACGATGATGTGCTTCGCAGTGAGGCGCCGGTCGGCCGCTACCGCCGTATGGGAGTCCACAAACCGACCGTAACCCCTCACCAGCTCCACTTTTTTCTGCGCGAGCCCGGTCTCGTAAATGCCGTTGAGACGCAGAACGTAGGCGTCGCGCTTCTTTTTCAGGAGCGGCCAGTCATGGCCCTCGCCGCTCACCCGGAAACCGTATTCGGGCGCATCGTGCAGCCCAGCTCCGAGGTCGGCGGCGTTCCACATGATTTTTTTCGGCACGCAGCCGACGTTCACACAGGCGCCGCCCAGTCGGCCGGACTCAATGAGGACTACCCGGGCCCCGTATTCGGCGGCCCGCTTGGCGGACGCCAGGCCCCCACTGCCACCGCCTATGACGATCAGGTCGAATTGGTCGGACATGTCACCCGCGTTCCAGTAAGCCATTTCCAGGAAACGCATGTTACATGGGGTCGCTGGGGCCGGAATCCATACCCCACCTGACAGGACGTGCCGCCCGGAGCCGCGGGGGCTTTACGCGAGGCGCCCGGGAGCCCATAGAATGGGCTTCTCCCACGGAATGAGATCTCCATGGAAAACCCTCTGCTGGGGCAAGCGCCTCTCCCGCCGTTCGCGCAAATTCGGCCTGAGCACGTCGAGCCCGGCGTACGCGAGCTGCTTGCCCGCGGCCGTGCCCGGATAGAGCAGCTGGCAGCGCTCGATAAGCCGACCTTCGCCACGGTTATCGAGCCGCTGGAAGAACTGCAGCACACGGTGTCGCGCGCGTGGTCTCCGGTGAGCCACCTGAACGCCGTCCTGAACTCCGACGCCCTTCGCGCCGGATACAACGCCTGCCTGCCCCTGCTTTCCGCCTATCAGACCGATCTAGCGCAGAGCGAGCCGCTCTACCGCGCGTACCGTACGATCGCGGAGGAAGGAGGAGCCGCGCTCGCACCCGTACAACGTCAGGTTATCGAGCATGCACTGCGCGACTTCCGCCTTGCGGGAGTCGGTCTGCCCGCTGCGCGCAAAGAGCGCTTCAAGGAAGTGATGCTCGAGCTCACCCAGTTGCAGGCGAAGTTCGAAGAGAACGTGCTCGATGCCACCAACGGTTGGACGTATCACGTCACCGAGTTGGAGGAGTTGCGCGGCCTGAACGAGATGCTCGTGGAGCAGGCCCGGCGCCGGGCACACGAAAAGCGGGTCGAGGGCTGGGTTCTGACTCTCGATCAACCCACGTATGTCGCCGTTGTGACTGATGCGGAGTCCGCGAGCCTGCGTCGCGCCTTCTACGAGGCGTGGACGACGCGTGCGTCGGACGAGGGGCCCAATGCCGGGCGTTGGGACAATTCCGCGGTGATGGACAATATTCTGCGGCTGCGGCACGAAGCGGCCCGCCTGCTCGATTTCCGCAGCTACGCGGAATATGCGCTGTCGACGCGGATGGCCCGTACCGTGGAGGAAGTTCTGCAGTTCCTGCACGAGCTCGCGCGTGCCGCTCGCCCAGCGGCGTTGCGAGAATTCGCGGAACTCGAGGAATTTGCTGGCCACAAGCTATCGGCGTGGGATGTCGGGTTCTACGCGGAACGTCTGCAGCGCAGCCGCTATAGCGTGTCGCAGGAGGAGTTGCGGCCCTACTTCCCGCTGCCGAAGGTGCTGACAGGCCTGTTTGAAGTGGCCGAGCGCCTGTTCAGCGTGCGTATCCGCGAGCGTCAGGACGCCCCTGTGTGGCACGCGGACGTGCGCTACTTCGAGATCGAGAACGCGGCGGGCCACGCTGTTGGCAGCTTCTACCTGGATGCATACGCGCGTCCCAACAAGCGCAGTGGCGCCTGGATGGATGAATGCGTCGGACGCAAGCACCTCGACTCGGGATCGGCGCTTCCGGTTGCCTACCTCGTTTGTAACTTCCTGCCGCCGAGCTCGAATCGCCCGGCGCTCCTGACGCACGACGACGTGCTGACCCTGTTCCACGAATTCGGCCACGGCCTGCATCACATGTTGACCCGTGTCGACTACCCGAGCATCGCGGGAATCAACGGTGTGGCCTGGGACGCGGTGGAGCTGCCCAGCCAGTTTCTCGAGAACTACGCATGGCACCCTGATGTGCTGCGTCAGATCTCAGGTCACTTCGAGAGCGGTGCGCCGCTGCCGGCGGAAACCCAGTCACGGCTCATCGCCACCCGCAGCTTCCATGCGGGTCTGCAGACGATGCGCCAACTCGAATTCGCCCTGTTCGATTTCCGGATGCATTCGGAGTATTCACCGGAGCGCGGCGGTCGCATCATGGAAATCCTCAACGAGGTGCGCAAGGAAGTGGCGGTCGTACCGGTGCCCGAGTGGAACCGTTTCCCCAACAGTTTCGGGCACATCTTCGCCGGGGGCTATGCCGCCGGCTATTACAGCTACAAGTGGGCGGAAGTGTTGGCCGCCGACGCTTTCTCGGCATTCGAAGAGACGGGCGTTTTCAACCAGACGACGGCGCAGCGCTTCCTCGACACCATCCTCACGCGAGGAGGGAGTCGCGACGCGCTCGAGGCCTTCATCGAGTTCCGCGGGCGCCGGCCTGACGTGCGAGCACTGTTGAAACAGCACGGCATCGACGCGTGAGATACCGCCAGGCGCTGCTGTTGTCCGCGTTGGCGGTGGCACCCGCTATTCACGCGGAAACGCTCTACGTCATCGAGCAGGTCGTGGTGAACGTGAACAGCGCGCCGGATGCGACCGGCCAGCGCGTCACCACGATAAAGAGTGGCGAGCCCGTCGAGGTCCTCGAGCGGCAAGGCGATCAGATCCACGTGCACTTGCCGAACGGCACGGAAGGTTGGGTACGCAAGTCTTACCTTTCGGCCGACGAGCCGCTGCAACAGCGGCTTGCCGAGCGCAATGGCGAGGTCGAGAAGCTCAAGCAGGATGTGGCGCGGCTGGAGGGAGAGTTGGCCGCGGCACGTGGTGGTGGTCGTGGTGGTGGTGCTCGTGCGAAGGCTGCGGCACCAGACACGTCAACCTCGGCGGCAGCATCCGCGGAAACCAACAGCCCGGAAAATGACCCGGCCACCGGCGAGCCCGCCTACTTCATGACACCGCCGGAAGGTCCCGCTCGGCCGGTGTGGCACTGGGCGCTCGGGTCGTTCGTGGTCGCGCTGGCGTTGGGATTCGTACTCGGCTGGTACGTGCTCGATCGGCGGATCCGGCGCAAGTACGGTGGGCTGCGGATCTACTGAGTTGGCGGTTCCGCCGCCGCCAAACGAGAACTTTGCCCTAGCCGTTTGACATAGCGTCGTCAATGACGCAGCCGCAGCATTGATGCGGCCGCCGCCGGACGCCACTGAAACTGTGCGCCGCTTCGCTGCCACTCCCATTCGCTCTGCCTAGACTGCTGTCGATCGGAGTTTCGATCCTGGGGACGGCCCTCGCGCCGCGCAGCACGCACCTATAATGAAAAGCATCCGGCGAAGCGATTTCGACGTGACGAATACCGTGCAGGTGAGCTCACCGCAGGCGGTTCTCGAAGCTGTCGAAGCGTTATATCGACCGCTCTGGCCGGAACTTGAGTTTGCTCCACTCACCGAAGCCTTCGAGCATTTCGAGAGGCTCTTCGCGGGTGAGGTCACCGGATACTTCGGCGTGGATACCGTGTACCACGACCGGCAACACACCCTCGACATTACGCTCGCACTGGCACGCCTCATTGTGGGGCACGAGCGGATGCAGCCCGAAGCCGCCCGGCTCGGCAGCCAGCGCGCGATCGTCGGGCTCATCGTTGGGCTTTTCCACGACGTCGGCTACCTGCGCCGCACGGACGACACCGAATCCCGTAACGGTGCTGAATTCACCCGGACGCACGTCTCGCGCGGGGCTCGGTTCCTGGCGGAGTACCTGCCGGTGCTGGGACTGCACGACTGGATCCCGATCGCTTCGCAGATCATCCACTTCACCGGTTACGAGGTGCCCTTCGCCCAGATCGAGGCCAAGGTTACCGACCCCCGCGACGTGATGCTCGGACATCTCCTGGGGACCGCCGACATGGTTGCCCAGATCGCCGACCGCTGTTACCTGGAGAAGTGCCGCGACCGGCTCTACGCGGAGTTCGTCCTTGGCGGGGTCGCGCTACCGGTCGCCGCGAACGGCGGGCGCCAGGTGAAATACGCCTCGGGGCTCGACCTTCTGCGCCAGACGCCGGAGTTCGTCGCGGAAGTGCGCACGAAGCGGCTCGATGGGGAATTCCATTCGGCCTATCGCTTCCTCGAAGCGCTCTACGGTGGGCGCAATCCGTACATGGAAGCGATCGACCGGAACATGGAGTACCTGAGGCAGATCCTGCGCAGTGAGAACTGGCGCCTGCTGCGTCGCAGCCCGCCCATTTTCGCCGCCACCGCGGACCCGATGAGCACCATGCGTGGGCTCATGCTTGGCTACATCAAGCGGGTGTGGTCGGGTGCCCCCGCGGAGCCCGGAAGACCCATGGGCCAGCCCAAACTTGCGCGCGAAAAGTAAGCGCCAAAACGCTTGATTCCGCGCTGAAAAGCGGATTTAACCGCTGCAACAGGGCAAATTCTCGCCATTTGGCGCCCCATTCAGGTGGCGTTCCCAGGCATACGGCAGGTAATATCGATCCCGAAATATTACGGGGATCACGGTCGGTGCTGTCCGACCGTATTTGGGCGTAAGCCCAATCGACGAAATCTGGGCAAGCAGCCAACGGCGAAGTTTTGGCGTCAGCCAATCGACGAACTTTGGCGAGCAGCCAACGACGAACCTTGGCGTAAGCCAATCGATGAAATTTTGGCGCGCAGCCAATCGATGAACTATTCAGTGACTGCCGTGAGTCTCAAACTCAAGTATGCGGGTGCAGCCTTCGTGGCTGTCCTCATCGCCATGGCTGCCGTCACGGCCTTGCTCATGTGGCAGCACGACACGGACACGCGCCACCTGGGCGCGATGGCCGAAGACACCGCGCGGCAGCGCGTCGATGTTGAGCTTCGGGCACGTGCCATGAGCACCGCCGCTCACGCCGCCGATACGATTACCAACGCGATCCGTACTCGTGACACGGTGACGGTCGCTCGTCGTCTTCTTCCTTTTATCGAAGATCCCACTGTAGCCGCGATCACGGTGATGGATAGCACCGGGAGCGTCGTCTACACCTGGCATAGAAGTGTGCAACCTCAGAAAGGCGTGTTGCAGGCGGAAGCTACCGAGCCTGTGCGCACACTCGTGGAGAGTATTCCTGGAGCTGCGACCCCGGAGACGTTTGGAACCGTGAAGGTGCTGCTGGAACAAGCGGCTCCTGTTCCGGAGACGAGTCTCACCGGCCGACTGATTGCCGCGAGCGCTTCGCAGTCGCGTTGGGCCCTGGTGTTGGTCGGGTTCCTGGGTTTGCTGGTCGCGCTCCTTGGCGCCGCGATCGCATGGCGTGCCGCGCATAGGATCGAGCGTCCGATCGACGCACTGATCAAGAGCGCGGAGCGGATCGGACAGGGCGACTACACCCGGCCGTTGGAAGTCCGGCGGCGGGACGTGCTGGGAGACCTCCAGCAAGCACTCGAGCGGATGCGCGCGCGCCTGCGGCAATACACGATCAACAAGAGCTACCTGCACAGCGTGCTGAACAGCATGACTGACGCAGTGTTCGTGACGTCTCCGGACGGCGTCGTGAAGCTTGCGAACTCGGCGGCCTGCAAGCTGCTCGGGTACAGTGAAGAAGAGATTCTCGGTCGCGGGATCTCCGCGATGCTCGAGGAGAGCGAGCGCGAGAACTTTGACCTCCTGCAAGCGGCGCAGGAAACGCGCGAGACCGTGGTCAAAACCCGCAGCGGACAAACTATTCCGGTTTCCCTCACCGGGTCCCATATCGAAAGTGACGATCCGCAGTTTCAGGGCAGCATTTTCGTCGCGCGCAATATCACGGACCGCAAGCGTGCCGAGCGAAGAATCCGTTATCTCGCCCGCTACGACGCGCTCACCAAAATCCCCAACCGGATGCAGTTCCACCATCTGCTGCAGCAGACAATTGCTCGCGCGTTGAGGAGCGGGCAGGTGGTTGCCCTGTTGTACCTGGACATGGACCGGTTCAAAGAGGTGAACGACACCTTCGGTCACGGCTCAGGTGACCGGGTTCTGGAAGTACTCGCCGAGCGACTCACGCGCTCACTCCCGAAGGACACGATCGTCGGCCGTCTCGCGGGAGATGAGTTCGCGCTGTTCGTGGATGGCCTACCGGCGGACTCCGACAACCGCGGTCCGATCGCGCACCTGGCGCGCTCCATCCTTACCGAGGTCAGCCGCGCGTTTCAGCTCAACCAACATGAAGTTTTCCTGACCGCGAGCATCGGCGTAGCGCTGTGCCCGCGGGACGCGGAGAACGTCATCGACCTCATCCGGAACGCGGATGCGGCGATGTACTACTCCAAGCAGAACGGCGGCAACACCTTTGCCTTCTATTCGCCCGAGATGAACGCGGCCGCCGTCGAGCGGCTCATGTTGAAGAGCAAGCTGCGTCGCGCGCTCGAGCGAGACGAGCTGGTAATCAAGTACCAGCCGAAGGTCGACCTGCGCAACGGCCGGATCATCGGTGCGGAAGCATTGCTGCGGTGGCGCCTGCCGGGCCACGGTGACATTTCGCCCTCGCAGTTCATCCCGCTCGCGGAAGAGACGAACCTCATTCTCGAGATCGGCGAGTGGGTGTTGAACCGGGTCTGCATGGACTACCGTCACATGCAGAGCGAGGGTGGCGATCCGGGCCGGGTGTCACTGAACCTCTCGCTCAAGCAGCTGCGCCAGGCGAGCTTCATCCTCCGGTGCCGCTCGGTGTTCCGCCGTCACGGCGTGTCTCCCACGGCATTCGAGCTCGAGATCACCGAAACCACGTTGATGGCGGATGCCAAGCGCACGGTACGGTTGTTGGATGAGCTGTATGCGATGGGGCTGCACCTGTCGATCGACGACTTCGGCACCGGCTACTCGTCGCTCTCGGCGCTCCAGCAGTTCCCGATCGGCACCCTGAAGATCGATCAGTCCTTCGTCCGCGACGTCAGCGAGGACGCGGGCGATGCGACGATCGTGCGCACCATCATCGAGATGGGCCGCAGCCTCGGCATGGAAGTCATCGCCGAAGGCGTCGAGTCGCTGCGCCAGTTGGATTTCCTACGCCGCAACTCCTGCCATTTCGCGCAGGGGAAGTTGTTCGGCGAGCCGTGCTCCGCGGCCGAGCTGCTGTCGCTACTCACCCGGCAGGCTGCCGGTACCGCACCGTTCGGACATCTCCTGCGCCACATAGAAGACGCGTCGAGCCGCTCCGCCTAGGACGCTGTCCGACTACTCATGCTGACTCTCGCCAACGTCCGCCTGCGGCGCGGTCCCCAGGTTCTCATCGATGACGCGAGTGTTGGTATTTTCCGCGGCGAGAAGGTCGGCATCGTCGGACGCAACGGGTCCGGCAAGTCGACCCTGCTGGCACTGATCAAAGGCGAATTGTTGCCGGATACCGGCGAATATTCGGCGCCGCCGAATCTCGCCCTCGCCTCGGTGGCGCAAGAGCTGCCCGACTCCGTCGATGCGCCGCTCGTGGACTACATCCTCGACGGCGACCTCGAATTGCGGGAAGTGGAAGCACAGCTGGCGCAAGCGGAAGAAACAGGCGACGGCGGCCGCATCGGCGCCCTACACGCGGAGTACGAGCGTCTTGCGGGCTACTCGGCCAAGAGCCGCGCGGCTGAAATGGCGGCCGGACTGGGCTTCGCGTCAGAAGAAATCGAACGTCCGGTGCGGCAGTTTTCCGGCGGACTGAAAATGCGCGCGAACCTCGCTCGCGCATTGATGCGACGCTCGGATGTCCTGTTGCTCGACGAGCCCACTAACCACCTCGACCTGGACGCAGTCCTGTGGCTCGAGCAGTGGCTGCGAAGTTACCCCGGCACGCTGCTGCTCGTTTCGCACGACCGCGAGTTTCTCGACGGGGTCGTCGGGCGGATCCTGCACATCGAAGCCAGTCACCTGAAATCCTACGCAGGCAACTACAGCGCATTCGAAGTACAACATGCGGCCGAGGGCGAGCGCACGCGCGCACTGATAGCGAAGCAAGAGCGGGAAATCGCACACGTCCAGAGTTTTATCGCCCGCTTCCGTGCCCAGGCGACCAAGGCCCGCCAGGTCCAGAGCCGTCTCAAGGCGCTCGCCCGCTTGGGCGAGATCGCCGCCGTCCAGCCGGAATCGAGCTTCGAGTGGGAGTTCGCCGCACCCGCCAAACTCCCTCGGCCGCTTCTGACGTTGGAGCGTGTGGCCGCTGGCTACGGCACCCGGCGTGTGATCGAGAACGTCTCGCTTTCCGTGAACCCCGGCGATCGGATCGGAATCCTGGGCCGCAACGGCGCCGGTAAGTCGACCTTGATGCGGGTGCTCGCCGGGCAACTCACACCTGTCGGGGGAACGCTGACCTCGGCGCCCGATGTCATGACTGGCTTCTTCGCGCAGATCGAGCTCGAGCATCTCGATTCGGACAACACGGC
>DAITMW010000291.1:0-2679 GCA_036834945.1 Steroidobacteraceae bacterium
AGCCCAAGCAGAGCGATGGACGAGCGAAACATCCCTAGAGATCCCCCGAAGTTGCCTTCAGCAGTGTGGTGTGCGATTGGAAGGCCGCGATTCTATCGAAATCGCCGCGACTGCGCCTGACACGGTTCTCACGAATACTCAGGTCGTGGCGTTGCGGTAGTGCCGCGGCCGGCAAGAGTGGCGATGACAGTTACCAACTCCGCTGGGTCGACGGGCTTGCTGATGTGCACCTGGTATCCGGCGAGGAGCGTCCGCTTGCGGTCCTCGTCGCGCGCCAGCGCTGTAAGTGCGATCGCGGGCACGCGGCCGGCGTTGCCCGGCATCGCACGCACTCGGGTGATGAACTCGTAACCGTCGTGCTCCGGCATTCCAATGTCGCTGACAACCACGTTGACGTTACCGTTGCCGTTGACTGCCTCCAGTCCCTCTACCGCCGAGCCTACGGCTACGACCTCGGCGCCGCGCTCTTCCAGAACCCGGCGTGCCAGGGTCCTTGCGTCGAGCTCATCGTCGACGATCAGGACGCGTAAACCGGCAAGTGGCGTCGTCTCCGGAGTCGACGAGTCCTGTTTAGAGTCTGTACAAGGTGCGGCGGTGGCGCCGTGAGTCTCCGCGAGCGGCAGATTCACTATGAACGTCGCGCCCTGCCCCTCGCCGTCGCTCATCGCTTCCACCGATCCCTGGTGCATCTCGACCAAGCTCTTCACGATGGACAGTCCCAGGCCCAAGCCGCCATGGCGGCGAGTCGTGGACGCGTCGGCCTGCCGGAAGCGGTCGAACACGAACGGCAGGAACTTGGGATCGATGCCCTGTCCGCTGTCGGTTACGCTGATCTCCACATTCCGCCTGCCGTCGCGTTCAGCTTCGCGCGCGAGAACGGTGACCATCCCGTTTGGCGGAGTGAATTTGATCGCGTTGACCAACAGGTTCCACAGCACCTGTTGCAGGCGTCCAGGATCTCCGTTGACGGGAGAGGTGGCGCCTATCGCGGTATGCAGGCGAACGTTCTTGGCGTCAGCCGCGGGCCGCACCGCGGCAACCGCTGCTTCAATGACTACCGTCAGGTCCGTTCGCTGCAGCTCCATCGCCAGCTTGCCCGACAGGATGCGACTCATGTCGAGCAGGTCTTCCACCATGCGTGCCTGCACTTTGGCGTTGCGCTCAATGACCTCGACGCCCTGCTTCACGGTCTCAGCGCGGCGGTCGCGGCGCAATATGCTGGCCCAGCCAACGATGGCATTCAGCGGCGTACGCAGCTCGTGACTCATCGTTGCCACGAATTCGTCCTTCAATCGTGTTGCGCGCTCTGCCTCCGAGCGCGCAGCGCGCTCGCTCGTGAGGAGCGCCTCGCGTCGCTCTTCAGCGCGTTTGCGCTCTGCAACTTCTCTTTCGAGCATGCGTCGCCGCTCGTCGAAACGACGGCTGATCAGCGCCGCGGCGCCCACGAACAGCAAACTCAACAGGACCGTTGCGATGAGCACGCCCTCGGCGGCGAGCCGTGCGCGATATTCACGACGACGTTGTATCTCGAGCAACTGGCGCTGTTCGGTCTCCAGTTCCTGCGTATCGCGACGGAAGTCGTCCATGATTTTCCGTCCCGGTCCCACACTGAACGCCTCGAGGGCTCCATGCTGCTCGCCGCGTTGTATCGCGTGAATCGCATGTTGCATCTCATCGAGCTTCGCTCCCGCGAGCCGCGCCAGGTGTCCGATGGCGGCTCCGGTCGTCTGCTCGTGACCGGTCAGGCGATGCAACTCACTCAATGCGAGCCGGATCTGTGCGATGGCGGTGTCGTATTGATCGAGGTAGGTCGTGTCCTGGGTGAGAAGGTAGCCGCGCTGGTTGGTTTCAGTGTCGGTGAGCGCGGTGTTGAGATCGTGTAGGGTCTGCAGGACATCGTACGAGCGTTGCACGTGAGCGCTGGAGTTGGCCAGTACGCTCATCTCCGTGTAACTGACGAAACCGATCGCCAGTATCGCGAGCAATACGCAGGAGAACGCGAGGATCCAGAGGGGCCGCCGTCGTGGTGAGGCACGAGGTGCGGGCACGACTTCGCACTCAGTCCATCGCGAGTCGCGCGCCGGAGAAGCCCAGCGTCGCAAGTCTCGCCGCGAGTTGATCGAATTTGGCGACGTCGCTGATAGGGCCAACCCTGACTTTGTAGAGGGGTTTGTCACTCGCCGGGGGCGGCGCGATGAAGGCAGTGCTCATTCCGGCCTTCTGCAGCCGGGTCAGCGCCCGTTGGGCGTTCCCCTGGTCAGCGAAGGCACCCACCTGGACATACAGGGTCGGGGGTGGTGTTTCAGCGGTGCGCGTCAGCTCGTCCGGTGTTCCCGGCGTCAGCGCACGGACCTCCACGAACGTCGTGCCTTCACGGAGCATGTCCAACTTCGCGGCGGCGGTATATGACAGGTCGATCAGGCGGTTCGCGACGAAGGGGCCCCGGTCGTTGATCCGTACGGTGACACTGCGGCCGTTACGCAAATTCGTAACGCGCGCGTAGGTTGGGAGCGGCAGGGTTTTGTGGGCCGCAGTCATGCCGTACATGTCGTAGCGCTCGCCGCTCGATGTGTTGACCCCATGGAAAGTTGGACCATACCACGATGCGACACCGCGCTCGACATAACCGTCGGCCCCGCCCAGTACAAAATAGCGTTTCCCCAGGACGTCATAGAAGGG
>DAITMW010000291.1:2779-9615 GCA_036834945.1 Steroidobacteraceae bacterium
ACTTTGCCGGGGTTGATCTGAAAAGTCGGGTCCGGGTCGAGCCGGGCTTCCGCGATGACCGGGCCGCCGGGCTCCCAGCCGTGCTCGGCCAAGTAATTGGCCACGCTCGCAATAATGTCGTCCCAGTCGGTCCACAGGTCACGTTTCTTGTCCGTGTTGGCGTCGATGGCATAGCGGCGGTACGTCGAAGGCATGAACTGAGGTGCACCCATGGCTCCAGCATACGACCCCGTCGTCGTCAGCGGGTTCAGTTTGTCCTCGTTGGCGAGCAACAAAAACTGCTCGAGCTCGCTACGAAAGTAGTCACTGCGCGCGGGGTAGTCGAACGCGAGCGTAGCTAGAGCATCCAGAACCCGAAACTTGCCTGTGGTGCGGCCGTACCGGGTTTCCACGCCAATAATGGCAATCAGATATTCAGGAGGAATGCCCCGTTCGGCGGCGACCCGCTCGAGGGTCTGGCGGTGATCCTGCCAGAACTGGACACCGAGCTCGATGCGCTCCGGTGTGAGGAAGTTGTCGTGGTATTGCCACCAGGGCGTCACTTTCTCCGCCGGGCGCGTCATGAGCTCGATGATTTTCGGCTGCGGCTCCGCTTTAGCCAGGAGTGCCAACACCGCCTTGCGCTTGAGGGGATCACGGGCTGCCACGTCGTTGACGAAGCTGACGATCTCCGGCCGCTTCAAATCGAAGCCGGCGGTCGCGGGGTGACGATGGCGGCGGGACGCGGCCGCGGGCTGCGCGATGACGGGCGCGAGGGCGAGGGCCAGGAGAAGAAAGGCTAGACGGCGGTTCAAATATCTTTCGCTTACGAGCTGATGAGCTTCCGGTGCGAATAGAGGGCCATGAGAATACCGAAGCCGGCCAGGAGGGTCACCACCGAGGTGCCGCCATAGCTGACCAGGGGCAGTGGCACCCCCACCACCGGAAGCAGCCCAGTCACCATCCCTGCGTTGATGAATACATAGACGAAGAAGGTCAGCGCGAGGCTGCCGGCCAACAGACGCGCGAACGTGTCCTGCGTCTGCATGGCGAGGAAGATGGCTCGCGCGGTGACGAACATGTAGAGGATGAGGAGTATCGACACGCCCACCAACCCGAATTCCTCCCCGATGACGGCGAAGATGAAGTCGGTCGAGCGCTCGGGGAGGAAGTCGAGCTGTGCCTGGCTGCCGTTCATCCAGCCTTTGCCGAAAATGCCGCCGGAGCCGATCGCGATCTGGGATTGGATGATGTGATAACCGGCGCCCAACGGGTCGGTCTGCGGATCGATGAAGGTGAGCACGCGCTTGCGCTGGTAGTCGTGCATGAAGTCCCAACCTACCCAGGCGCCGACGGCGGCCACGGCCAACAGTGCGACCATTACGCGTACCGGCAGGCCGGCCATGATGATCACGAGCACGCCGCCTACACCGATCAGTGCCGCGGTCCCCAGGTCGGGCTCGACCGCGACCAATCCCACGGGAACCAGAATCAGACCCGCCAGCAACACGAGCGAGGTGAAACTCGGCGGCAGCGGGCGCTCGTGCAGATACCAGGCGCACATCATCGGCACCGCGAGCTTCATCAGCTCGGACGGTTGGAAGCGGATGATGCCGAGGCTCAACCAGCGTTGCGCGCCCAGTCCGATGTGGCCGAATATCTCCACGACGATCAGCAGGAAGACTCCGATGACATATAGCCACGGGGTCGTGCGTCTCAGAAAGTTAGGGTTGACGCGCGCCAGCACGAGCATCGCGACGGCGCCGAGAAGAATGCGCATGATCGTACGGATGATCGTCGGGACACTCTGTCCCGAGGCGCTGTAGAGGACGACGAGTCCGTAGGCGGAGATGAGCGCGAGGCCGACCACCAGTGGGCCATCGATCTTCAGTGCCGACAGGATGCGCGCCGCGCCGGTCAACGTGCGCCGGGCACGGGACTCCGAGTTGATTTCTTCGTAGATCATGACTGTTTGTGCCCCTGCCCGGAGACCGGCGGTGCATCGGCTCGTTTCTGTTCGGGGACGGGCGCGGCGGATTGCCCGGGGTTCGCGGGCTTGACCGATGGGATCTCCGTCGGGCTGGCTCCGGGTAACAGAGAAGGCTTGAGTTTGCCGTCCGGACCCAACAAGTAGGCGTCCATTACCTTGCGTGCGATGGGCGATGATGTCGTGGCACCGAAGCCTGCGTTCTCCGCCAGCACGGCGACGGCGATACGCGGTGACTCCGCCGGCGCGAAGGCAATGAACCAGGCGTGGTCCTTGAGCCTCTCGTCGGTTTTCTTGGCTGTGAGGCTCTGACTACGTGCGACCGTGACGACCTCGGCCGTGCCGGTCTTTCCCGCGATCGTGTAGGCCGTGCCATGCAGGAAGGCTGCCGCTGTTCCATGCGGCCAACTCGTGGCGCCGATCATGCCCTCGATAACGATATTCCAGTCCTCGGGTGTCGGGCCCGACACGGGAGGGTTCTCGACCGGCGTTAAATTGTGGATCACGCCATTCGCATCGCGTAGCGCCCTCACCAGGCGCGGCTTGAAGCTACGGCCGCGCTCGGCGATCACCGCGGCCTCGTGAGCGAGTTGCAGTGGTGTGACGAGCAGATAGCCCTGGCCGATGCCGACGTTGACCGTTTCGCCGGGATACCACGCTTGCTTGTAGACGCGTCGCTTCCACTCGGGCGAGGGCAGGACGCCCGGCTTTTCGCCCGCGATGTCGATGCCGGTCAGCGAGCCATAGCCAAACGGGGCCATGAAGGCAGCGATTTTGTCGATGCCGATCGTCGAGGCCAGTCGGTAAAAGTAGACGTCACAGGAGCTGGCGATGGCGTGAGGCAGATCGAGAGAGCCGTGTCGGCCGAACTTGCCTTCGCGGAATGCAAAGTGGCTGCCCGGCAGGTAATAGATTCCCGAGCAGAACTCCTCTTTCCCGGGGTCGAGCAGGTGGTACGTCAGACCGGCCAGCGCTATCACCGGTTTGATTGTGGAGCCCGAGGGGTAGGTGCCGCGGAGTGCACGATTGAACAACGGTTTGTCGATGTTCTGGTTCAGCTCCGCAAATTCAGCGCGGGTGATGCCACGTGCAAAGATAGACGGATCGAAGTCAGGCTTGCTCACGAGAGCCAGCACATCGCCGTTGGTTGGATCCAGCGCAACGACCGCGCCGCGATGATCCCCGAACGCCGCTTCCGCCGCCTTCTGAGTCGGAAGATCAATCGAGAGGATTACGTCATCGCCGGCGTTCGGCGCCGTGGCGCGCAGCACCGGCTGGTAGGGACCTTGACGTTGTACCGATCGTCCCTGCGCGTTGACGAGGATCTCGCGATAGCCGTTCTTGCCGTGGAGCGGGGTTTCATAGGAAGCCTCGACACCTAACTTACCGATGACGCCCGTTCCGGCGTACGCGGCGCGGTCGATATGTTCGAGATCCTGCTCACTGATCGCACCGACGTAACCCAAAGCATGGACGCCGATCTCGCTGTAGGGATACGAGCGTGTTTGTCTGGTGGCGAGGTCCACGCCCGGAAACTCGAAACGGTGGACGGCGAAGCGTCCGATCTCCTCGTCCGTGAGTCGCAGCCGCAGCGGAACCACATCGAAGCTGCGTCGCGAGAGAATCATGTGGCGGGTCTCATTGAGGTCATCGGGATCGATGAGCCCGAGAGCCGCCAGGCGCTTGAGGGTGTCGTTGAGGTCGGGGACCTGCTCGCGGGTGAGCTCGAGCTGGTAGGCCGGCTCGTTGTTCACCAGGACCGTGCCGTTGCGATCGAGAATGAGGCCGCGGCTGGCCGGGATGGGCTCGGTGCGGACCCGGTTGCCCTGCGACAGCTCGGCGAAATAGTCGTGGCGCACCACCTGCAGCAGGTACAGGCGGCCGATCAGGACGAACGTCAGGATCACCATGAGCACGCCCGCGATCAGCGAGCGCATCTCGAAGAGGCGTTGCTCGCCCCAGTGGTCCTTGATGCGACCGGCGGGCACGGCTAGCAGCCTGGCCGAGTCATGATCGCCGTCCTTGCGCGAGGATGGTTGCCACCGGTGCCCAGATGAGTGCTCCGGTCACGCAGTGGATCCAGCGCAGCGGGCTCGTCAGAGGATGACCGGTAAAGCCGTCTATCAAGTACACCAGGCCCTCGTAGAAGGCCAATATCACCAGAACAATGAGCGACTGCTGGAAGAGAGGTTTTGAGCGGATCCGCTGATGCTCGCGGGCCGTCATGTAGGTCGCCATGGCGAGCACCAGGGCATGCTCCCCGAGGACCGGACCTTGGAATACATCCAGCATGAGTCCCGAGAACCAACCCCAACCGACTCCGCCCGCGCGCGGCGCGGCGATCGCCCAATAGAGCACCGTCAGTATCAGGAACGAAGGCCGGATGAGATCCCCATACTGGGGTAGGGGCAGCACCGTGAGCACCAGGGCGATCAGTGTGCTGAACACCATCCGGCCGCGCGGGAACTCCGAGCTCATTGATTCCTCGGGATTGCGTCGGACGGTTGTTCTGGCGTCGGCTTCTTTGGCGTCGCTGGAGTAGCTTCACCGGCAGAGGGTTCCTTGGAATTGGCGGGCGCGGCGGGTGCGGCCGGTGCATTCCCCCCGTTCGACGAAGGAGCTGGGGATGGGTTCACTGTGCCAGAAGGTGGAGTTGGTTTCCGTGCGCCAGCCGACGCATTTCCGGGCGCCGCGCTGGCGGGTGCGTTGGGATGCGGGGCCGTTGAGTTGGGAGCGGTAGCTGCGCCGGGTGTTCCCGGCTGCGCGGCTGGCGGTGTAGCTTGCGGCCGCGGCGGCGGTGCCGCTTGAGGTTGCAGGCTCTTGTTGCCGATCTTGAGGTCACTGGTCGTTGTTGCCGCCGGCGCGGCGGGGTGGTCCGCTCGGAACCACACGAGCATGACCTCGCGATCCGTATCCACGTTCGCAAACGGGGTGGCTCGCACTTGGGCGAGCGGCTGTACCGCGTCACGGTGGACTTCAGAGACTCGAGCCACCGGATAGCCGGCTGGGAACACTCCTCCCAATCCCGATGTGACCAGCAGATCGCCAGGTTTCACGTCGGCATTACCAGGCAGATACGGGAGAGCCAGTGAAGAGGAATCACCGGCCCCCACGGCGATGGTCCTCAGCCCGGTCCGCTCGACCGTCACCGGAATGGCGTGCTCCGGATCCGTGATGAGGATGACCTCGGCGCTCCAGGGACCCACGTGGGTGGTTTGGCCGATGACGCCCTTGTCGTCCAGCACAGCCTGGGCTTTGAAGACGCCATTGGTCGTACCCCGGTTGATGAGGATCCGCTGCCGGAGGCTGTCGGTCTGAACATTCACGAGCTCGGCAGCCAGCCATCGCTCGGCTACAGGTGGGAGCGCATCGCGAAGCCCCCTCAGCTCGCCGTTCTCGCGGGCCAGCGCGTCGTAGCGCATGGTGCGCAGCTCGAGCTCGTGCTGCAGTTTGCGCAGCTTATCGTTCTCGGCTCGGAGGGCGTCCCGGCTCTCGAAGCTTTCGCTCAGCCACTTCCAGGCGGCCGATGGAGAGCTCACCGCCAGCTGGATCGGATACGCGGCGGCTTGCAGAAAGTAGCGGGCCTGCTCCATCCAGCCGTGCCGCTGGTCCAGGAACATGACCACGATGGAGAGGATTGCATACAGGGTGAAGCGGAAACCCAGTGAGGGTCCCCGAACCTGCGCCCTACTGCCCCCTGTGCCGAAGGCCGCCACTCAACCTCTTACGCCTGTGGCGTTATTCGAGACCAAAGTGGCCGGGGCCCAGCTCGTCCATCAGCTCGAGGATACGACCGCCACCGCGTGCCACGCACGTGAGAGGGTCGTCCGCGACGACTACGGGGAGGCCGGTCTCTTCCGTGAGAAGCTTGTCGATATCACGCAGCAAAGCGCCGCCGCCCGTGAGGACGATACCGCGCTCGGCGACGTCGGCGCCAAGCTCCGGGGGAGTCTGTTCGAGCGCCTGCTTGACCGCGCTCACGATGCTCTGCAGGGGCTCCTGCAGGGCCTCGAGAATTTCGTTGCTGTTGAGGGTGAAGCTGCGCGGCACGCCTTCCGAGAGGTTGCGGCCCTTCACGGACAGCTCACGCACCTGCTGGCCGGGATAGGCCGAGCCGATCTCGATCTTGATCCGCTCGGCAGTGGCCTCACCGATCAGGATGCCGTAATTGCGGCGGACGTAGTTCATGATGGCTTCGTCGAAGCGGTCGCCGCCGATGCGGGCGGAGTTCGCATAGACGATGCCGTTCAGCGACAGGACCGCGACTTCCGACGTACCGCCACCGATGTCGAGTACCATCGAGCCACGGGCTTCGTGTACCGGCAGTCCGGCGCCGACCGCGGCAGCCATCGGTTCGCTTACGATCGCCACGTTACGCGCGCCGGCGCCCTCGGCCGACTCGCGGATCGCGCGGCGCTCGACCTGGGTCGAGCCGAAGGGTACGCACACGAGGACGCGCGGTGACGGCTTCAACATCCGGTTGCCGTGCACTTTGTTGATGAAGTGCTGGAGCATCTTCTCGGTGTACGTGAAGTCGGCGATCACGCCGTCCTTCATCGGACGTACCGCGGTGATGTGGCCGGGTGTGCGGCCGAGCATGTTTTTGGCCTCGGACCCGACAGCGACAATGATCTTGCCGCCGCGCCCGGGCTCGTCCTGCACCGCGACGACGGACGGCTCGTTGAGCACGATGCCCTTGTCGCGGACGTAGATGAGCGTGTTGGCCGTGCCGAGGTCAATCGACAGATCACTGGAAAAATAGCCGCGGAGGCGTTTGAACATGAAGCGACCGGAAAGTGCGGCGGGGGACCCCCGAAGTGGCGCGTAATCTAGCAACCGAGGGGACATTCAGCAAGGCAACATGTATGAT
>DAITMW010000292.1:0-9535 GCA_036834945.1 Steroidobacteraceae bacterium
TTGGAGCGGAAACTCCACCCTAAAACCCCAGGGGACGGCAAATCCAATCGGTCCCATGAATGGCAGCGTTCGCTGCCACCGATACCTCAGAACCCTATCACCCGCGTCGATTTGCGCAATTCACCGCATTCATTGTTCCGTGCGCGGAGCGGTCGATATTCTCCCTGAACGCCTGGCCGCCATCATTCGAGGGGGAATTGAATGCGTCACTGGCAACTCCACCGCGCCATTGTGGGAGTGGGATTCGTCCTCGCACCGATTGTCGCTCCTGCGCAAACAGTATCAGCTGAGTCCGCGGTTGAAGCGGCCCCGGCGTTGGAGGAGGTCACCGTTACCGCGCAGCGGCGCAGCGAGAGTCTCGAGCACGCGGCACTGGCCATCACCGCGATCTCCTCGGATCAACTGACCGACTCGGGCGCCACGCGCGTTCAGGATCTCACGAACCTGATCCCATCGTTGCAGGTCGCCACCGCGGCGGGTCCCTATCCGCTGTTCTACGTCCGTGGCGTTGGTAACTTCAACGGCAACCCGCTTTCGGATGCGGCCCTGGCTCTGAACCTGGACGGGGTCTATATCGCACGGCCGTCATCGACCAGCGGCATGTTCTATGACCTGGAGCGCCTGGAAGTCCTCAAGGGACCCCAGGGAACGCTGTACGGTCGCAACGCAACAGGCGGCGCGATCAACGTGATCACCCGCAAACCGACCGACGATTTCAACGCCGAGGCGAGCATGGACTTCGGCAACTATTCACAGCGGAAGTTCGATGCCGCGATCAACATCCCCTTCAGCCCGACCGTTGCGATGCGAATCGCCGGCCAGACGGTCGATCACGAGGGTTACCTTTCGGATGGCACGGACGACGAGAAGAGCCGTGCCGGGCGAGCTCAACTGAAGCTCACACCGACGGACTCACTCTCCATACTGCTCAGCGGCGACGTCACGCACATTGGAGGTGTGGGTCCAGGCGCGGTAACGCTGACCCCGAGCGGGTTCGCTGGAGGACTCCGTAGCGGCAATACCTCGGCGCCTTCCAACGCCGCCTACTCACATACCCTGGTCTTTCCGGGCGGCGACTTCCTCGGTCCGCTCCTGGGGAACCCGGCGGACCTGGCCAGGCTGCCGGGAGCACCCTACGAGGACAACGACTACTGGGGCACGAGTGCCACGATCGACTGGACGACCAGCGCAGGCACATTGACCGTCATTCCCGCCTATCGGCACTCCAGCCTGGACTATTTCTCGACGACGGCGGGGTTTCTCATCAAGCAGCTCGAAAAGGACCAGCAGACCTCGTTCGAGGCTCGCTTCGCCTCGAACCAGAACGGCGGCTGGAACTATCTGTTGGGCTTCTACTACCTCGACGAGCGTATCGACGCCCACCCGATCTACGACCAGCGCGAGAACGCCTCCACTGAATCCGTGCGGCCCGATACGAAGAGCTACGCGGGCTTCGGCAGACTGCAGTACTCGGTCACGGATACCTTCCGTCTCACGGGAGGAGTGCGTTACACGCGGGACGACAAGAAGATCAACGGGACCTATGACACGGTAACCGACATCTGCACGACCCTGCCGCAACCCTGTTTTGGAGGTGTCGGGCAGATTCCCCTGACAGTCCCAACGGTGGTGCTCAACACCAGCGACAGCTGGGGGGAAACCACCTGGCGCGCCGGAGCTGACTGGGACATCACGCCGGACTCCCTGTTGTATGCCGCGGTGGAGACCGGATTCAAGGCCGGCGGCTTCTTTTTCACCCACGACAACCCGACCTACAAACCCGAGCACCTCACGGCTTACACCATCGGCTCGAAGAATCGCCTGTTGCAGAATCGCATGCAGGTGAACGTCGAGGCCTTCCTGTGGAAGTACCGCGACCAACAGATATCGCACATCAGCCTGGACAGCACCGGGACTGTCATCTTCCCCACCGAGAACGCCGGTCGGGCCACCATGAAAGGTATCGAGCTGGACCTGCAATATCTCGCCTTCGCCAATACGCTGTTGAGCACCGACATCCAATACCTGGATGCCGTGTACGACCGGTTCGTCTACACCTCTCCCAACCTCGGCGCCCCGCCGGTGCCCGCCTGTCCGGCAACTCCGAGCGGTGCGGTATTCATCCTCGATTGCAGCGGCAAGGCACCGCCGCAAGCGCCAACCTGGACCGTCAATCTGGGGATACAGCAGACCCTGCCCCTGGGCGATGCCGGGGCGATCGTCGCCGAGGCTCGCACCCATTTCCAAACCGCCACCCTGACGGGTCTGGAGTTCCTGGCCAACGAGATCCAACATGGATACTGGCTGACCGACCTGTCGCTGGGGTACGAAGCGCCCCGGAAACGGTGGTTCCTGACCGCCTACGTGGAAAACGTGGCGGACCGTGACGTCATGCAGGCCACCTTCCCGCATCCGCTGGCCGGTGCTGAGCTGATCGCAACCGCCCTGCGCCCGCCGCGAACCTATGGCGCGCGTTTCGGAGTGAAGTTCTGAAGCAGGTTACTTGTCGGCATCGACTACCAACGTACTCGATGCCGCGAAACTCGTCAGGAGCGATACGAACCACCGGATCGCCGGGTCGGTATCGAGGTGACGATGCCATTGGACCATCTCGCGCATCGTCGGAAAGCCGGGTGGCGGCTCCACGACACGCAGAGGCAGGAGCTGTTGATAAAGCCGCGCATGCCGGGAATGCATCGTCGCGACACGCTGCGTGCCCACGACGAGATGTGGGACAGCGCCAAAATTGGGAGCGATGATATCGACGCGCCGCTCGATGCCCTGGCCCCTCTCGGCCTGATTCGTGAACCATTCCTCCAACATCGTGGGCTGGTTCGGGCCGAACAGCACGGTCACGTGGCTCATCGCAACGTATTGCTCGATGGTAATCGGATCCGACACCGAGTTGTTTCCCGACCAGACGACGCAACTGAAGGTCTCTTCGAAAAGAAGGGTGCGCGGGTGATCCTCGAGGAGATTCCGGTCCGGAGCGATGATCAAATCGACATCCCCCCGCAGGAATGCCGCCAATGACGCCTCGCCCGAAGCCACGATCTCCAGCTGTATACCCGGAGCCGTGGTAGCGAGCTGTCGTACCACGTCCGCGAGCAGAACCTCTATCAGGTAGTCCGACGTCATGACTCGGAAGCGACGCTGAGCCGTCGCGGGATGGAACGTCGGACGTGTCTCGATCGTGACCCGGACTTGCTGCAGGATGTTGCGGACCTGCGGGGCCAGGCTGAGCGCCAGGGCCGTCGGCTCCATGCGCCGGCCTACCGACACCAGCAGCTCATCCCCGAAATACTCCCGCAAACGGCTCAGAGCGCTGCTCATGGCGGACTGGCTCAGATGTTGACGGGCAGCGGCCCTCGACACGCTGCGCTCCTCGAGCAGCGTATCCAGGGCAACGAGCAGATTCAGGTCGAGCTTGTGGAAATGCATCTCGGGAGACCCTGCCGGGACAGGTACATTGTTCACCCCTGCCGTTCTTTCGCAAGTCTCTTCTGCAGCCGCCGGCGCGCCTGGACAGCCGACGGGTCCGTGGCGATCATCCGGCCTCCGCCGCGACGAGGTTGGCCAATTTGCGCCGCGCACGCACCGCTGCTGCATCGGTGGACAGCAGAACGGGCTGCAACGACCAGAACTCCCCGTCCTCCATATTCTGATACTGAGCCTCCAGCATCGGCTTATCCTGCTGCGCGAAGGCATATTCCACGAACTGCTGGATTTGCGCATTCGCCTCCGGAGAGACGGCGAACGTGCGGGTGCTCCAGAACCAATAGTGCGTTGTCGACGCAGTCTCCGGCGTCGCCAGGTGAAGTGTCATGGCGTCGACACCCTGTGACCTAGCCTCACCCTGCAGGGTCGCACCCACCCGTAGTAGCATGTTGCCTGGAGCATTCCAGGTGACCTCCGTCCATTGGTCGGTAGGCTCACCCTGGCGGCGAAGATGCCGGTCAAATGCCGGTGGCGCCGGCTCACCGCTGGAGAGCCAGATCACGTTGAGACTGCGATCGGACAGGTCTGTGACGTGCGCTTTCGATCGCGTCAGCGACCCGTTTCCAAGGCTCCCCGCGTGGAGATAATCCGCGTGAGTCAGGTCCAGGATATTGTCGACCAGCAACTCATAGTGACAACGTGTAGGCAGGTAACCGCGGAATGTGCTGTCCGGGTGCAGTCCTTCGAACACACTGTAGTCCGGGATCAGGTTGGTGTCGGCGCTTGCCGCATCACCTGCCCACCACCATAGAAGTCCGTGCCGCTCGGCTGCGGCATAACTAACTACCCGTGCTGCCCGGGGCACGCTCTCTCTGGCGTGCGGATTGTGCACACACGCGCCGGTAGCATCGAATTGCAGCCCATGGTAACCACACTGCAGCGTACGCCCTCCATCGCAGAGTTTCCCGCGAGAAAGCGGCGCAAAGCGGTGTGGACAGCGGTCGGCCAGTGCCGTCGCTTTTCCTTCAGGACCACGGAAAAAAACGACCGGTTGATCGAGGAGGCGGCGCGCCAACAGCCGGCCCGCATCGATCTCGTCAGAGAAACCGGCGACGTACCAGGTATTTCGCAAGTACATAGCCCATTGCCTCAGCTGCCTTGGCCCAACCCCAGGAGTTCCGCCGCGTTACCACCCAGAATAGCCTCCCTGTCGGACTGACTCAGACCGGCAGCCCCCATCAACCCATGTGGGTCGTAATGCCCCATGTCGAACGGATAGTCACTCCCGACCACCAGTTGTGACGCTCCGACCACGTTGACGAGATGGCGCAGCGCCTCCGGCTCGTAAACCAACGTGTCGAACCACATCCTGCGCAGATATTCGATCGGCGCGAGCCGCGCACCCGCCTTGGCTTCGGGACGTACCGTGTAGCCATGGTTCGATCGCCCGCAATAGCTGGGTAAGTAGCCGCCGCCGTGAGCGGCAACGATTTTCACGCCTGGATGACGGTCGAGCACTCCGCCAAAGATCAGGTGTGACAGGGCGATGGTGGTCTCGAGAGGCTGTCCGATGATGTTGCTCAGGTAGTGCGTGCAGACCCGATCCCCGAGCGTCGTACCGAACGGGTGGATGAACACGACGGCGCCCAACTCGTCGGCCTTCTTCCAGAATGGGAGCAGGCTCGAGGCATCGAGCTCCGCTCCGTTGACCGAGGTGGAAATCTCCACGCCTTTGAGCCCCAGCTTGCGAATCGCATGCTCGAGCTGCTCGGCGGCCAGTTCCGGATGCTGCAGAGCCAGTGTGCCCAACCCGACAAACCGCCCCGAGTGTTGCGCGCACAGCTCGGCGATGTAGGCGTTCTGCAGGCGGACGATCTCATGGGAGAGATCGCGGTCGGCCCAGTAGTAATACTGGGTCGGGGAGGGACTGAGAACCTGGATGTCCACCCCCATCGCATCCATGTCCGCCAGGCGCTGCTCGATACGCGTCAATTTCGGGAAGGCCGCAGGTAACATGACGGCATTGTTGTGTGCGACCGACGCCTCTCCCATGGCCTCGAGCATCATGGCGGGCTCGCCCCGCTTCTGCGGGCGATCCTTGACCAGGGCCTCCGCGGCGAGTGTCAGCACGTGACAGTGGAAGTCGATCGTGGTCATCGTCGGTAATCCTCGTCCAACCGATGGAATCGCCCGCCCTTCATGACGGCGGGTATGTGCTTCTTGTCCTGCAGGATGGTCAGGTCGCGCGTTGGATCGCCGGCCACGAGAAGCACGTCCGCCAGCTTCCCTACCGACGCAATCCAGCGATATCCCGGTCATGAGTCGGGTCGTGACCGGCTGGAACGCCCATGACGCCCTCCGCACCCTTCTCGAGCGCGGAAGCCCGCAGACGCGGCCCTGGGAGATGGCCCGCGTCAATCATGTTGCGTAACGTGACTTCGAACCGCTCCCCGAGCGATCCGGCCGAATACGCGCTCGTGAAACCATGGTCGAGCGTGATCCGGGCGTTCTGAGCGGTGACGAGCATGTGCTCCTCAATGGGGAGCTTCATTGCATGCACCACTCTCTCGACCGAGGAAGGCCACGTGAGGTGAGCATGCCCCTCGACCAACCCCGGCATCAATGTCGCCCCATGGCCGTCGATGACCCGGCAGCCCTCGGAGAAGCTCAGGGACTGTTCTCCTGCGCGGGCTACCGCGACGATCCGCTCACCACGCACCAGAACCTGGCCGGCAAACATCTCCGCACCCGTGCCGTCGAACACATTGACGTTGACGAACAGAGTTGCGGTGTCGGTCACGACACTCTCTTAGAAAGGCGCGGCGAGGGCTATCGCGCTTCGTCGCATGATGTCGGCATGCTCCTCCTTGGAGCCGCCGGTTTGCTCAATCTGTCCGAGGCGTACCGAGTTCTCCACCACCAGTCGGCACCGCGGCCAGCGCCGCTGTTGGAAGGTCGCCAATGCCTGCGAAAGTGACTCTGCCCCGTGAAGCTCCTCGGCCAACACCACGGCGTCCTCTATTCCCATGCCGGCACCCGCGGCGAGATGTGGCGTCGACGCGTGAGCGGCATCGCCGATCAGCACAACTCGTCCCCGGTACCAGGGCTCGGGTACCAAGAGCGCTTCGAGGGGCCGGTAAACGATATGGGATTCGGAGTTCAGGACGGACCGTACGTATCTTGGAACCGGCGCACTGAACTGATCCAGCAAGGCCTGCAATTGCGGCAATAACTCGTCGTCGGGGACGTGCTCATTCACCGGACGGTCTTCGGTCAGGAACAGATACATGGACGTGCTCGAGACCGGATTGACGCCGGCCTTGAGGCGGGGGCCCATGTAGAAGGACGGGCACCGCACTTCCTTGGGCCGAGGCACGACAGCCCTCCACACGCCCTGTCCTGTGTAAAACGGCTTCGGCGCCTCTGGAAACAGCGTTTCACGTACCCCAGAGCGTGCACCATCCGCCGCAATGACGAGGTCATAGGAGCTTCGCGTGCCGTCGCTGAAGGTCACATCGGCCGCCGACTCCCGTTGGTCGATCGTCATGGCGCGGCACCCCAGGCGAACCTTGGTGCCTGAGCTACGGGTCGCTTCTGAAAGAATCCTGGCCAGCACGGGGCGCATGATTCCGCCACCACCGGGTATGTCATTGCCCGCGAGACGCGGCGTCTGGAGGTCGCCGATCTTGTGTCCGTCGGCGGTGTAGATCTCGGCGCCGTCGGTGCAAGCTCCGTGGACCATGATCTCTTTCAACACCCCCACCCTGTCCAGCGCACGCAGCGTCGCGCCGTTGAGGGTGATGCCCGCGCCATACGAGCGCCACCCGGCATCGATCTCAACGAGGTCAACACCTATACCGGCCTTCCTGAGTTGGATCGCAGCCGAGGTCCCCGAGAATCCTCCCCCAATCACCAGCACATTACTCACTGCTGCCATCCGGCGCCCCTCCCTCGATCCAGACCCAACCCTGCTCTACCCGACACGGCACACTCTGCAGCGCTTGCCCGAGACAGATGCCTTCGATACACACTCCCGTTTGCGGATCAAAGTGCGCCCCGTGGGCGTAACACACGACACGCTGGCCGTCGGCCGACAGAAACCGATCTTTGCGATACTCCAGCCGGCCCCCCTCGTGCGGACAGCGGTTGAGATACGCGTGCAGTGCATCGTCTTTGCGCACGACAAACAGCGTATCCTCACCGACTTCCTCCGGATCGAATCCTCGCGCGCTCCCTGCGATCAGCTCTTCAAAGCGGCACAAGCGAATCACTTGTGCGCATCCGGAGGCGGACCGCCGGACGGGAACCACTTCTCCCTGCGCGTGAACAGGAACAACTGCGAGGTATCCGCGCTGGCCGGCTCCGCCCGCGCCTGCCACGACTCGTCATGCAGATCCATGTCGGCGTCATATTCGACATGGCACCCGAGCGGGCTGTTGAAGTACCAGAACCAGTTCGAGCCGAAGAGATGCCGCCCGGGCCCCCAGAAGGTCTTGTAACCCTTGGCCTCGAACCGTGTCCCGGCCACCAGGACTTCTGTTCCGCTGCCGACGTGGAAGGTGAAGTGCTCGACGCCCTTCATGAAAGGCGGCGCCTGGATCATGAACAGCGTGTGGTGATCCAGCGTACCCGCGGGACGCATGAACGGGCCAACATTGATGAACCGGTCGGTCGTAAGGAATCCGAGCCGGCTGTAGAACGCCTCGGCCCGAGCCACATCGGGTACAAATAGCACCACGTGAGACAGCGTTCGTGGTACCACCGCCATCTGTGGCGTGATTCCCAGGACATTGACCGGGCGCTGCGGTGGCGAGCCCGGCGCGTTGGTCAAGTCCGGCGGCGCGGTGAACGGACGCCGGCAGGTCAGTTTGAACCGCAGCGCGAAGCCCATGTCATCGGTAGAGCATATCGAGCCGTCCGGACCCCGCCGGACATCGCGATCCTTGCTCAATTCCGCTGCGATTTCACCAAGCGTTTTCTCATCGGCCACACCGTACGTCGTCTCCCGTAACGAGGGCGCCGGTCCCAGCGCAGGCGGCAGGTCGGGATCATCAGCTCGCCGGAGCACGACGGCCGTGCCATCGAGCGCCTCGAAGCGATCACCGGCGGTTTGTTGCAACCCATAGTCGAGAAGGTATTGTGTGCACGCGTCGATGTCATCCACACCGAACACGAGCTCGTCAGGCCCGATGATATTCATGCTTCTGCGCCTTGGCACCCGGTCACTATTGTTCGACGACGCAGGGGTTGCGCTGCGTGCCCAGCCCCATGCGGGGTCCGAAAATGCTGCCTTCGAGAACGTCCCCGCCCTGAATGAAACGGCCGTAGTGCATGCCGTTGCCGGCCGGCGAGCCCGTGCAAATCACATCGCCAGGTTGCAGCTCCACACTGGCGGACAGGTACTCGATCAGATGCGCGACCGTGAAAATCATGTCCGATGTTGATTCGTCCTGCATGACCTGGCCGTTGAGCTTCAACGTCACACGCAGTTGCTGTGGGTCACCGACAAAGGCCGCTGGAGCGAGCAAGGGTCCCATGGGGAGGAAGCTGGGCGCCCCCTTGCTCACCGTGAAATCCATTCCGAGCTCGGGTGAATCGCTCTTGCGGCGGAATACCTTCTCACGCAACGTGATGTCATTGACCACGGTGTAGCCCGCCACGTACTCGAGCGCGCGGTCCCGGGAAATCCGGCGCGCGCGCCGCCCGATGATCACACCGAGCTCCAGCTCCCAATCCGGTTTCCTGGCCTCCTTCGGCACGACGACCGGATCGAAGGGACCCGTCACCGCGCTCTGGGGTTTGATGAAAACAAAGGGCGTGCCGTTGGCGGCCCGCTCATCCATCAGTTTCATGCCCCAGGCACGCTTCTGCTCCAACGACATTCCTTGTGTCTCCGCCTGCTCCTGGTGGGCCACGATGAGATCGATCACGTGTTTCTTGTAGTTTGCCCCGGAGCAGTAAATGGTGCCGGGCCGTGGAACCGGGGCATGCACCGAAAGCTCGCTGATCGAGCGTGAGTGCCGCAAGACCTCTGGCTGCGCGGCGGCATCCTGAATAGCGCTGAAGTTGGATGGCCAGTCATCGAGAACATCCAACA
>DAITMW010000293.1:0-3600 GCA_036834945.1 Steroidobacteraceae bacterium
CTGGCCGATTGTCCCAGCGGCTCGTGCGGGGAGAGGTTGAAACAAGGCGAGAGTTGCGGTTCGGACACGAGCAGCACGCGGCGTGAGCCGTCGTTGAGCCAGCGGGCCGCATCGTATTGCTCCTCGAGAGGGTTCTGGAGCCGGTGACCGAAATTCACGCTGGGACGCTCGAGGTGTAGAAGGAACTGTTCCTTGTAATCCACCAGTGCGAGCTCCTCGTCGGGCGCCAGGTGTGCCTGCACCTTCTGCATGAATGCCCGACCTGAGCGCTCGGGATCCATTCTGGGCTCGATCATCCATGACATGATGAGTGCAACGGCGCAAAGCACGGCGGGCCACACCAGCGGAAGTTTCGAGTGCCACGTTGCGGCCAGAGCGGCGGCGCATGCAATCGCCAGGGCGGTAAACGGCAACCAGGAGTCCAACCCACTCTGTGTGGTCAGACGCACAATAGCGCGCACGCGCAGGACCTCGCCTAACGCGAGCGCCGCGGCGGCGACGAGAACGATGCACGCTAGAGCGATACCAACCCGACGTACTCCGGTACGGGCGAAGAGGTCGCGAAGGTAGGGCGCGCTCGCCGTAACCGCCGCCGGTAACGCAGGCAGGATGTAGATCCCGCGCTTACCTGTGGCGAGCGAAAAGAAGACGAGCACCAACACCGTCCAACTCAGCGGCAACCAGACCCGGGCATCACGCTCGCGCCAGGCTTGGCGCCAGCGTGGGACCAACCAGAAAAGCAGGCAGCTGAAGGGGAGCCACAGGGCCGGGATGACGTTGAGGATGAAGTAATACCAGGGCTGACGGTGATGCCACGCGGAGACGTAGCGTCCCACGGTCTGGTGCAGAAGAATGCCGTCCCGATAGGCAACCAACTGCGGATCGTGACTCCCGGCGACGGCGAGGAGCATGGGCACCAGCCAGATTCCCACACCGACGAGCAGCCCGCCGCCTGCGAGCAGCCAGCGGGCACCGCCGGCGAATTGGGGCAGTGGCTCAAAATCCAACCGTCGGAGTAACGCGTACGGCAGGAGGGCGAGCAGCGGAAGAAACCCCACTCCTTTGGTGATGACACCCAGCCCGGCGGCCAGTCCGCTGAGAAAATACCAACCCCAGGCCGGACCCCAGAAGAGGTGTCGCAGCAGTGCGTACAACGACAATGTGGTGAGCAGGCAGAGCGTCGCGTCGATCTGGGCGCTTCGCCCTGTGACGGCGAATTGCACCGTACACAACAGCAGACCCGCCGCCAGCAGCGCGGCCTGCCTGCCGGCCAAGCGTCGCGACAGGTCGTAAACCAACCAAACCGTACCCAGTGAGGCCAGGAAAGAGGGCAGCAAGAATGACCAGCGGATCGAGCCGGTCATGATCTGTCCGATACTCAACAGCCACAGGAACAACGGCGGCTTGTCGGAATAGAGCTCGCCCCCGACGCGGGGAAAGAGCCAGTTGCCGCTGGTCACCATGTCGTGGGCAATGAGAGCGAAACGAGGCTCATCGGCGGGCCAGGGAGCGCGCACGCCCACGCCACTGCCGACGATGAGTAGGACTCCCACGGCGAGCAGTGCAAGATCCGCCCAGCTCGTCTTTTCAGTCTGACCCTGGCCGGCGGCGTCAGCCATCCGCGCCCGAGCGTGCTCGACGGACGAAGAAGAGGTTGCGTGCATAAATGAAGACACCACCTACCTGCCCGAGGATGAACACGGGATCGCGTTTGTAGAGGGCGTAGAGCAGCAGGATCAGTCCGCCTGCCAGGCTGCAGTACCAGAATGACAGGGGCACGACGCTGCGCCTGGCCCGTTCACTCGCAAGCCACTGGAGCAGGAAGCGGGCAGTAAACAACGCCTGCCCGGCAAGACCCACCGCGAGCCAGGTCGTTTCGTAGGAACCCATCGCGCCTCGCGGAAAACTCAGGAGCTCAATTCTTTGCCGAACGCTGAGGCCAGGCCGTGGCGTCTTCCCGCAGCCTGGTGTCACGGACACGATCGGCCCACTCTTCGCTCACGGCGAGACCTTGCTTGCAGCGACGCTGCAGCCACATCACACCGAGCAGATCGACGATGCCCTCGCCGAGTCGATCCAACAGGCCGTACTTGGATACGCCCCACACCCGCGGGCGGTGATTGACGGGCAGGGAGACGACGCGTGTGCCGGCACGTTGGAACAAGGCCGGCAGGAAACGGTGCATATGATCAAAATAAGGCAGCCGGAGAAAAGTGTCCCGGTGCATGAGTTTGATACCGCAGCCGGTGTCCGGCGTACCGTCGTGTAATAGCCAGCGGCGCACGCGGTTCGCGATGCGGGACTGGGCCTTCCTCAACCACGTGTCGCGACGAAGCGCCCGGTGTCCAATAAAGAGTGAAACGTCGGCATTCGCCGGATCAGCGCGCGCTCGCAGGAAGCCTCGCAGATCACGCGGGTCGCTCTGCCGGTCGCCGTCCAAGGTCGCAACCCATTCAGCGCGCGCGTGTATGACGCCCGTATGCACCGCTGCGCTCTGGCCGCAGCGGAACGAATGGCGGAGCAGACGGATTTCTGGAATTCCCGAGGTTCTTGCGGCAGCTGTGGCGAAGGCGGTTCCGTCCGTACTGGCGTCGTCCACGACTATGATTTCAAACGATCGGTCCGCCAGCGCGTCCGCGATCTCACGCAGCAACGGAGAGATATTCTGCCTCTCGTTGTAGACCGGAACGACAACGGAAATCTCGACACTACTCATCAGGCGCTCAGCTATCTTCACGCCCGCGCCAAAGGTGGAGAGCGGGCCCCAATTTATTTTTACTCCCTTTCCAAAACCTTTCGATCTCCCGTTTGGGGGGTACGGGAATACTCCGTCGGAATCGCACCAAGCTGCAAAAAAGCCCTGCCGCTACAGGACACGGTGTCGGTCGAACCCTGTCGGGATCACTTTGTGTCGTAAAGAGCCCCACCGGCCGTGCGGCCGAATTCATCGGCGTGCAACGCAAGTGACATGCACCGCTCCTGGAATCGACCGCGCAGTTGAGTTGATTCGCACCTACATTGTGCTACAGGAGAATGAAATGAATTGCAAGGAAACCGCCCTGTTGGTTCTGGGGCTCGCGCCCCTGGTCGCCGCGGTGGCACCAGCCCATGCCGATTCGATGGTGTACAACTGGACGTTGACGGGTCCGGGCGCGAGCCTTGGTGGCGTGCCACAACCTGGCAGCGGTACTCTCACCGCGACGACCGGAACGAATGGCGATACGGTAATCGGGATCGCGGGGACCCTCGGAGGCAGCGCAATTACCGGACTGACATCGTTCTTCGGTAGCGACAACGTCGTGTTCCCCGAAGGCACGTCCTTTCTTTCGACGAACGGCCTGGCCTTTACGACCGCTTCCGGCGTAAGCGTCAACATCTTCAGTTTCTTTTCCCAAGGATCGCCGCCGTCGGGCAACGCCTATGGTGAGGAAATCAGCGGTGGCGGCTTCGGCGTCGGTACGTTCAACCTGACCCCGGTGCCGCTACCTGCTTCCTGGACCCTGATGCTGATTGGCGCGGGCGCGCTCGGCGCCTTTGCCGTCCGCCGCCGTAAGGTCGATTCGATCGACGACGGTGTGGGTTGCGAATAAAACCGGTTCC
>DAITMW010000293.1:3700-9519 GCA_036834945.1 Steroidobacteraceae bacterium
GAAGCGGCTCTCGCTGTGCTGGGCCGTCACGTGGCGTTGGCTTTGGCATAGGGATCATCTTCGGCGACCCGCACTGATCATCAGTGCCGGTCATCCCGGCTTCGCTGGATCGGGTCGTGTAACGCCGGCGCGGTGGTGACATGCGTGCCGGTGATCTGCGCGCAACCCTTGGACCCCGGCCCAGCAGGGCAGCCCCACCAGTTTTCCGTCGCGTCATCCGAACCTGTGCCGGTATTCGCGACTCCTACGCTCCCACCGTCGAAGTCGTTCAGGTGGATCACGACGTTCCCGGAGGTGTTGGTTGCGATGGCGATGGCTTCATCGCGGATCGTGTTTTGAGAGATGACGGTGCCCGTGACGGCTCCGGCGCCGAATACATTGATCCCCGTGGGTCCTGAGGTCGCCGCATCCTCTGTGTCGGCATGGTTACGGGCAATGAAGTTCCCGACAATGATGTTGTCGCTCAGGTCCGCGGGGAGCGTGGCCGAGTCGGCGTGGATGTGCATCGTGACTCCCGGCAGACCGTTACCGATCAGGCGGTTGTTGGTGATGACGTTGGCGTAGGCCTTGTTTCCGGGGCCGCCCGCGAAAATACCGACGCCGGCGCCGCCGCCATTGGCGAGGCCGTTCTCCTCCGAGTCGTTGTCGCTGATCGTATTGTGGAACACACCGAATGACTGCGGTGCGCCATTGCTTGCGGCGTGGGAAGCCAGCGTGACGCCGCAATCGAACCGGTTCTGCTTGACGACGTTACCGGTGATCAGATTCTCGTGAGTGGCGCCCGTGTCGTCGGAAATCAGAATGCCTCCTGCATTATTGACAATGACATTGTCGGCAATGACGGAGTGGTCCACTCCTGTCAGATGGACCCCTTCGCCACAATCGAGGCCCTCGTTCGTCTCGAACGCGGGAATGTTCGGGCACGACGACTGTCCGGGCGCCGTTACGACCAGTGCGCGGTTGTTACGCGTCACTTCGTTACCGCGTACCACGACGTCCGAGGCGTTCGCGATGAGAATGCCCTCGAAGTTTGCATTCTCGATCGTAAAACCGCTGATCACGACGGTGCTCAAGCCCGCATTGTCGATTCCGTCTATGAATACGCCTGCGGGAAGTTCTGTGGCATCGATGGTGGTGGATTCCCGATCCTGTCCGATGAGTGACACCGACTTTCCGATCACCACGGCTTCGCGATATTTGCCAGGGCTGACCTGGATCGTATCGCCCGCGGTTGCCGCCGCGACCGCGGCGGAAATCGTCTGATAGCAGCTCGAGCCACCGTGTGGATTCACGCAAAGGGTGGCGGAATAGACGGGTGCGGCGAAGATCGAGAGACCCGCCAGGAGTGCGCAGATCGCCAGGGCGGTTCGGGCCGCGCGGCTGATGAGATGAATGCCAGCGGGTACTTGCGGACGCATGGACGGCTCCCTGTTGAAATGTCGTCGCCATTGATTGTGCGACGGAGCAAGAAAAACAGGTGTTAAGTTATGCGTCGCGCCCGAGCTCTGGCTCCAAGTGGCGCGCTCAGGCGGGTAGCACGATCATCACGTCGACCCGCGCTACGACCGACCATACCACCGTGTTGGCAATGGGACCCCCGCTATTGCCGGACATGAAAATGCCTCGCACGGCAAAGAGGTTGAAATCCAGTGCTTCGGGATCGACGGTCTGACCGTGGAACTCGGGATTCTCGAAGCCCATGTCGTACTCCTGGAGCTGCCATCCGCCTACGGGCAAGGAGACGTTGTGGAAGCCCGTCGAGTATCCATCCGCGTATTGAATACCCGCGCCACCGTTCACCAGCTTGATGTTCCCGATGCCGTCCTGGCGGGTTATCGTAAAGCCACCCCAGTCCGTATAGAGTTTAGTGAACAGTACGGGCGTTGGTGTTGGCGCGGGAGTGTAGATAAACGATCCTTTGAAGCTCGCACCGTTGGCGGGCCAACCGGTCACGTTGACAACGGTGCCGTCGGTCTTTTTCGTGGTCGTGTGCGCCACCGTTCCTGCGATTGCTACCAGAAAACTCATTGCGGCTCTCCCTCTGGTGGGTATCGTTTGTGCGGTACAACAGGACTGTCCTCGAGGCCGCTCATCCTAAGACAACCGCAGCGGGTTTCCCAGGTCAGAGCGTCCAGGTGAGTCCAACCGAGAGCATGTCAGGGGAGCCCGTGTCGGAATCGATGCGCTCGTATTCCCCTCGCAGCGCCAATTTGGCGAATTTGAGCTGGATACCTGCTCCGAACACCAGGTCCGTCGTCGAACTGCGGGTCGTGATCACCCCGCAACGGGTTCCGGCTGGACAGAATAGCCCCAGAATCTGGGCGTCGACATCGTTGTGTAATCGGGCCACGCCCAACTTGGTGAACACGTCGAGAAAGCGATAAGGGATCGGCGCGTACAGCAAGCCGAGAAGCGACTCCGCCTTGCTGTGCAAGGTACCGGTTGTACCCGCGGGGAAGGGAGGGAGCGGAGTGGCCTCAGGGGGCCTTTGAAAAAAGTGCGGCTGGCCAAAGTCCGCATACTCGAGTTCCGCGCCGACGAGGGGCAGCGGCCGTATGCCGATGAGTGCTTTCCACCCCGTGTCATGTTCGTGGACGTCATGGGTCGTGCCGGTCAGCGCTTGATCCATACGCACGTCCGCCCTTCCTGCCGCTCCCCCGACATACAGTCCCAGGAGGTCCGCTGAGTTGGCGGACATACAAGAAAAGGACCCCACGAGCGTGCTGACCACGACGGCGACAGCTCTTGTTTTCATGTCGATTCCCTACGCATGTTTGCAGCGGTGCGAGCGGGAATCTAGTGCCCGGCGCGGGCTTTGTCTGTACCGCGTCTGTTCGGGATTTGTGTTGTTTTGTAGCGCCGGCGTGAGTGAAAGTTGTAAAGACCGGCCGGGTCCACCTGGCGGTTCCCCGCAATACGCGCGCCGGCTGGCATTGCCGATCCTGGTGGGCGGCCTTGGCGCGCGGCTCTCGAGTTATGGTCGAAGTGACTTTCCCAGGGTCGCTTGCAGTCCGTCGGGAAGCCTCAGCATCCAGTAGTATGACGAGTGTGTGCCGTCGCTCTCGTTATAGGCGACGTCATAGCCCTTTCCTGCCAGTACGGAGCGCAGCAAGCGATTGGAAAAGAGCATCATGTTGCCTTCCCAGATCCCGGCGTCCAGATAGAAACGGATGTTCTTGCGCGGTGCCTCGGCGATCTGCTTGATCAGCCAGCCGCTGTCGGGTTCCACGCCACGAAAGGGAGGGGGTGTCGCACCGGGGGCGACCGGAAACCAACTGTACGAGCCGGACTGGGAGATCACATTGCCGAAAATGTCGGAGTGCACGAATGCGGTGTAGGTTGCCGCGAGGCCGCCATAGCTGGATCCCAGCACCGCGTTGTGCCGGGGATCGCGGCTGATGCGATACTGTTTTCGCAGGAGCGGCCACAGTTCCGTGCCGATGAACTGTTGGAACGAATCGTTTGGCGGGAACTCGGTGTCCCGATCCGGTGACTCGAGGAAGACGGCAATGACGGGCGGGATCGCGTGTGCCGCGATCATATTGTCCAGGATGGTCGGGGTTGGAACCGCCCCGGTGTATTGATTTCCGTCGTACGCGAGCAGCAGACCGAAGGAAGCTTTGCTTCGTGCGTAAGCAGGCGGCAGGTAGACTCGCAACACCCTGCTGTTGCCCAGGATCTTGCTTTCTATCGGTAGCATTTCGATGCTGCCGGCGGGTGTGTCGTCGTGCTTTCGCAGGTATGGGCTGGTTGTGGCCGCGCTTCCCTGCGCATACGAGCGAACGGAGTTGTTCCAATTCACGAGCCGCGGATTCAAGGGGTCCTTGAACGCCTCGTATTCGACGCCGTCCGACGTGAAGTATGCGACGCGATCGGCCGCTGCCTGCCATCCTTTGGGTGATATCAGCTCGTAGCGGACGTGGGCGGTACGCGGCAGAACGTAGCTCGTGTACCAGACATTGCTGTCGCCCAGGCGGGTGAATGCATCGTACCCCGTCGTCTTATGGAGCCGGAACCAGCCGTTGAACACGACGTTGAGTGCTGTCTGATCCGGCTGTGCGCGCCATATGAAAGTGAAGAGCTCGTTGCCCGGGTCACCGGGGATGGTCTCGATCAGGGGCGAATGAGTCTCTTCCAGCTCGCGCCAGAAGGCATCCAATGCGCCTGCCTCGCCGGAACGCAGAGCCGCGGCCAGTGTCCGCAAACGCGGGCTATCCGGTTCCGCGCCGGATGCTGAATCGGCAGGTGTGGTGGAAGCGCCTATCGCACTGCGCATGATGCCCAACGCCAGCAAACACACTACGATGAGGTTGCTGCGGTGGTTGCTGAAAAACTTGCCCATGCCCGATCCTGTCGTCACTCCCGTGCCCCATTTTTGCCCGCATCCGGCCGGGAGCGGGTCTTCGCCCGGCAATACTGCAGTTGCAAGGCGCACTCTATCCAGTCGCCGCGACAGGATATTGGACGTAGGAGGCCGGTTGACGCCTGGACTGCCTGCTCAGGGCCAGATCGCTTCCAACAGTGCTGCCAGGTGCGCGCCGCCGGCGGTGAGCTGCGTTTTCTTGATTGAGGTCATCCGCGCGGAATAACCGCTGGGCAAAGTCGCTGGCCAATGTTTCCCGTTCTTCGCGCCGAACGTCACGCCCTGGAACGCTGACTTAGCTTGGCCCAGGGTGGAAGTGGCCCAACTCGTGGACCACGTGCTCATGTCTCCTGGCGTCTTCGGCACGCCGCGAGCGCGCGTGATCCATGCGGCCGTGATTTTGGTCTCCTCGAGTGAGGCCGGTATAGCGTCCCATCTGGAGTGCATATTCGAGCCGCTCACCGTAAGGTCGTTTCCACCGGTCGTGAATGTCGCGGGATCGAAACCCGATTTGTCTGGATCGACGCGCTTGCCCGCCGCGCTCAGATATACCGCACCTACATGCAAGGGCTGGTGCACGTCGCCGACGTAATGCGTGAGTGCGAGCAGGGCTTCGCGCTTGTCCTTGAAGCTGAAGGGCGCTGGCACGGTGTCGCCCTTCAGGAAGTGCGCCGCGGCCGATATGGCTGCCACGATGTCATCGTCACGTGTTCCAACGAGGCCGAGCTTGTACTTCTTCTGCGTGATGCTCACGTCCGTGTAGTGATACTGCTTGTTGCAAGCTTCCTCGCCCGGTTTCACGACGCAGCTGGAGTTTCGCTGCACGAAGTCGGACATTTCCGCTTCACCGGCGGGCGTTTCGAACACCTTGCACTCCGGATATTTGCCTTCGCCGGAATACACGAAAGTCTTGGGGTCGACTCCCTTGGCGCAGTCGGCCCATACCGCGGCGTCCGCCAGGCTCAGGTCACCCAGGATGGCTTTTACTTGGGATTCGGCGTGCGCTCCGGCGATGAGTCGGTCGGCAAGGGCGCCAACCGTGTGGTGTCCGTTCGGGCCCCATGCGTATGACATCTGGCATACGAGCGTTCCGATGATTCCTGCGGCGACAATCTTCTGCAATCGGCGAGCCATGCGCGCGTCCTTATTGGTTTGTCCTCGATCGTGGCACATAGTATGCGCACCACCCACCTCCCGTGGTACTAGCGCTCCACATGAGTCATCGCATTATTTCGGAACTATCGGCCATCGAGCCATTGGATGACCTGGAGCGCGCCCATCTGGAGGACGCACTGGCGTGGGTTGCTTCGGGGGCGCCGCTATACAGAGTCCACAAGCCGGCCATCCCGCCGAAGCATCTCGTCTCCTACTTCGCTGTCGTCGATGGAGACCATGTATTGCTCGTGGACCATCGGAATGCACAACTCTGGCTTCCGACGGGCGGTCACGTGGAACC
>DAITMW010000294.1:0-9499 GCA_036834945.1 Steroidobacteraceae bacterium
CGGTCTCGAGGATCTCCTGCTTCTCGCTGGCCTTCACATCCATGAAGCTCACGATGAGATCGGCCAGTTGGCCGGCGGAATCGACCGCCTGCACGGTACGCGCCAGGTCGGCAGGCACCTGCGGCAGCAAGGCGAGGGCCTCCAGAGCGCGCTGTTTGAGCGCGTCCAGGCGTGCCTCGATCTCCGGGCTGCCGGTGTCGGTGTCGGTGAGTGACTCGATCCGCGCCGCGAGGAAAGGCTTATCCCGCACGATCTGCAACATCCGGAAGCGGCTCTCACCCTGGCAGACCATGTGATGGGTGCCGTCGGGCCCGGTCACATAACGTACGACCGAAGCGAGCACGCCAACTTCATAGAGGTCCGTCGCGGAGGGCTTCTCCACGCTCGGATCCCTTTGCAACAGCAGGCCGATTTTCCGGCCGGTCCGCACCGCGTCCTGCGCGGCTGCAATACTCTCCTCGCGCCCGAGCGCGACGGGCAACACGATGCCGGGAAACAGCACCAGGTTGCGCGTGGCCACGATCGGCACGGCATCCACCGGCAACGCCGGCAGCTCGATTCGAGGAGACGAAGGAGTCTTTTCAGTGTCGTCCATAGTGTTACTCATTTAGGAGAAGCTCAGGCCGCGACCAGCCGAACTTCGAGCAAACCATTCACATATCGGGTTTCGGCAACCTTCATCCGGGCCGCCAGGGGAATCCGCCGCATGAAGCGCCCATGAGGAATCTCGAGACGGCGGATGATCGAATCACCGCGGCTACTCAGGGTCATGGGACGGCGCGCACTCACCGTCAGCGCGTTGGGCTCGAGGGTGACCTCGATCTGCTCCGGTATCACGCCAGGCAAGGCAAAGAGCAGCGACAGGCCCTCACTGGTCTCATGTATGTCCACCGGGGGCTCCCAAACGGCCGCGTCCACGCCCGGGCCCGCATAGCGCAGGAACTGCCGCTGCAGGCGCTCCGCGTGGTCCAGCACCTCGCACGCTTGGATCCACATCCAGCCGTAATGTCGCTCGGTATCCATTTATTCTCCGGCGCCTCGCGCCTGTCACTTGCGCCTTTCAACCCTGGGCCCTCTCGCAAGGGCCGTGCCGTCAGACATGCGGGCGAACTCGGGGGAGTCAAGGGAAGTCAAGCTCGCGGGACCTCGCGCCGCCGGATACTCAGCCGCACGAGCCACACCGCGCCCGCCCTCACCTCTGAGACTCAGCCGCGCGAACCCACACCGCGCCGGCCTCACCCTCAGACTCAGCCGCGCGAACCCACACCGCCCCGGCCTCACCTCTCAGACTCATCCGGCAGGAGCTGATACCTTTTGCGTATGACATCGCGCCCTTGCTCTGGCTGTGCCACCGGCTCTCATGAGAAAGTCGGCCCGCCGTCCACAAACCAATAACGCAATGTTCCGCCGCCGATGAACGACCTCCTCAGCTCCGCAGAGCTCGACGCCTTGCGTCTCAGTCTCGAGGTCGCGGCCCGTGCCGTGGCGTTCAGCCTCCCCTTCGCCATCCTGATCGCCTGGATCCTGACGAGGGTGCGCTTCCCCGGCCGCTCTGTCTTGGACGCCTTTGTTCACCTGCCGCTGGTGCTTCCACCGGTGGCAGTGGGCTATGTGCTACTGCTCCTGTTCGGAATCAATGGGGCCATCGGCGGTTGGCTCCACGACCGGCTCGGGATTCAGCTCGCGTTCACGACCGCGGGAGCGGCACTCGCCACCGCCGTCATGAGCTTTCCACTCATGGTGCGTGCCATCCGCATCGCACTCGAAAACGTCGACCTCGGGCTCGAGGCGGCGGCCCGCACTCTTGGAGCCGGACCGTTGGATCGCTTCCTCACCATCACTCTGCCCTTGATGTTGCCAGGCATCCTGGCGGGAGCCGTGACCGCCTTCGCTGCCGGCCTGGGCGAATTCGGCGCCGTCATCACCTTCGCGGCCAACGTTCCGGGCGTAACGCGAACGCTACCTCTGGCTCTCTACACCGCCATCCAGACGCCGAACGGTGATCCGGTCGCCTTCAGACTGGCCGTCATCTCGTTGATATTGGGGCTGTTCGGCTTGCTGGCCGCCGAGTTGCTCGCGCGCCGCGTGCGGCGCCTGTTGGGTCGTTAGGATGCTGCGAGTTTCTGCCCTCAAGAAGCGGGACGGCTTCACTCTGCAGGCTGCATTCGAGGTACCGACGCCAGGGGTCGTCGCGCTGTTTGGCCGGTCCGGCTGCGGTAAGACGACGCTCGTGAATCTCATCTCGGGGCTGCTCGATCTGGACGAGGGGCGGATTCAACTCAACGACACACTCCTGACTGACACGCGCGCCGGCATTGCTGTGCCGGTGGAGGAGCGACGCATCGGGTATGTGTTCCAGGATGCGCGTCTGTTTCCGCACTTCAGCGTGTTGGGAAATCTGCGGTATGGGCTGAAGAGGAGTCAGCGGCGTTGGCGTGGGACTCGCGCCGGCGGGATGTCGACGGGTGCGGCGACGCTGGACACGCCATCGATCGGATTCGACGAGGTCGTGGAGTTATTGGGCCTGGGGCGCCTCTTGGAGCGCCGCCCGCATCAGCTCTCGGGCGGCGAGCGCCAACGGATAGGGCTCGGCCGCGCCCTCCTTTCTCAACCTCGTCTGCTGCTGCTCGACGAGCCGCTGGCATCTCTCGATGTCGCACGGCGTGAAGAGGTGTTGCCATACCTGGAGGTCTTGCGTGACCGGCTTGCCTTGCCGATGGTGTATGTCAGTCACCAGTTCGAGGAAGTTCTGCGACTGGCAACCCACGTCGTCCTCATGGACGCCGGCCGCATCTTGACGTACGGGACTTTGAACGAGGTAAGCGTTCGCCCGGAACTCCGCGCTATCGTCGGACCCGACGCGGTAGGGTCCGTTCTCGAGGGCGTGGTCACCAGGGTCGATGGATCACAAGGAATGGCCGATGTGCGGCTCGGCCACGGCACTCTATACGTGAGCCTTGAGAATGCCGCCGTTGGAGCGCACGTCCGCGTGCAGCTGCTCGCCCGGGACACCCTTCTGGCGACCCAGAAACCTCAAGGGTTGAGTGTTCGTAACGAGTTGCAGGGTGTGGTCGCCGAACTGATGCCGGACGAGCACGACGGCGTGCTCGTCAAGGTCGACATCGGCGGTGATGTCGTGCTGTCGCGCATAACGCAGGACGCGGCTACCGCCTTGGGGCTTCAGCCGGGAAGTCGGGTCTGGGCCTTGGTGAAGGCGGTCTCGACCCGAGGACACGCCTTTCGGATGCCCGACGTTTGAAACCTGACGGCGTCAAAAGAGCCCGCTCCACGGCGCGAGGGCGGTTCGGGACCGGCGCCAGCCCAACACCCGCCTACGCATCGGCACCGGCGCCGACGCGAGTTGACTCGCCACACGGCGCTGCAGCAACTCCAACCCCGTTTACGCGTCGGGAATCGCCTTGTCGCTCACGATGGTCAGCACGTCATAGCTCGCGACCGACTCGCCATTCTGGTTCGTGATCTCGGTATCCCAACGGACCTCACCGTGACCCGCCGAAGGCCGGAATGACTTTTCCTTGCAGGTGAGCCGCACCTTGATCCGATCGCCAGGCTTCACCGGCTTGGTGAACCGCAGTCCGTCGATACCGTAGTTGGCCAGGACCGGCCCGTAAGGAGGATCGACAAAAAGCCCCGCGGCGGCCGCCACCAGGAAGTAACCATGCGCGACGCGCCCGCCGAACAAAGGATTGCGCGCGGCCGAAGCCTCGTCCATATGCGCGTAAAACTTGTCGCCCGACAACTCCGCGAAGCTCTCGATGTCCTTGAGGGTCACCTCGCGCTCGCCCGAGTTGAACGAGTCGCCAATCGCGAGCTCGCCAAATGGCTTGCGGAAGGGATGCACACCCGGATCGAGCTGCTTCCCCCCTCTCACCCAACGCCCGGTGACCGCGGCGATCACGTCAGGTGTTCCCTGCACGGCCGTCCTCTGCATGTAGTGCATGACACCGCGGATGCCACCCATCTCCTCACCACCACCCGCACGGCCCGGCCCGCCATGAACGAGGTGTGGCAGGGGCGAGCCGTGACCGGTCGACTCCTTCGCGCACTGACTGTTGATCACGATGATGCGCCCGTGGAACGGCGCAAGTCCGAGCACAAGACTGGCCGCGACCTTGTCATCAGCGGTAAACACCGAGCCCGCCAGACTTCCTCCACCGCGTCTCGCAAGATCGACAGCGTCTTTCATATTCGCATACGGCACCACGGTACAGACCGGGCCGAACGCCTCGACCGAATGGATCGCCTCGGCGCTGCTGGTATCACGACAATAAAGCAGCGTCGGTGGCACGAAGGCACCCTTCTCTGCATCAGCACCCACCACGTCGAGCTTCTCGGCACCATGCACGATCTCAGCTTCCTGACGGAGCTTGCTGAGTTGCTCCAGGACCTCCCGGCGCTGGCCAGCGGAGGCCACAGGCCCCATGCGGACACCCTCCAGGCGAGGGTCACCTACCTGGATCTTGCCGAGAGCCACACGGAGCGCGTCAATCACGTCCTTAGCACGCTCGGCAGGCACAATAGCCTTCCGGATTGCCGTGCACTTCTGCCCGGCCTTGGCCGTCATCTCGCGCACGACTTCCTTCACGAACAGATCAAACTCAGGAGTGCCCGGCGCGGCATCGGGCCCCAGGACCGAGGAGTTGAGTGAATCGGTTTCGGCAGTGAAGCGTACCGAATGCGCCATGATCGACGGATGCTGCCGCAACTTCTGCGCGGTGGAGGCAGAGCCGGTGAAGGACACGACATCCTGGCAGGTCAGATGATCGAACAGGTCGCCGGTGCTGCCACAGATGAGCTGGATCGCGCCGTCCGGAAGGATGCCCGAGTCGATGATGCGCCGGAACACCTGTTCCGTCAGATAAGAAGTGGCGGTGGCCGGCTTCACGATCGCGGGAACACCCGCCAACAGCGTCGGCGCCAGCTTCTCCAACATGCCCCAGACAGGGAAGTTGAAGGCATTGATATGAACCGCCGCACCCTCGAGCGGCACGCAGATGTGCTGCCCGACAAAGCTGCCGCTCTTCGATAGCAACTCGACGTTGCCATCGACGTAGACACGACTGTTCGGCAGCTCTCGCGTACCCTTGCTGGAGTAGACGAACATCGTGCTGATCCCGCCGTCGATGTCCACCCACGAATCACTCTTCGTGGCACCCGTCGCATACGACAAGCGGTAGAACTCGTCCTTGTACTCCGACAGCATTTTCGCCACCGACTTCAGCAGCGCCGCGCGGTCGTGGAATGTCAGCTCACGCAGGTTGGGGCCCCCAACATTGCGGGCGGTCCATAGCATGGCGCGATAGTCGATGCCTTCCGACGAGGCATTGGCAATCACCTCGTTGGTGGTCGCGTCACGCAGCGTGACGAAATTGCCGGTGCCCGCGTGCCATTTTCCGGATACGAAGCTTTGAAGCTGCATGTTTCCTCAGTCCCCTCAGTCCGCACCAACCACTTGTCCCGCGATACGCGCGGAACGGCCACGGAACAGTGCTATCCGCGCGCCCTTCTGGTTGGTGACCGTGATTTCATAGATACCACTGCGCCCCGAGCGCCACACTTCCGTGGCGACGGCGGTCAATTCATCACCCTCGTAAGAGGGCGCTAGAAAGTCGATCGAAGCGGACGCCGCAACAGTATTTTCATTCTGTGAGTTGCACGCGAAGGCGAACGCAGTGTCCGCAAGAGTGAATACCATCCCACCGTGCGCGATACGATGGCCGTTGGTCATGTCAGGGCGCACGACCATCGAGAATCGCGCGTAACCGGGCCGCACCTCTTCGATACGGATGCCGAGTGCCTGCGACGCCCGATCCTGGCGGTAGAGCACCTCGGTGACTTGTTCGGCGAGGCGCTGGGCTTGTTGCGGTGACTGCTCGTTGCTCATGAAGACCTCGCCGCGCCCGCGTCATTTGCCTGTGAATACAGGCGCTCGCTTCCCGCCGAAGGCCGCGACGCCTTCCGCATAATCCGCCGAGTGCCCCAGCTCTCTCTGGAAATCGCGCTCGGCGTCCAACTGCTGCTCGAGCGATCGGCCCCAGCTTTCGTAGATCGCCTGCTTGGTCCGCGCCAGGCCTAACGTTGGCGCCGCCGCCAACTGTCGTGCGAGCGCGTCCACTACCGGCGCGAACTCCGCGTCATCCACGCAGCGCCAGATCAGCCCCCACTGCGCCGCCTGTTCGGCACTCAGCTTCTCGCCGAGAAACGCCAATCCCATCGCCCGGGCCGTGCCCACCAACCGCGGCAGGAACCATGTGCCACCCGAGTCGGGCACCAGGCCGAGTTTCGCAAACGCCTGAACAAAGCTGGCCGAGCGCGCCGCCACAACGAGATCGCAAGCGAGCGCGATATTGGCGCCCGCTCCCGCGGCGACTCCATTCACGGCCCCGATGACCGGCATGGGCAGATTCCGCAGCGTCATCACCAACGGCTTGTAGTTCTTTTCGATGGACTCGCCAAGATCGACGGCCGCCCCTCCAGGGGCTACCGCGCGATCGCCAAGGTCCTGCCCGGCACAGAAGCCTCTTCCAGCGCCGCTGAGGACCAACACACGCGCTTTGGCTCCATCCACGATGCTGGACAAAGCCGCGCGCACCTCCAGGTGCATCGTGGTGTTGAAACTATTGAGGCGATCCGGCCGGTTGAGCGTAAGACGCGCGATACCGTCCGTGACGTCGAAAATAATAGTCTGGTAGCTCATTGCTTCAGCTCCGGCTCATTTCTCGTCGTAATCCAACTCGAGCACTGGGGTCTTCACGCAAGACTGGCAGGCCAGGATATACCCCTGCTGGACCTCCCAGTCCTCGAGGGCGTAGTTCTGCGCCATCTCGACCTCCCCGCGAACGACCTTGGTCCGGCACGTCGAGCACACGCCCGCGCGACACGAGAAAGGGAGTTCGAGGCCGGCGCGCATTGCCGCGTCGAGCACGACCTCGTCGTTCATTTTCATGGTGAAGGAGCGACGTCGGCCGTCCATCAGCACAGTCACCTCGGCCATGTCCGCCGCTGCTGGCGCAGCGGATGCCCTCTCGGCCTGCGCCGGTGGCGACGTCTGCACGGAGTCCGCAGGCTGCTCGGTTCGAGCCGTCGCCGTCTCCGGAGTAAAGTGCTCGCCGTGTATGTGGTCGGCCGCGACCCCGAACTCCTTCAGCGTGGCCGACACCTCATCGATCATATTGCCCGGCCCACAAACGAAGTATTCCGTCACTTGCGCTGGCGAGAACAGCGTCCGTGCGAACTCCTTCACCTTGGCCGTATCGATCCTGCCGTTGTACAACTCGACTTCCTGCGGCTCGCGGCTCATCACGAAGTGCAGCGACAGGCGGTCGAGATACTGATCCTTGAGTCCCAGCAACTCCTCGAGGCACATCGCCCGGCCCGTGCTCGCGTTGCCATAAAACAGCACGACCCGGTTGCCCTGATCCGCGGCCAGGAGGGACCGCACAATCGCCAGAACCGGTGTAATGCCGCAACCCGAAGCAAACGCGACATACCGCCCCTTACCTTGCGCGGAGCGCCGCGGCGTAAAACTCCCATTCGGAGGCAACACGTCCAACTCGTCGCCGGCGTTCAGCTGCTCCGCGAAATAACGCGACATGTGACCCGTCGGGTGAACACGCGCCACGATACGCAGCGGTGACTCACCGGGAGCACTCACGACAGAGTAGGTCCGGCGATTTTCCACATCGTTGATCTCGGTACGCACAACCACGTGCTGCCCCGGAAGCCCGCGATACAGATCGCGCAATTCGGCCGGAACCTCCAACGAAATGCCTACGGCGTCCTCGGCCTCTGGCTGAATATCGGCAACCCGCAGTGTATGGAATGTGAGCATGTCGTTAGATGCACTTGAAATAATCAAACGGCTCGAGACAAGACCGACAGCGATAATGCGCCTTGCACGGTGTCGAGCCAAACTCACTCACCCGCTCGGTCTCCCCGCTCCCGCAACGCGGACAACGGACGGCCGGAGCACCGAACAGGTGACGCGGGTTGGCTACTGCTTTCGACGGTGGCGCGATTCCGAAAGCCTCGAGCTTCCGCCTGCCACTGTCCGTCAGCCACTCGCTCGTCCATGGAGGGGATAACACTTCCTCGAGTACAGCGTCGCCATACCCCGCGTCATCGAGCGCTTCGCGGACGGAGCGCCGGATCACATCCGTAGCAGGGCAGCCCGAGTAGGTCGGCGTGAGTCCAACGTGCAGTTGCTCATCCGCCGCCCAGTGCGCGTACCTGACGATGCCGAGTTCCACAATGCTCAGCACGGGAATCTCCGGGTCCATGACGTTTTCAAGGACACTCCAGATCGCACGCTCGCGATGATCGCCTAAGTCTCTCACCACTGCCCTAAGTCTCTCACCACTGCCTTAAGTCTCTCACCACTGCGCGCCGGGGTACGTCCGCTGCAGGTGTTGCATCTCGGTCAACATATGGCCGAGGTGCTCCGAGTGAACGCCCTTCTTGCCGTGCCACGGATACCGCGCGCTCGTCGGCCGCGTCAACGTGGCTTCGCGCAGCACCTCATCGATGTGTGCTGACCAGCGCGGCTGGAGCTCCGCCAGTTGCGGGGCAATTCCCGCCGCAGCCATCTGATCGTCGACCTCATCCGGCGCAAAGAGCTCATCGGTAAATCGCCACAGATTGTTGAGCGCATCTTGCGCCCGACGGTGACTCTCCTCGGTACCATCACCCAGCCTGACCAGCCAGCCCGAGCTGAAGCGATGGTGATAGCGCGACTCCTTCACTGCCTTGGCCGCGATGGCGGCCAGCCGGGAGTCGATGGACCTGGAAAGTCCCTCGTAAACCTCGAGCTGCCACGCATCCAACAACACCTGGCGCACGATCGTCTGCGCGAAGTCCCCATTGGGCTGCTCCGCCAACGCCATGTTCAGGAATTGCGGCGCGTCCCGGAAGAAGGCCAGGGCATCCTCGTCGCGCCCTTTGCCCTCCACCTCACCTGCATAAGTGAGCAGCAGGCGCGCCTGCCCGACCAGATCCAACGAGAGGTTGGCGAGACCGAGATCCTCCTCCAATGCTGGCGAATGCCCGATCCACTCACCGAGCCGTTGCCCGAGCACCAGGCTCGTATCTCCGAGCCGGAGCAGATAGCGCACGTCCACTGTCAGGTTCGTCGCGCTCACAGGTTCTTCACCTCGTCAGGGATGGCGTAGAACGTCGGGTGGCGATAGATCTTATCTCTCGCCGGCTCGAACAACGCGTCCGCTTCCGCGGGATCGGACGCCGTGATGTCACTCGAGCGAACGACCCAGATGCTGACACCTTCCTGGCGGCGGGTATAAACATCACGCGCGTGCTCGATCGCCATTCTGGCGTCGGCGGCGTGAACGCTGCCGACATGCTTGTGCTCGAGGCCGGAGCGCGAGCGGATAAACACTTCGAACAGAGGCCAGTCGTTACTCATTCAGGTATTCCTCAGCAAAATTTGCGAGCCGGAGTCCGCGGCGCGGCTGCTTCAAGCGCC
>DAITMW010000295.1:0-9466 GCA_036834945.1 Steroidobacteraceae bacterium
TGGACGCGCTAGCGAGCAGAATCAGGCACAACGAAGCGAGTGTTTTCATGTGGTCTCCCTTTGAGTTCAAGGGTAGCCGAGGCGCCGCCGAAACGTCTCCGTCTCTCGCAGGCGCACCACTCCGTGGGCATAGGAGCCTTAATCAACTCGTCGAAAGAGACACTCGTCGTCATCCATGACTTGAAAGGCAGAACTGGTCAACGGCGAACTGCTTGCCGCCATTGGAAACAAGCGTCTTGGAGTGTACCGCAACAAACCCAGCCTGCCTTGCCCGCCCTTTGAGCTCTTCCTGCGCTACGAGTTTCATTCCGGGCGCCAGGAGTTGCAGGCTGGTGTACGGCGACGGTGAAACAGGTGCCAATGTCCCGTGCGGTAGTTGCGACAACACGGCAAGCACGCCGTTGGGCTTGCAATGGCGGCGGAGGACACCCATCGCCTGATCGAGGTCGACATATTCGAGCACAAGGGCGACGTATAGCAAATCGACCGGATCAAAAAGCGATGTGGACGTCTGGATATCCGCGGTGAGCAGCTCGAGGCCGGGAATCCGCGCCTCGAAACGCCTCCGCGCTTGCTCGATGTATTCAGGGTTGATGTCCACGCCGACCACCCGCGTGACGCTGCTGCCCACGAGGCGTTCGAAGCCGTTTCCACCTGCGCAACCCACGATCGCGAGGCTGCGCGGGGAAAGTGTTCTAACCAGGGCGTCCAGCTCATCAGCAATGAGCTGCGCTTGCCCGACCGTCGGCAGCGCCATGTGCGCTTCGTAGTCCCCCAGGGGTATGTTGAGCCAGGGGTTGCACATCGTTTCGCAGGCGGTCAGACCGGCCCTTCGCGGTCGACTCCCAACTCGCGCAGGATGGTCACCCTGAGCTCCTGCGCCTCCCGACTGGAGATTTTGCGGGGGTGCTCAAAGGGAACCTCGAATACCGCCTGAATGCGCGTCGGCCGCGGCGACAACACAACAATGCGATCGGCCAGGTGGATGGCCTCCTCGACGTCGTGAGTGATCAACAGAGTAGTGTGGCGCTCCACCGCCAGGATCCGCAGCAACTCGGTGCGCAGGCGCAAGCTCATGAGCGCATCGAGAGCCGAGAACGGCTCGTCCATGTAAAGTATCTCGGGTTTCACCACCAGGGCACGAGCAAGTTCCGTGCGCTTGAGCATGCCCCCGGACAACTCGTGAGGATAGCTCTCCTCGAACCCTTTCAACCCGACAATGTCGGCATAGTGGTCGGCGATCTCCCGGTTGCCCCCCACGTGGCCGTTGAGTCCGAACATCAGATTCTCACGCACCGTGAGCCAGGGAAACACCGAGCCCTGCTGGGAGATGAGAATGCCCTTGGAGTTGGGCTTCGAGCGCGGCACCCCATCGATGACTACCGCGCCGGAGTCCGGCCGGACGAACCCGGCCATCATGTTCATCAGCGTGGATTTCCCACAGCCCGAAGGCCCCACGACCGCCACGAATTCGCCGTCGCCCACCGTAAAGCTCACATCGTCGACGACCGGCAGCGGTCCCTTGTCGGACACGAAGCTCTTCTTCAATCCCCGGACTTCGATCTTAGTGCGCATAACGCCACCGAATCCAACGAACCCCTTCCAACAGACGCATGATCGTATCGAGCGACAGCCCGATCAGCCCGATGATGATCATGCCGGCGATGACCAGGTCATAACGATTCCCGGCGTTACGCGAGTCCATGATCATGTACCCGAGCCCGGAGTGCAGGGCGATCATCTCCGCGGCGACGACGACCAGCCAGGCGACACCCAGCCCGATGCGCATGCCGACGAGAACCTGCGGCAACACGGCCGGAATCACAACCTGTTTGAATAGCGTGCTGCGCGAGACGCCGAAATTCTCCGCCGCCCGAAGGTAACGTTTCTCGATGGTATGCACGCCTACGGTCGTCTGCACGATCATGGGGAAGACCGAGGAGATGAAGATCAGGTAGATGGGCGAAGCATCACCCACACCAAACCACAGAATGGCGATCGGAATCCACGCGATCGGCGAGATGGGTCGCAGGATCTGGAAGAGGGGGTTCAGGGTCCGGTAGGCCCCGCGCACCCATCCCATCCAAAGGCCCAACGGCAGCGCGAAGCAAACAGCGAGCCCAAAGCCCGCGCCCACCCGCATCAGAGACGCTCCGATGTGGTCCCACAACGTGCCGTTTTTCAACAGCTCCCAGGTTCCGGTCACGACTCCCCACGGGGTGGGGAAGATGACACTGCGGGTCAGGTCTACCGTAAGCCACCAGACCGCGATCAGTACGGCGATCAGGACAATCGCCGGCAACGCTTCTTTGATTCGGATCATCCCTTGGCGCTCAAAAACTCGACGAGGCGCCAGCGGATGCGCGCCCAGGGCGTCGTTGGGTTGGGCTCCACGACGATTGTCATTTGTCCGCTCGCGTGCGCGGTGCACGCGAAAGTGTATTCGGCGGCACGCTCGAACGGCAGCCGGAAACTCTGGCCGGGCATCATCAGGGTTGGACCGAAAGTCTGCGGCACATCATCCTGGTTGCGCAACACCAGGATGTCCCGGATGCCCAGTGTCAAGCGGATGTGATCGGGGAGAATCTCCACCTTGTCACCGGCCATACGCCGCGCCCAGGTCCCCTTGGGAATGGCGAAGATCTCGTCGCGGGAGCCGCTTTGGATCGGGGTGAATCCAACGACGGCGAGCGCCACTACTGCGACCGCGGCCAGGATCGACAATGTCAGTGAGCGCGAGCGGGTCATTCTTTCAGGAGCAGAGTCAGATCGTGCACGTAGTCATCAGGGCTATGGCCATACGGCATCAGTGCGCGGATCCGGCCGCCCCGGTCGATGAGATACGTGAAGGACGAGTGCTCATACGAGTAGCTGTCGCCGAGGACCTGCTTCTCGGCGGAAATGCCGTAGTTCTTGCGAACCGCGGCCAGTTGCTGCTCAGTGCCCGTGCCGCCGACAAATGTCGGATCGAAGCTGCCCAGGTATTTCTTTAGCCGGGCGGAGTCGTCCCGCTGCGGATCCACTGTGATGTAGACGACCTGAACATCGGCAGCGGCCGCTGCAAGCTTGCGGCGCGCCACGGCAAAGGTATTGAGTGTGGTTGGACAAACTGCCGTGCACGAGGTGAAGCCAAAAGCCAGCAGTACGACCTTGCCGCGATAGCGACTGATTGTCAGCGGGCCGCCGTTCGAGCCGAGCAGGTCGAAATCCGGCGCCTGCCGGGGCGGGTCGAACACTCCCGCCTTGAGTGGCGGCGGGCTGTTGCTCCGTTCCGCGGTGTTGGTAGCGCCAGCGGACGTTATGAAAGCGAGGGCGAGCATCGCCGTAGCCGATCTTGCTGTCAGATGTCGCATGTGCATTACCTCACAGCGGTATGGCAGCTGGGCGTGCATTGCGCGCGAAACTGTCGTCCACGTACGTTTCGTATGGAACGGGATGTTTCAGGTTTCCTGCCGCGACCGAGAGCTGCATCAGCTCCTCGAACTCGGACCGGATCATTCGCAGGTCGCCGTAAGTCACCCGGTCGCTGGGGTTTTGCATCACGAAGCGGATCATTTTCGGATCCTGGTTGAAGAATCTGGGTCCCGCGGCAATCTGCACCGCCGTTTCGCGGTTCTGGGGTTTCTGATCGAGCCACGCTCCCGCGCCCAGGATCTGGTTCACCAGGTCCTGCACCATGGCCGGTTGCTCCTTGATGAGCTCTTCCCGCACGGTCAACACACAGCAGATGTACTTTGGCCATTCATCGCGGGTCATCCTCAAGGGCCGCGCGTAGCCCGCCGCCTGCGCGGCCGCTCCAAACGGTTCGCCCGTGCAATAAGCATCCACCGCGTTCGCGTAGAGGGCGGCCGGCATGTCGGGCGGAGCCATCTCCACGATCTGGACATCCTCGATACGCATGTTTTCCTGCGCAAGCATGCGTCGCAGGAATAGAAAGTCGACGGCGAAACGACTCGGCACGGCCACCCGCTTTCCCGCCAATTGCCGGAAGTGTTGGTAGGGCGACTCGGTCCGCACCATGATGACCGCGCCCGAGCGGTGGCCGAGCGAGACGATCTTCATCGGAATGCCTTTATCAGCCAGATCCATCACCAGCGGCGCCAGCATGTAGCCCGCCTGGATCCGCCCGGCCATGAGGGACTCCTTGATCTCCGGCCAGCCATTGTACTTGGTGTATTCGTACTCGAACCTTGGAGTGCCCGCGGGGATCGAGCGGTTGGCGGTGCTCTTCGCGACGCACGCGACCGGCAGGGTCAGGTTGCAGGTAACAGGAAGACCTCCGATCACGAGCCCGTCGGACTTTTTGCCGGAACAACCGATCAGGCTGGAGGAGAGTGCCGTCGCGGCGAGGCCGCACAGAGCGTCTCTGCGTGACACAGAGTCTGATCGCATCATAAAAGATGTCCAAACAGGGAAGCATGCATGCGTGAGGGCTCCCGATTGCCACGGACGCAAGTCCGCGACTTACGCCTCGCCTTAGCGGGCGCACCAATCTTATTAAAGGGTTTTGTGCACGGCCCTCGAGCGCGTACAGCGCCCGTAGTATCGCGTTATCGCCTCCAGCAAGGCAACCCCAGAGCCCTTTGGCCGCACCCCGCGACCCGCCTGTTGACCCAATGGCATGTCCCCGGACACCTCGATGGAGCCTGGAATCATCGACATGAATGGTCGTATATTCAATGGCTTAGCTCTCCAGTGGCCCCCAGGGTCGGTCGAGACCAAGGCACGCGCGCCAGGCGTCCAGCGCGGCGGGGAGGCTCGCTCCGATCAGCGGTACGGCTCGTCGACACTCACCCCGCTTAGCGACTAACCCGCGCGGGCCACCTACGTCCGATACACCGTAGCGTCAACGGCGACACCCCTATGCCGAGGGCCTCGTGCCTGGACGAGCCGTGGGCCTGTTCGCCGTCTCGAACATCTGGGCCATGGACGAGGTGCTGGCGCGGCACGCCACGCCCCCGATACACGTATGTGCATCGCGTGAGATACCGCACGCATCATTGACGTAGTTCTCTCACAGTGTTGCTCAGCGCGGCTGCCACTTAAAAATCTCTGAACAAACACTCCATTACTGGAGTTGATTTACCAATTGCCGGACTTTTCCGCATTCACTGCGCAACAAAACAGTCCGTGGTTGCGCTACGATGTTGGAATGGTTGGCGATGATCTAAAAATCCTGTTGCAGGAGGGCGAGGGGACGACTCTGGAGTACAAGGAGAGTTTATCGGACTCGTTTACCCGCGAGCTGGTGGCAATGGCCAATACGCTGGGCGGAAGAATCCTGCTGGGTGTGCGAGACGATGGCACGATATCCGGTATCGTCGATTCGAACAGTTTACGTGCCCGTCTGCAGGACTTCGCGCGTAACTGCGATCCGCAGGTCGGTATTCGCGTTGAGTCTGTCGGTAATGTGATCGTCGTGCATATTCGCGAGAGTGAAAGTAAACCCGTGCAATGCCGTGAGGGCTTCTTCTGGCGCCAGGGCGCGGTCACACAAAAGCTATCTCGGGACGAGATACGAGAGTTCTTCCGTCGCGAAGGCGCTGTCCGATTTGATCTTTCGATCAACCCACGTTTCCGGTATCCGGAAGATTTCGACCAGGACAAATTCGAGGCGTGGCGTCAGCTCTCTCGCATCAGCTCGAGTGCCGCCGTCGAAGACGTTCTCGTCAATATCGAGGTGGCGGAGCGCGCTGAGGAGCGATTGCTGTTCCGCAATGCCGGTGTGCTGTTCTTCGGTCGGGATGTCCGTCGTTTCTTCAATCAGGCGTACGTCACCTGTATCTTGTTTCGAGGTGGTGAACGTCATCGCATTCTGGATCGTAAGGACTTCACGGGCGGAGTTGTCGCGGACATCGACAGCAGCCTCAAATTCATCGACCGCAACACGCGCACCGCGTACCGGATTCAAGCTCTGAGGCGGGAGGAGATTGGTGAATATCCGCTCCCGGCGCTGAGGGAGGCGATCACCAATGCGGTGGTTCACCGGGACTGGTTCAATGAAGGAGCCAACGTTTTCGTTGAGATTTATGCGGACCGCATCGACGTGGTCAGTCCAGGCGGCTTACCGCCGGGCCTGTCAATTGGCCAATTGGGGAAAAAGAGCGTCAGGAGGAACCCCCTCATCGCCGACTTGCTTCATCGGATCGACCTCATCGAAAAGGCCGGCACGGGTATCGGACGTATGCGCGATGCCGCTCGGGATCACGGCAGTCCCGAACCCACGTTTCAGGTCGACGACTTTTTCACTTGCTCCTTCAGGCCATTACCCGCGGACGTATTTGAGAGAATTCCAGACAGAATCCGGGAGTCATCTCAGCCGTACCGCTCGAGTCGACCCCCCAAGTACCCCCCAAGCACCCCTCAAGTTACATGGGAGACCCTAGCCATACTGAGTGCGGCCGAGAATGGCGCGCCGCGCGAAGCCCTCCAACGCGCCGCGGGCTTGCGAGACCGGAAACACTTCACCGCGGCGCATCTCGAACCACTCCTCGCCGCCGGACTGCTGCAGATGACGTCGCCGGAGAAGCCCCGTAGCAGCAAGCAAAGCTACCGGCTCACCGAGCACGGCCGCGAGGTCTTGAAACAGGCGAACGTGTAATCAGTTCAGGGGCAGCCCGTCTGATACTGCGAGCTGTTGGCAAGCATTTCACACTGAACCCTGACGTCTCTATAGAGCCGCGTGTCCTTATCCGTCGCCAGTGGGGCGAAGAGCATCCAGCCCTGTGCGGGATGATGCGTTACCCAGTAGACAGAACCCACTCCAGCCCGGGATACGTGAAAATCCGGCCTTTTTGCCGCCGAGACGTTGATTACGGCGATATCCATCGGTTCTCGAGTCTCGCTGGCATCCGACATCTCCATCAACAATGGGAGCTTGCTCACATCCGGAGCCCGCAAGTCGAGCCGCGCGTGCTGCGAGGCCATGGCAACACGGGTGGTGACTGGCGCGACTGTCTGGGTGTCCGCGAGCGCCGCGCCAACGGGCAACAGGCACGCGGCGATCGGAAGAACGAACGTACGCAAGTTCCGCGAATACGAAAACATGTTTGCATTCTCACTGGACGGCGTGATTCGCCTGTAAAGCCAGAATGCGCGATCGCCGTACAACGTGAATTACGAAGGGCGGTCGTCAGATTTCAAATGAAATGGCCTGCACCGCTCATTGGGTCCTTACGTGCGCAATGCAGGGCGGAAGGTCGCGCAACCCTGGAACGGCCATGGGCCGCGCGGGAGATGACGCCGCGCGGTGCCTTTGATGCAAGTGACCACTCGCATTTTGCGTTTGCCCGTGCCTTGGAAACCCTGGATGGAGGCGAGGCTGTTCGAGTGCCGTGCTTCAGCCCGACACCGGCAGCCGTTGCTGCAGCTCCTGCACCAACACGCGCTCGTTCTCCGAATAGTCAACGGGAACCGTGACGAGATGGACGCCGCCGTCCACAAACGCCTTCTCCAGTGTTGGCAGCAGGTCTCCGATTCTTGCCACGCGCGTACCCCGAGCCCCGTAAGCCTCCGCGTACTTCGTGAAATCCGGATTGTTGAAGGACATGCCAAAATCCTGAAAGCGATCAACGGCCTGTTTCCACCGGATCATGCCGTACGCACCGTCCTCGATGATCAGTACCACGAGGTTCAGTCTGAGCCGAACCGCGGTCTCCAGCTCCTGGCTGTTCATCATGAACCCGCCATCCCCACATACCGCCATGACGCGCCGTGTTGGGTACAACAGCGCGGCCATCATCGCCGAAGGCAAGCCGGCGCCCATGGTGGCAAGAGCGTTGTCGAGCAACAATGTGTTGGCTTGCTGAGTCCGATAGTTTCGTGCAAACCAGATCTTGTACATGCCGTTATCGAGCGCGAGAATGCCGTCCGGGGGCATGACTGCGCGCACGTCGTGAACAATCCGCTGAGGCGTAAAGCGAGCTTCGGTCGCTCGGGAGGCAATCCGGCTGAGGATCCCCTCGCGCAGCGGCAGCAGCGCCTGGGCATTCGGGATCTTCCCTTCGATCCGATCGGCGAGCAGCCGGAGAGAGGCGCCGAGATCACCAATCACTTCCGCCTGGGGAAAATACACCTGCTCTACATTGGCGGGCTGATAGCCGATATGGATCACCTTGGGCCCGTGCTCGCCCATGATGAATGGAGGCTTCTCTATAGTGTCGTGACCGATGGTGATGATGAGATCGGCACGCTCAATCGCCTCGTGGACATAGTCACGCTCAGACAAGGCGGCGGTACCCATGTAGAGCTCTGTGCCGCCCGGGGCGGTGCCCTTGCCCATCTGAGTGGTGAAATACGGAATGCGCGAGCGCACCACAAATCGAGCCAGGTCCGAAGTCGAACGCGGCCGGGAGGCCGCCGCGCCCAACATGATGAGTGGCTTCTGCGCCTGCATGATCAGAGTCGCCGCGCGCTCAATCGCCTCCGGGCTGGCGATCGGAAGCTCCACGGGATGAGGGGGTATCAGCGGCACATCTTCACAGGTGTCGGCCGCAATGTCCTCGGGAAGCTCCAGATGCACAGGACCGGGACGCTCCTCACTGGCGACGCGGAACGCCTCACGCACCAGGGTGGGGATCGTCTGCGCCGAGACAATCTGGCGCGAGAGTTTGGTGAGCGGCTTCATGGTCGCAACGGTATCGACCATCTGAAACCGCGCCTGGCGAGCAGAGCGAATCCCTTTCTGTCCGGTGATCAGGATCATCGGCATCGCGCCCAGAAGAGCATAGGCGGCACCGGTGGAAAAGTTCAGCGCTCCGGGTCCCAGTGTACTCAGGCAGACGCCGGGTCTGCCCGTGAGCCGCCCATGGGTCGCGGCCATGAATGCCGCAGCTTGCTCATGCCGAGTGAGCACCAACTCGATCGAGGAGTTGCGTAGAGACTCCACGACATCGAGATTTTCCTCACCCGGTATGCCAAACACCCGATCCACGCCTTCGTTCTCGAGGGCCGCGACGAGCAGATCTGACGCTTTGATCAATGGAATTCCTCCCGTGTGGCAGATGGATTATACCCTCTCTGCTCGAGCCAGCCCTGGGCGCTCCGAGGAGGCCCGTCCGTTGCCAGCGAGGTGCCGTCCAGACTGCGCCGGCGCTCTTGCAAGGCAAAACGACCGACGGGTACCGCATCAACCGCTGGCGGTGCCGGCCGCGCGGGCAGGTTCTGTGGTGCTAAACTACCTCCGGGAAACTCCCGTAAGCCCATTCATCCCCTACCTTCAGTCACCAGGATCCGAGATGGGACCCAGCGATCACAACAACTCCGCTCGTCCCCTTGTCGTAGCGGGTTTCAGCAGCCAGGCGCTGGCCGAGCAAATCGCCGGGCACCTCCAATCGAAAGTCGTCCACGTGTCGCGCAAGCAATACAGCGACAAGGAGATTCAAACCACCATCGAGGCAAACGTTCGCGGCCACGACGTCGTGGTGGTGGCCTCGGCCTCCGGTGATCCCAACAAGCAGGAGAAGGA
>DAITMW010000296.1:0-9405 GCA_036834945.1 Steroidobacteraceae bacterium
GCCGAAGAGATGGGCGTGCTCCAGGAGCGCATCACCTCCACGAAGACCGGATCGATCACCTCGATCCAGGCCGTGTACGTGCCTGCGGACGACCTCACCGACCCTTCACCTGCCACGACGTTCGCGCACTTGGACGCGACGGTGGTGTTGTCTCGTCAGGTTGCTTCGCTGGGTATCTATCCCGCGGTGGACCCGCTCGATTCGACCAGCCGCCAGCTCGACCCTCTCGTCGTCGGTGAGGAGCATTACAACACCGCCCGCGGCGTGCAGGCTGTGCTGCAGCGTTATAAGGAGCTGCAGGACATCATCGCGATCCTCGGTATGGACGAGCTCTCAGAAGAGGACAAGCAGGTCGTGTATCGCGCGCGTAAGGTGCGTAACTTCCTGTCCCAGCCGTTCAACGTCGCGAAAGTGTTCACCGGCCAGGACGGCAAGATCGTCCCGCTGAAGGACACGATCCGCGGCTTCAAGGGCATCCTCAGCGGCGAATTCGACTCTTTGCCCGAGCAGGCCTTCTACATGGTCGGCTCGATCGAAGAAGCCGTCGCCAAAGCGAAGACCTTGCAGTAAGCGAGTCAACATGGCGGCACAGAACACCATACATGTCGACATCGTGAGCGCCGAAGGAGAGATTTTCTCCGGCGACGCCACGATGTTCTTCGCCCCCGCATCGGAGGGTGACCTGGGCATCGCCCCCCGCCATGCACCGCTTCTGACCATGCTGAAGCCGGGCGAAGTGCGCGTGCAGACCCCCGACGGCAAGGAGCAGCACTTCTTTGTCGGCGGTGGCGCACTCGAGGTGCAGCCCACGAAGATCACCGTCCTCGCCGACACGGCGGTACGCGCGAACGACATCGATGAGGCCGCGGCCCTGGCGGCGAAGCAGCGCGCGGAAGACGCTCTGCGGGACAAGTCCGGTCACATCTCTCAGGCGGAAGCTCTCGCCGAGCTTGCTCGCGCCGCCGCAATGTTGAAGATGGCCGAGAAGCTCCGGAAGCTTCGAGGTTGATCACTGGACCCTTCATCAGACCCGCTGACCCCGCCAGCCGCCCCTGGCCAGCCGCGGTACCGCCTCCGCGCGGGCCTGCTCCGTAACCTTTCGAGCGGTTTCCAGCTCCTGCTCCTGCGGCGTCTGCCGCAGGAGAGCTTCGTCCGCAGCTTCGATCAGCTCCTCGTCCTGGTCCTGCTGAACCTGCTCATCTGGGCGGGTCTCGACACCCTGCACGCCGAGACCGGCGCGCAGCTCATGCTCGATGGCATCTACGGCTGGGCGTGTTATCTGTTGCTCGGCCTCTTCGCATGCGGGATTGTCGCCCGGGCGCAGGATCGCCTCGCCGACACCCGCGGCCTGTTGATTCCGGTCCTGTCGGTTGCACCGTACGCGCTCACCCTATTCTGGTTCGCCGGAGATACGACGCTCGTCGCGGCGAGGCCTCTGACGGCGCTGTTGGTGAGTCTGCTCTATCTGCTGGTGTTGAGCGCGAGGACACTCCGGGCCGCCTACGGCTTCGTCTACCTGCGCGCCACGTTTGTGGCCATCCTCGTTGTCCTGGCCTCGCCATGGATCCTCGCCACCCTGAATCTCGATACGCGTCTGTGGGTCGCCGACGACATCCAGGACCAACAGGACGCCGACGACACGGCGGCCGAGGTCGAGCCTGTCTTATACGACCAGCCCGCTCGCATCGCCGCGGCCGTGGAGCGGGTCACCCCGAGTACCGGTGATACTCCCGCCGTGTTTTATCTGGGTTTCGCGGGAGATGGCGACCAGTCAATCTTCAAACGCGAGGCACTGTTCGCGCAGAACGTGTTTGCCGACCATTTCGGCTCCGGGGACCGCTCCGTCGAGCTCATCAACGACGTCGACGATCGTGACTCCTTCCCGCTCGCGACGGTGTCAGGCCTGACCGACGCGCTCAAGCTCCTCGGCTCGCGCATGAACGTCGAGCAGGATGTGCTCGTTCTCACGCTCACCTCGCACGGCTCGAAGGACGGCCTGGCGGTTTCCAACGGCACGCTGCCGCTGTTGCAGCTCGGCCCCGCCGAATTGCGCGAGGCGTTGGATGAGTCGGGCATCCGCTGGCGCGTCATCATCATCTCCGCCTGCTACTCCGGCATTTTTGTCGAGCCTCTGAAGACCAACGGCACGTTGATCATGACCGCCTCCGACGCCGACCACACCTCTTTCGGGTGCGCGGACGATCGTGACCTGACTTACTTCGGGGAGGCGTTCCTGAAGGACTCCCTGCCCGCGGCCGGCACCCTGGAGGCCGCCTTCAAGAAGGCCGCCGACCTCATCAGGCACCGGGAAGGTGACGAGCACCTCGAGCACTCCAATCCGCAGCTGTACGTGGGACCCACCATCCGTCAGAAGCTGATGTTGCTCGAAAACCGCGCGGGCCATGAGCACGAGGACGCCGTCGTCGTTCGACGGTGACGCTTTGCGGGGTGCGCTAAACTCCCCGGATATGGCCAAAAAACACCCCGCTCCCGTAGCCCGTCCGGTCCCATTCTCTGTCGTCATCCTGGCCGCTGGCCAAGGTAAGCGCATGAAATCGGCGCTGCCCAAGGTTCTGCAACCCCTGGCCGGGCGCCCCCTGCTGAAGCACGTCATTGATACGGCCCGCTCGCTCGATCCCGCCGCTATCCACGTCGTGTACGGGCACGGCGGGGATCAGGTACGGGACACCTTGAAAGACGAGGCGGTCTCCTGGGCTCTGCAGGCAGAGCGCCTGGGCACCGGGCATGCCGTCATGCAGGCGATGCCCAGCGTCCCGAACGATCACGTCGTGCTGGTCCTCTACGGCGACGTACCGCTCATTACGCGGGCGACTCTGACGGAGTTGCTGACACTCGCCGGCTCGCAGCAGGTGGGGTTGCTAACGATGGAGCTGGACGATCCGACGGGCTATGGCCGGATCATCCGCGGGAAGCGCGATCGCGTGCAAAGGATCGTCGAGCAGAAGGACGCCTCCCGGAAAGAGCTCAAGATCCGTGAGTGCAATACAGGTGTCATCGCTGCTCCGGCGCGGCTGCTGAAGAAGTGGCTCAAGGCCCTGCGCAATGACAACTCGCAGGGCGAGTATTACCTCACGGACGTCATTGCGATGGCGGCCAAGGAGAAAATCGCCGTCAACCCGCTCGTCACGGCAAACGTGATCGAGGTGTTGGGCGTCAATGACAAAACCCAGCTCGCCGAGCTCGAAACCTCGCTACGCCGCCAGCTCGCTCGCGACCTGATGCTCGCCGGTGTCACCGTTGTCGATCCCGCGCGGATCGACGTTCGCGGCACCCTCACGCACGGGACGGACGTCGTCATCGACGTGAACGTCGTGTTCGAAGGGAATGTGAAGCTTGGCGACCGTGTAAGGATTGGGCCCAATTGTGTGATCCGCAATAGCGAGATCGGCGCCGATACCGAGATCTTCTCCAGCTGCGTGATCGACAGCGCCACGATCGGAAAGTCCTGCAATATCGGGCCGTTCGCGCGCTGCCGTCCAACCTCGACGCTCGCCGATCAGGTTCACATCGGCAACTTCGTCGAAGTGAAGAACTCGACGCTGGGGGACGGCTCGAAGGCCAATCACCTCGCCTACGTCGGGGATGCGAAAGTGGGCAGCCGCGTCAATATCGGAGCGGGCACCATCATCGCGAACTACGATGGTGTGAACAAACATCGCACCACGATCGAAGACGACGTCCATACGGGATCCAACAGCGTCCTCGTGGCACCGATCACCGTGGGCACTGGCGCGACGATCGCCGCCGGCTCGACCGTAGCCCGCGAGGTTCCGGCCGGCAAGCTCACCGTAGCGCGTGCGCGGCAGACGACGATCGAAGAGTGGCAGCGGCCGACGAAGCAGCCAAAGTAGACAGCCAAAAATGAATCTCAAGCCTTTCTTGACGTTGCTGCTGACGCTCGGCGTTTGCACGGGCGCGGTGGCCGCCAATACCGATGATGTACCTACGGACATCGCCACGAAAATCCGGGCGACACTGAAGGAGAGGATTCCCGAGCTCCACGTCGAGGCCATCCACAAAGGCCCGACGCCGGGGCTCTACGAGCTCGACGCGGGCGGTGACGTGCTCTACGTGAATGAAGCCGCGACCCTGATTTTTGCCGGCCGCATGATTGATACCAAGACCCGGCAGGATCTCACCGCCGAGCGCTGGAATGCGATCAACGCCATCGATTTCAATGCGCTGCCGTTCAACCTGGCGATCAAGACAGTGCGCGGCGATGGCAGCCGCAAGGTCGCGGTCTTCGCCGACCCGCTGTGCCCTTATTGCCAGCAGCTCGAGCGCGAGATGCAGGGCGTCTCCAACGTCACCATCTATACTTTTCTTTATCCCATCGAAGCACTGCATCCGGGCGCGAGCGTGAAGTCAGTCGAGATCTGGTGCTCCAAGGACCCGAGCAGCGCCTGGTCGAAGTGGATGCTCCAGAAGACCGATCCGGGTGACACACGTTGCAAAGGCGCGCCCGTCGACCAGTTGCAGAAACTCGGCGAGCAGCTCCACGTCGATTCAACGCCGACGCTCTTCACCGCCGACGGCAACCGCACGCGCGGCGCGATAAAACATAACGAGATCGAGCAGTTGCTGGCCGCGGCTCACAAATGACAGGAGTGTGATCCAGCTTCTATCTTTGGTTTGCAATGTTGTTGTAGCACTTCTTGGCTACCGTGCGTGGCGTTCAGTACAAGAGCGCGCAAGGTGAGGGCAATGAGTGCGTCTGAAGAACAGCGGGCCGAATGGCTCGACCCTGAGTTCTGGGAGCGTCTCGATCGCCTCGAAGGCCGCCACCAGAAAGTCCAATCCGAGCACGAGAGCGCCCGGCGCGGCCTCGACCGGGTGACACCGCGCGAAGCGGAAGAGCTGCGCAACGCCTGGCGCCGCTACTGCGAGGTCATCGACGAGCTCGATAAGACCACCGCAGAGTTCGAAAGGCTGCGTACCTACACGGGCTGACCACGGGCTCCATGAAGCTGTTGTCCCGCCGGGCACTGGATCAGCTCGGGACTCTACAGGCCAGTGTGCAGGAGCTCGCGAGCCATCGTAACACCGCATTGCGGATGTTCATGGCCAGCCGCAATACCACCACCGCCGTGGCACAGCGCGAGTTCTGGTTGGAGTTCGCCTGGGTAGACCAGGAATACCGGATCGCCGTACGGCGCCTGGCGCAGTTCTGCAACGACCACCGTGAAAATACCGGGACCCCCCGCTGGCGGCCTGGAGCGGCCCGCACCAACCCCACCTGAGACCCCGGTTACCCGAGCATCCCAACCCGCCCCGGGCCATGGTCACCAGGGCCCTCCAACCCCACACCTGAGACCACGGTCACACCGTTGGATTGACTTCCAGCGGCGCAATCTTCCCGTAATATCCGGGGCTTAGCCTCGCAGCCAACATGGATCGCGGTAACCTCCAGATCAAGACAGGCGAGCGCAGTATCCCTGAATGGATGCGGCGCGCATTGCTGGCTGCCCCCGGGATCTCCCGCCTCGTGCGCCTGCGCGACGACGCCAGGAATTTCGAGGATCCGTTCGCATTCGTCGATGTTGCTCTGCGCGAGCTGCAGGTCCAGTTGGACCTGCCGGCCTTCGAGGAGGAGCGCATCCCCGCGACCGGCCCGGTCATCATCACCTCGAATCATCCCTACGGCGGCCTGGACGGACTGCTGGCCATGGCCACCATCGGGCGCCGGCGGCGGGACTTGAGGATCCTGGTGAACCCGGAGCTGGCGCAACTGGATGCGATCGGCTCCCTGATGATCCCTGTCGACCCGTTCGGCGGCCCGCAAGCCAAGCGCGCCAATGCCGTCGGCATGCGCAAGGCGCTGCGCCACCTGGAAGAGGGCGGCGCGCTGATGATTTTCCCTGCCGGTGAGGTGTCTCACCTGCATCTGCGCACGTTGTCCATCAGCGATCCGCCTTGGAACACGACAGCCGCCCGGCTCGTACGCATCTCCGGCGCCCCGGTCGTGCCCATGTTTTTCGGCGGCGCCAACAGCGCCCTGTTCCAACTCGCCGGCATCGTCCATCCGCGGCTGCGGACGCTGCTGCTGCCGCATGAGTTGGGTAACAAGCTCGGCACCCGGGTGCCCATCCGACTGGGCCAGCCGCTGGCGCCGTCGAAGCTCGCGGCCTTTGAAACGGACGACCAGCTGGCCGCGCACCTTCGCCTGAAGACGTATCTGCTGGCGGGCTCGAATAACTCCCTCGTTGGCGCGCCGGCACAGCCCGCGCCGACAGCCATCGAACGTACGCTTGAACCGATCGCGGCCGCGGTCGACCCCGAGCGGTTGTCCTGCGAAATCGAGACGCTGCCGCCCGAAATGCTGATGGTGAGCTCGGGACGCATGCGGGTGTATTGCGCACCGACGTCCCGGATTCCGTGGACGCTGCAGGAGTTGGGGCGGCTGCGCGAGCTGACTTTCCGTGCAGTAGGCGAGGGCACTGGCCGTAGCGCGGATATCGACGTGTTCGACGATTACTACGAACACCTCTTCATCTGGAATACCGAAACCCGCGAGATCGTCGGGGCCTATCGGCTCGGGCGCACGGACGAGATCAGCCGCCGCTTCGGCAAGCGCGGCCTGTATACCTCGACCCTGTTTGACTACAACGAGCTGTTCATCAAGCTTCTCGGCCCCGCCCTGGAGCTCGGCCGCTCCTTCGTCCGTGTCGAGTACCAGAAGAGCTTCGCCTCGCTGATGCTCCTGTGGAAGGGAATCGGCGAGTACATCGCCCGCCATCCACGTTACTGCCGCCTGATCGGGCCGGTCAGCATCAGCAACGATTACCTGCCGCTGTCACGCGAGCTGCTGGTCGGATTCCTACGCAAGAAGACATTCCAACCGCTGGCACCGACGGTGGTGCGCGCGAAAAGGCCGTTTCGCGGCCGCTTCTCGCTGCGCTCACTGGGCCGTCACGAGTCGCTGGCGGACATCGAGGCACTCTCGACAGTCGTGGCGGATCTCGAGCCGGACGGCAAGGGCGCGCCCGTCCTGTTACGTCAGTATTTGAAGCTCGGCGGACGGATGTTGGGGTTCAACGTGGATCCGGACTTCGGCGACGCACTCGATTGCCTGGTGCTCGTCGACCTCAGGAAGACCAATCCACGCGTGCTGCGGAGATATATGAGCGACGCCGGTTGGGAGCGCTTCTCCCAAGCTCACCGGCGTCTTCGCCCACTGCCCAGGGCAGCGGGCTAGAAGGGCTAGGAGCCGGATAGGCTCCCAGCCCGTTAACGCCTCCCGGCGTTAGCTCCTGGCAAACTTCTTCCGCGCGACTCCGCCGAGCAGTCCCAGCCCCGACAGGAGCATGGGCAGCGCGGCCGGCAACGGCACCGGCTGCAGATCGATCACACCAGAATAGCCACCACCGGAAGCTCCGGTGACGAGGCCCCGGATCTCGAGCACATACGTGCCCGCCGACAACTGCGTGGGGCTCAACACCGTTTGCATCCCGGTCTCCACCCCAGCGGTGAAGTTGATCGGAGCGCTCCAATCGGTGTGGAAGCCGCTGGGGGTACCGAGCACCGGCGGCGAGTTGGCACTGATGCTGTAGAGCCGCTCTTGCAGGTTCGCGATCGACAGGGACCCGAGATTGATCGAGGAAGTCACCGAATCGATCGTCGAGTCCGCGACCGTGAAAATATAATCATCGTAGAAGCTGAATCCGGGCGCGCCGGCGAGCTGGCCAGGGGAGGCTCCGAGCGCATTGCCGTACGTGTCGACGACCGGCAGATGCGAATAGCTCGTACCGACTCCGGAGCCGGTGATTCCAGCAGCAGTCTGCTCGTAGCTCAGGGTGGCGGCTGCGGCGTTCCCCATTTGCGCCAGGCACAACGCAAGGGTTGCAGCCAGCGGGAGGGCTGTCATTCTTGGGTGAAACATGAAATCGATCCGAAGCGCTTTGTATAGCGCGGTTAGTTCTTTAGTCTACCGACGTTCTGTCAAGCGCAAGATGCCGTCCGTGCGTGACAGCTAAACTAAATTATTATGACAGCGGGTCCTTCGGCGCAGCATTTGCGTTCCCCTTTTTTAATCATCAAAAGGCGCCTTCGGCCCGAATGGGCCTGCGTTTTGATCCATGGACCGAAAGGCGCGGCTTTCGGTCCCTTCTTGCGGAGCTTCACTCAATGACGACACGACGGAAGTTCATGGCCGGCTCTCTCGCCGCGACGGCGATTGGCCTGTTGCCCTCGAGGCGCTTGAGCGCCGCCGAGGATTTCCGCTTCTCCACGAGCCCGTTCCAACTGGGTGTCGCTTCGGGCTATCCGACGTCCGACTCCGTCGTGTTATGGACACGTCTCGTGCTTTCACCCCTCGAGCCGGGCGGCGGAATGCCGCAGGAGGTCGTGGAGGTGAAGTGGGAAATCGCCACTGACGATCGTATACGCTCCGTCATACAGCACGGTACAACCTACGCAACACCCGACTTCGCGCACTCCGTGCACATCGAGCCTTCGGGTCTCGATCCGAGCCGCGACTATTGGTATCGCTTCGAATCCGGCGGTGCGCGCAGTCCGATCGGCCGGACCCGCACGGCACCGGCCCATGGAGCACCGCTCGATCATCTGAAAATCGGACTCGTCAATTGCCAGCATTACGAGCAGGGGTATTACACCGCTTATCGTCATCTGCTGGGCGACAACCCCGACCTCATCGTGCATGTCGGCGACTACATCTACGAGGGCAACGCGCCCAAGAAGGTGCGAAATCACAACATGCCCCCCGCCTTCACCCTCGAGGACTATCGCGCGCGTCACGCCTTGTACAAGACCGACCGCGACCTCGCGAATGCCCACGCGGCGGCACCCTGGATGGTGATCTGGGACGACCATGACGTCGCGAACGATTACGCGAACGACGTTTCAGAGGACGACGACGACCCGGGCCTCTTTCTCGCTCGCCGCTCGGCCGCGTACCAGGCGTACTACGAGCACATGCCGCTGCCGAGATGGGCGGTGCCGGTCGGCCCCGCGATGCGGCTCTACGCCAGCCGCAGCTTCGGCGACCTGGTCTCCATCGTCATGTTGGATCAGCGGCAGTACCGGGCGCCGGAAGCCTGTCCGCCCCTGGGACGGGCAGGCGGGCACCGGATCGAAGCGGAGAAATGCCAGGAGCTCAACGACCCCTCGCGCACCATGTTGGGGGGACGCCAGGAGATGTGGGCGCAAGGCCAGCTCCTCGCGAGCCAGGCCCGCTGGAATCTGCTCGCCCAAGGCACCCTCATGGCCTACAACAACGAGGAGCCCCCGCCGGGCCACCTGTTCTGGACGGACGCGTGGAATGGCTACCCCGCGGCGCGCGAGCGACTCATGAGATTTCTGTCCGAGCGGCACGTCGCGAACCCGGTCGTGCTCTCGGGCGACATCCATGCATTCGTGGTGAGTGGG
>DAITMW010000297.1:0-9290 GCA_036834945.1 Steroidobacteraceae bacterium
GTTCCGCGGGTCCAGGCTCAGCGCCAGCCCCGCCCACTGGCTGGCCTCGGCGGTGCGTTTCAAATCGAGATACAACCGGGCGTAAACACCCGCGAGTGCCGCGTCCGTGTGAGCTGCGTCGGAGTTTGCCGAAGCCAGCTCCTCCGCCCTGGCAAGCATCCCGAGACGGTGCCACGTCGATATCAGGAGCCGCAATAATCCACTATTACGCTCGCCCAACTCCAAGGCCGCCTCGAGCGGCGGTCGCGCCCATTCGAAATCATCCAGGCTGAAGTAGCAAAGCCCCAAATCCTGTTGGACCGCCGCATCGGCAGGATGAGCGATGGCCACTTTCTCAAACTCCGCGGCGGCCCGCTGAAAGTCGCCCTTGGCGAGCAGTGCCTTGCCACGCGCCGACGACGCGGGGATGTCCGTAGGCCGCAATCTCAGCCGCGTGTTCGCCGCGCGCAGCAGCGCTTCATAATCTTCGAGCTGCACGGCAAGCGCCGCACAGTCGGTGAACAGTCTCAGGTTGCCCGGATCAACAGTCAGGAAACGCTCGAGCTTGCTCAGCTGCTCCCGGGAAGGCGAGGAATCATTCATGTGAAGAGATTCGCGCGCCCGAGTCGCCGAAGTCAATCGGGGCCTGTGCCCGTTCTGGCGGTGCGCATTCCGCAGGCCCTCATGCTAAGCTTTTGATCGATAACACAGGGGGAGCCGTCTATTTGAATCTGCGTGTCGTGCGTCGTGCGCTCCCTCCTCGAGATGCCGCATCTTTCGGCGACGGTCTCCATCCGGTCCTGCGCCGGATCTATATCTCCCGCGGCGTAAAAACACAGGCTGATCTCGATACGTCGCTCGAACGCATGATCCCTGTGGGAACGCTCGAGGGCGTGCCCGCGGCGGTGGACTTGCTCCTGCAGCATCGTGGCGGTCGCGTGTTGGTCGTAGGTGATTTTGACGCCGACGGTGCCACCAGCACGGCACTCATGGTTCGCTCGCTCAGGGGCTGGGGTTTCGCGTCCGTCGACTTTCTCGTCCCGAACCGCTTCGAGTACGGCTACGGACTCACGCCGGAAATCGTTGCGCTTGCCGCGACGCGTTCACCCACTCTCATCGTCACTGTGGACAATGGCATCTCCAGCATCGCCGGTGTCGAGAGTGCTCGCGCACTCGGCATTGACGTCCTCATCACCGACCATCACCTTGCGGGCGTGCAGCTCCCCGCGGCGAACGTCATCGTCAACCCCAATTTAGCGGGCAGCAATTTTGGCAGTCGTGCTCTTGCCGGCGTCGGCGTGGCGTTCTATGTCATGGCGGCTGTGCGTCGCCGCCTCGATGCGGAGAAGCTCACACCGCCAGGTGCACCCAGCGTCGCGGAATTTCTCGATCTCGTCGCGCTCGGTACGGTAGCCGACGTCGTTCCGTTGGATTCCAACAATAGAGTACTCGTAACCCAGGGCTTGCGGCGTATCCGTGCGAGCCGCTGCGTCGCCGGTATCCGTGCTCTCCTGGATCTGGCAGGCAGACGGGCTAACGACCTTACCGCCACGGACCTGGCGTTCGCCGTTGCGCCGCGCCTGAACGCCGCGGGCCGCATGGATGACATGACGATCGGCATCCAGTGTCTGTTGTGCGACGACCCTGCCACGGCCCAGGGGCTTGCGGCGCGACTCGACCAACTCAACCAGGAGCGGCGCGCCACCGAAGCGCGCATGCAAACGGAAGCGTTAGCGGCGGTGAGCGTTCTGCGCGAGGTGGGGCCACGCGCGGTTCAGCGAAGCGGTGTCTGTCTCTATGACGAGAGTTGGCATCAAGGTGTCGTGGGCCTGGTCGCAAGCCGCGTAAAAGACCGCGTCCGCCGCCCCGTAATTGCCTTCGCACTGGCAAGCGAGGCGGTACTTCGTGGCTCCGCGCGCTCCATGCCCGGAATCCATATCCGCGATGTGCTCGACGCGATCGCGGCGCGCGAGCCCGACCTCATCAGTAAATTCGGTGGTCACGCGATGGCGGCGGGCCTGACGTTAGATCTCGCAAAGCTTGACCGCTTCGCTAAAGCTTTCGACGCGGAAGTTGCCCGCTGGGCGGAGCGCAACGCCGTCGCGGATGCTGTCGAGACAGACGGGGAGCTCTCGGTGCAGGAGATTGCTCTCGAAACCGCGCGGGCGTTGCGTGCCGGAGGCCCATGGGGCCAGGCATTCCCCGAGCCGTGCTTCGACGGCGTGTTTGCGATCCGCAATACGCGCGTAGTTGGGGACCGCCACTTGAAAATGTGGGTCGAAGTCCCACGAACGGGACGATCTTTCGACGCGATCGCATTCAACTATATTGAAGAGCCGCGGGGCTTCGTGCCTCCGGAAGGCTCCGTGCATCTCGTGTATCGACTCGACGTGAACGAGTACCAGGGCGAGCACCGTTTGCAGCTGCTCGTCGACCATGTCCTGCCGGTCCCGGGCGCGGTACCGCCCCTTCCGACCGTGTCGGCGATTTCCGCCAACCCTGTGTGCTAGCATTACGGGATTCCCTTCAACCTCATAGACCTGCGATGGAAGTCAATCAACTCAAACGCCAGCTCAAAGATCTCGGGGAGCGCATCCACTCCTTACGGGGGTTTCTTTGAGTACGATCTCAAGAAGGAGCGCCTCGAGGAGGTAGGGCGCGAGCTGGAGGACCCGGCCGTTTGGACGAAACCCGAACGCGCGCAGGAGCTGGGACGTGAGCGCGCGCGGCTCACGGCCGATACGGGCGAGATCGAGCGCACCACCAAGGGCATAGCGGACGCAGCGGAGCTTCTCGAGCTCGCGGAAAGCGAAGGAGACGAGGCAGCCGCGCGCGATATCGATAACGACGCGCAGCGTCTCGAGGCCGAAGTGCGCCGCCTCGAGTTGAAGCGCATGTTCCACGGCGAGATGGACTCGCACAACGCCTTCCTGGATATCCAGGCAGGGGCGGGCGGTACCGAAGCGCAGGATTGGGCGCAGATGCTGCTGCGCATGTACTTGCGATGGGCCGCATCACGGGGGTTCACGGCCGAAGTCATCGACTCGAATCCGGGTGAAGTCGCGGGTATCAAGAGCGCGAGCCTCGAGATCAAGGGCGACTACGCCTACGGCTGGCTGCGCACCGAGACCGGCGTGCATCGCCTGGTACGCAAGTCGCCGTTCGACTCCGGCAACCGCCGCCATACCTCGTTCGCCTCCGTGTTCATTTCGCCGGAAGTGGACGACGACATCGAAATCGACATCAACCCGGCTGACCTGAAGACGGACGTCTATCGCTCCTCCGGCGCCGGCGGTCAGCACGTGAACAAGACGGAATCCGCGGTGCGCATCACGCACGTGCCCAGCGGCATCGTCGTAGCCTGTCAGAACGAGCGCAGCCAGCACAAGAACCGTTCCACGGCGATGAAGATGTTGAAGGCGAAGCTGTACGAGCTCGAAGTCAACAAGCGCAACGCCGCGGCCCAGGTGTTGGAGGATTCGAAGTCGGACGTGAGCTGGGGCAACCAGATTCGCTCCTACGTGCTCGACCAATCGCGCATCAAGGACCTGCGTACCGGTGTGGAAGTCGGCGCCACCGACAAGGTGCTCGACGGCGACCTCGATCAATTTCTCGAAGCTTCGCTCAAGGCGGGAGTCTAGGTGACAGACGTGAAGGGCAACGGTAGTGGCGCGGGCGGTCCTCCCGAAGATGAGAACAAGCTGATTGCCGAGCGTCGCGGCAAGCTCGCGCAATTGCGCGAAGCGGCGCAGCAGTCGGGCACTCCTGTCTTCCCGAATGACTTCCGTCGGAACGCTCTCGCCGAGCAACTGCATGACGCCTTCGGCGAACGCGATGGGGCGTGGCTGGATGCGAACCCCACACAGGTCAGCGTGGGCGGCCGCATCCTGTTCAAGCGGGTAATGGGCAAGGCGAGCTTCGTCAAGATTGCCGATCGCACCGGCCAGATCCAGCTCTTCCTGCAGCAGGAAGCGCTCGGTGCCGCCTACGACGCTTTCAAGAGCTGGGACGTCGGCGACATCATCGGCGCGACAGGGGCCCTGTTCCGAACCAAAACCAACGAGCTCTCGGTGCGCGCGGACAGCCTGCGGTTGTTGGTAAAGGCGCTGCGCCCGCTGCCCGACAAGTGGCACGGCCTCGCCGACAACGAAACGCGCTACCGCCAGCGTTACGTCGACCTCATCGTCAACGAGACGAGCCGGAATGTCTTCCGCACCCGGACGAAGATCGTTCGCTACCTGCGCGACTTCCTGGACTCCCTCGACTTCATCGAAGTCGAGACCCCGATGATGCAACCCATCCCGGGCGGAGCCGCGGCGCGTCCGTTCATAACTCACCACAACGCGCTCGATCTCGACATGTACCTGCGCATCGCGCCGGAGCTGTACCTGAAGCGGCTCGTCGTCGGTGGCTTCGAGCGTGTCTACGAGATCAATCGCAACTTCCGCAACGAAGGCGTCTCGACCCGGCACAACCCCGAGTTCACGATGCTCGAGTTGTATCTCGCCTACGCCGACTACCGCGACCTCATGGACTGGATCGAGAAGGCCATGCGGGGGCTGGCCGACACGCTCCACGGCAGCAAGCAGGTGACCTACCAGGGCCACACCTACGATCTCGCGAAGCCGTTCCGCAGAGTGACGATCGAAGAGGCGATCATCGAGAACAACCCCGGCATTGACCCGCTGTCGCTGCGCGACCCGACTTACCTGCGCAAGATCTGCGAGAAGCTGGGCATTGCGGTGAACGCGCACGACGGTCCCGGCAAGCTGCAGATCGAGATCTTCGAGAAGACCGCCGAGCACACCTTCAATGAGCCGACCTTCGTGCACGCCTATCCTGCCGAAGTGTCGCCGCTGTCCCGTGCGAACGATGCCGATCCCTTCCTAACGGACCGCTTCGAATTCTTCATTGCCGGCCGCGAGATCGCCAATGGCTTCTCTGAGCTGAACGACGCCGAGGATCAGGCAGCGCGCTTCCGTGCGCAGGTCGCCCGCAAGGACAAGGGCGATGAGGAAGCGATGTTCTATGACGCCGACTACGTCCGTGCCCTGGAGTACGGCATGCCCCCGACCGCGGGACTCGGCGTCGGCATCGACAGGCTCGTCATGTTCTTCACCGACTCCGCGTCGATCCGCGACGTGATCCTTTTCCCGCACCTTCGGCCGGAGGTTGATTGAACGAGTCCCCGATCGGGGTGTTCGATTCGGGTGTCGGGGGATTGACGGTTCTGAAGGCTCTGGCGGCGGAGCTGCCGCACGAGCGCTTCGTCTATCTCGGCGACACCGCGCGGCTGCCGTACGGAACGAAGAGTCCGGAGACGGTAGCGCGTTACGCCTGGCAGGCGGCCGAGGCGTTGTTGGAGTACGACGTCAAGTGCCTGGTGATTGCTTGCAACACCGCTTCCGCGGTTGGATTGCCCACCATTCGCGAGCGCATCGAAGGAATCCCCGTCGTCGGGGTGATTGAGCCGGGTGCCGAGGCGGCTTGCGCCGCATCCAAAAGCGGCCACATCGCCGTCATTGCAACTGAAGGCACGGTCCGCGGTGGCGCTTACCAGGAGGCGATTGTGCGTCTCCGGGCCAACGCGCGCGTCGTGGCGCTTCCAACCCAGCTGTTTGTCGCGCTGGCGGAGGAGGGCTTGCACAAAGGCCCGATCGCCGATGGTGTCGCACGCCACTACCTGGATCCGTTGTTCGGCCCCCTGGAGTCACATCCGGATACCCTGGTGTTGGGCTGCACCCACTTCCCAGTCCTCGCCGGAGTCATCCGCACGGCGATCGATCCGGGCGTCTGCCTCGTCGACTCGGCCGCCACCACCGCGAAGAGCGTCCACCAGCTGTTGTACCGCGAAGGGCTGATGCGCCAGGCAGGCGAGTCCGGCATTCGCTTCCTCGCCACCGATTCCGTCGAGCGCTTCGCGCGAGTGGGCAGTCACTTTCTCGAGCGCCGGATCGACCCCGCCGAGGTCGAGCTGGTCGACCTCTGAAGTCGGCTCGAGCGGCAGGTTGACCGCTTCGTTCAAGAATCACCTGTCCAGACAAGAACGCAACAGTCGCCACGCAGCATGCTGGTTGTATGAAAACAGCCTCGTTGCCACACGCGACCACGGCCTTCTTCATGTTGCTGGTCGGCTGTTCGATGTTGGGTTCCGGGGGCATGCGGGTCGCTACCGCGGCGCCGGCAGCGGCCGGTGTCACGCCCGTCGAGATGATCCAGGCCTTGGAGGACAATAGCGGCGATCACCCGGGCAAGCGCAAATCACACACCAAGGGCATCTGCGCGGCCGGCGAGTTTGTCGGTTCCGGGGGCGCGGCGGGGCTGAGCCGCTCGGCCCTGTTCTCGGGGAAGCCGGTACCCGTGACCGCCCGGTTTTCGCTCGGAACGGGTGATCCCTACGAGCCCGACGCGGAAGTCGCCTTGCGGGGCATGGCCCTCGAGTTTCATCTCCCCGGCGGCGCCTTGCAGCACATGACCATGTCGGATGTCCCGATCTTTGCCGCCGCGACGCCGGCCTCCTTCCGCGACCTGGTCGTAGCCCTGAAGCCGAACCCCAACACCGGGATGCCCGACCCGGGAAAACTGGACGCCTATTTCTTGACTCACCCCGACGCCGGACCGCTGCGCGAGTATTCCGCGCATCACACCCCGACAGCGAATTTCTACCAGGCGGCTTTCTTCAGCGTCCACACCTTCAAATTCATCGACGCAAAAGGTACCGGGCACCCCGTGCGCTGGCGCTTCATCCCCCGTGACGGTGTGAAGGAGCTGACCCCTCCGGAAATCAAAGCCGCGCCGCGCGACTTTCTCGAAGCGAACCTGATCGACAGGGTCAGCAAACACCCGGTACTGTGGGACATGATCGTTTATGTGGGCGAGCCCGGCGACCCGCAGGACAATCCGACCCTGGCCTGGCCCGAGTCGCGCAAACACTTCACTGCCGGCACATTGACGCTCACCCAGGCGACCCCGCAGCAGAAAGGCGTCGCGTGCGAGCCCATCAACTTCGACCCGCTCGTCCTCGCTGACGGCATCGCGCCGTCGAACGACCCGATTCTATTGTTCCGCTCTCAGGTCTACGCCGTGTCATTCGCGAAGCGATCGCAGGGGCAATGAAGCGCCGCGGACGCGCTGCGCTGGGTCGTTTAGTCCGGCAGGGCGTAGGGCAGGGGAAGTTGCTCGGCGTCGATCGTTGTGTTGGTAGCCGAGCCCGTCGCCGCTGACGCCGTGTCTGCGGAAGACGCTCGTGCCATCGCCCCCGGCCCATCTTCGGCCGGAGGCGCAGCCGCCTGCCGCGCGTCGTCGCCAACTCCACCCGATCCGCTCGCGACCATGGGTGCGACCGCCAGGAACTCGCAGCGCCCGTTCGCCAGCTGCACGGCCTCAACTACCTTGAACGAGCGACCGTCCGCAAGCTGCCCCGACTCGCCTACCGCAAGTCTCGCCGGCTCACGCGACATGAATCGCTGCATCCGCCGCTTCACCCGCCCGCGATAGTGCGCGCGGGCGATCACTTCCTGCCCCGTGTAGCAACCCTTCTCAAAAGAGATCCCGCCGAGCACGTCGAGATTCAACATCTGCGACACGAACTCTTCGGACGTCGCCGCGGTAACCTGCGGTATGCCATCAGCAATATCGAGCAGCCGCCACGCGTCCCGCTCCCCAACTTCGCACGCCGACACAGGCGCCGCCTCACCAACAGGCGATACAATCAGCCACCGAGCCGGCTCCGCACCCACGCGTACGATGACGACTCCCTCGGAACGTGACTGCACATTCACCGCGTCAGGCAGAATGAGCGCCGACGCTGTTGGAAGCTCCACAACGGAATCCGCAATTTCCAACTGCGCAGCGGCGACGCTCTGTTCACCAGCTTCGACGACGCGCGCGCTGGCCTGCTCAAACTGCGCCGCAGCCCAATTCGCTGCACGCGAATCGAATGCGGCGGCCGCCGTTCCTCCCGCGCCTCGCTCTCCGCCGCTGCCACCCGAATGCGGCGCTACCAATCCCGCCACACGCCATGCGGCGGACTCATCGGCGATCTTCACCTTCGCCCGAAGAACGAACTTCCCCAGCCGGCTCGCGACCGTCGCGGCAAGCTCCCGAGGCACGATCGCAAGGAGATCATCCGGCGCGAGCTGCGCGAGCCGCAGTACCGCGATCGCGCGCCCCTGTGGGTTGTGGTACCCCGCGAGCTGCGAGCGCTCCAGCGAGAGCTGCTCCACATCATTGGAGACCTGTCCCTGGAGAAAACGAATAGCGTCCGCTCCACGCAATCGCAGAACGCCAAAATCGTCGAGCCCGATCAGATTCCACGCGTTATTCATGCTGTAGGCGTTGTTTTTCCAAGTGTTTCCGGTGGTCCCGAAAACAGAATTCTGGCACAATAAAGGGATGCCGAACCGCGCTGACAAGAACGAATCGCTACCGCCGTCCGTTCTTCCCGCTGCTACCGCATCCACCCCGGACCTGGCCTCTATGAGGCCGGATTCCGCAACCGCAACCTCCGGACCCGCGCAGGTCGCACCGGGCGAGTCGCCCACCGCAACCTCCGCCCCGTCCCGTCCCCGTGAGATCGGTGGCCCCACAGGCCCCGAGCCGACGCGGTTCGGTGATTGGGAGAAGAAGGGCCGCTGCATCGATTTCTAAGTTAACCGAAAACCGCGCGCGACGGGCAGCGCCGCCGTCCTTCGTCGCGGGACCAACCTTTATGCCGCAACGACCTCTTTCACCGCATATGACTGTGTACCGGATGTTCCGGTATACGAGCCTCACTTCGTTCGCGAACCGTCTCACCGGGCTTGCGATGTCCATCGGTCTGCTGGTCTTCGTCTACTGGCTCATGGCGGTGGCGAGCAGCGCCACCGCTTACATGCACGCCATCGGGATATTATCGCTCCCGATTTTCAAGCTGCTCTACGCGGGACTGCTCTTCAGTTTCTCGTATCACCTCGTCGGCGGCATCCGCCACCTGGTCTGGGACACCGGGACTGGCATGGAACGGCACCAATCGCAGCGGAGCGCCTGGATCGTGATCACCGTCGCGCTGTTACTCACGATTGCCGTCATCTATTGGGCGTTCTGCCCCGGAGCGCATCAGTCATGAGTCTGCGCAGCCCCCTGGGCAAAGTGTTGGGTACCGGATCCGCGAAAGAGGGCGTGCATCACTGGTGGTTGCAACGCCTGACCTCCATAGCGCTCGTGCCCCTGACGGTCTGGTTCGTCGTGTCGCTGCTCTCGTTGCCATCGTTCGACCACGTCACCGTGATCAGTTGGATGGCGCAGAGTTGGACGGCATTGTTTCTCATTCT